>SXXL01000045.1 GCA_005789565.1 Bacteroidota bacterium | reverse complement strand
CGGAAAAGGTGCTCACGGAGGCGGTGCCTTCAGCGGTAAAGATCCTTCCAAAGTGGATCGCTCCGCCGCGTATGCCACACGCCACATCGCTAAAAATCTGGTCGCCGCCGGCGTTTGCAGCGAAGCTCTGGTTCAGGTGTCCTACGCCATCGGCGTGGCTCAACCCACCAGCATCAACGTTAATACTTTCGGTACGGCCAAGGTGAAGTTGACGGACGGACAGATCGGCAAGATCGTCGAGAGCATCTTTGACATGCGTCCCTACTTCATCGAGAAGCGACTCAAACTGCGCAATCCGATGTATCGAGAGACGGCCGCATACGGACACATGGGTCGAAGCCCCAAGACCATTACCAAGACCTTCCTCGCACCCGGCGGAAAGACACTCCGCAAACGCGTCGAACTCTTCACTTGGGAAAAACTCGACTACGTCTCCAAAGTGAAAAAAGCCTTCGGACTCTAACCGCTTTCGGATAATTGATCAGGCCCATCCTCGGATGGGCCTTTTTTTTCCTTTCTTTGCTCCGTGAAATCCTTCCGCCATCCCGCCCGCCCCAAAAAAAGTACCCTGCTGATCGGCCCCCAAGCTGTTTGGCAAGCCCTTGAATCCGGTCAGGCGCTGGACCGGATATATCTCGATCAAAAAGCATTCGGTACTGCCATTCCGCATATCCGAAAACTGGCCACCGAACACGGCGTCCCCATCCAAATGGTGCCCGCTGCCAAACTGGATAGCTTTCACGTCGTCGGACACGAAGGTTGCGTGGCCCAAAAAGCCCGCGTGCGATATCAATCCCTGCAAGATGTCATCTCCTGGGTGGTGGAACGTGGCGAAACACCCTTGTTCCTGATCCTCGACGGCATCACCGATATCCGAAACATCGGCGGCATCGCTCGCACAGCCTATTGCACGGGCGTACACGCCATCATCATTCCCGACAAAGGAGTCGGGGCCCTGCAAGAAGATGCGATCCTGACCTCCGCCGGAGCCTTGGAAAAAATTACCGTCTGTCGCGTCACGAGCTTATTAAAGGCCATCGACGAATTACACCTGAATGGCATACAAGTGCTGGCCTCTGTTATGCGGGCCGGTACCTCGATCGATCAGGCCGATCTCACCATCCCCCTCGCCCTGTTATTGGGCGGAGAAGAAAAAGGGATCTATCCTGCCTTACTCAAGGCAGCCGATCAACAAGTCCATATTCCCATGTCGGGCGATTTCGATAGCCTCAATGTATCCGTGGCGGCTGGTATGATGTTGTACGAAGCCATGAAACAACGACGCCATGCCTGAGTCCGTTCAACTCATCGAATGCCCGCGCGATGCCTGGCAAGGCCGACAGGATATTATTCCCACGGCACTGAAAACGGCTTACCTGCAACAGTTACTGTCGGTCGGATTTCACACCCTCGATGCCGGAAGTTTTGTATCCCCCAAAGCCGTACCCCAACTCGCCGATACGGCCGACGTACTGCGTGGCCTCGACCTGCGCGATACATCGTCCCGCTTGCTGGTCATCCTCGCCAATGAACGCGGCGCTGAGCAGGCCGCACAACATTCCTTTCTTTCCTATTGGGGATATCCGCTTTCCGTTTCGGAAACTTTTCAGCAGCGCAATACGCGTCAATCCGTGTTGGAAGGGATCGAGCTGGCCAAACGCTTGCGTCAGCAGTCTGAACGCTCCGGTGCCGAACTGATTGTCTATGTATCGATGGGATTTGGAAATCCCTACGGAGAATCCTATCACCCGGATCAAGTGTTAAGCCTGGCCCGGGAACTCCAATCCATGGGCGTATCGATCGTGTCGTTGGCGGATACGGTGGGACTCGCCACACCCGACCAAATTCGCACCTTGGTGGCCGAATGCCGCACGGAATTTCCCTCCATTCAATGGGGCGTGCATTTGCATGCCCGTCCCGGCGGACAACCAGAGAAGATCGCCGCGGCCTACGAAGCCGGCTGCCGTCGCTTCGATGGAGCGATCGGTGGCTATGGCGGTTGTCCCTTTGCCGAAGATGAACTGGTCGGAAACATCAATACCCAGTCGCTGATCGATTACCTGTCTTCGGTACATCCTGATCTTTCCATCGATCGCGAACGCCTCAGCGCCTGCATTCAGCTTGCACAAACTATCTTCAACTGATGCTTTTTCAGCTCTCCCTCACACCCGATCCGCTCCCCGTTCCGATCGATCACCGGCAACGGATCCTGTTGCTGGGATCCTGCTTCACCGAACACATCGGAGAGACCCTCAAAGAATGGAAGTTCCCCTTGCTGCAAAATCCCCACGGCATCCTGTTCGGTCCCGATGCCATCGTGCGTGCCCTCGAAGATTATCGAACCGCCCACGTCTACACAAAAGAGGATCTGTTCTTTCTGAATGAATGTTGGCATAGCTGGCATCACCATTCGCGATTTTCTGCCTTGGATGCTGTTACCACGTTGCAGCGGATCAATGATTCCATTCAACAGGCGCATGTATTTCTTCGATCTGCCAATTGGTTGATCCTGACCCTGGGCTCCGCCTTTACGTATCAACTCACTGATCGGGCTCATGCGGGTGGCTTGCAACCGGGCAACTCAGTCGCAAACTGCCACCGCGCTCCGGCCGATTGGTTCCAGAAGGAGATGCTATCGGCTGAGCAGATCGTACACGACCTGACCCAAGCGATCGAAAACATACGCGCAGACAACCCAGCCTTGCAGGTGATGCTAACGATCAGTCCGGTCCGACACATCCGCGACGGCGTTGTAGAAAACAATCGCAGCAAAGCCCGACTGATCCAGGCCGTGCAGCTGCTGACCGAGCAAGTGCGGGACTGTTATTATTTCCCGGCTTACGAGTACGTGATCGATGTGCTGCGCGACCATCGTTTTTATGATATCGATCTGGTGCATCCCAATTACGCTGCTACACAATTTGTGTTGGAGCGTTTCACCGAATATGCATTCGATGCGTCTACTCGCTCATTGATCGAGGAGATCCGGGCACTGGTAACTGCCCGAAAGCACCGTGTTCAATTTCCCGAGAGTCGGGCCCATCATCAGTTTCTAAAAGCACATCATCAGAGAACGTCACAATTGCAAGCGCGGTTTCCGCAGGTGGACCTATCGGTAGAATTAAATTATTTCTCCGGTCAGTAACGAACCCCGACCGGTTTGCATCAGGTAGTTCTCCATTTGCCGAAGCAGTTCCAATTGATTTACCGCACGCTCGGTATTTTGTCCCGTTCGTTCAATGCGATAATACAGATCGCCGTTGAGCCAATCGGTCGTGAACCGCAGACACTGCATGTAGGTCATCCACACACCGGCGATCGGCAGCAGTCGGTTTTCTTCGGGCGACAGGATGCTTGGCATGCCCGACTGGTAGCCATCGAGCAGCGATTCAAACAGGTCGGATCGGAACCGTACCTGCTCCAAGGGGCTGTCCTCTTTTTCCGCACCGTTACAGATGGAACGGATCATATCTCCCAGATCAGAGAAAAAATATCCGGGCATCACGGTGTCCAGGTCGATCGGACAAAGCCAGTTGTCTTCTTTCTGATCGATGAGCACATTGCTGAGCTTAGCATCGTGGTGCATCATCCGCAGCGGAAAAGAAGGGTGTTGAAGGATTTTTAAATATTGGGTGACGTAGTGATGTCGGTTTTTCAATTCGTCGGTCAGCGATAGATGATTTTTTGCTCGGCCGGCCCGGTCTTCTTGGAGGGCCTGTTGAAATTGCTCATATCGCAAGGAGAGATCATGGAAGTGGGGTAGGGGGATATACCAGCGAGATTGATCCAGGGTCGAGGCATGTTTGGTGAAGCGTGCGAAAAATGCTGCTAAAGTGAAGGCTTGGCTGGGCTCCTCAACGAAAGCGCGCGTGTAGGCACCGTGGATGAATTCTGTTTGTCTCCAAGTATGCCCCCATTCATCTACATGAAGCCAACTGCCATCCGGAAAGGTCAGGGGGTTGGCCAATGGATGCGGAAACGGCGAATCGGGCGCGCTAAAATGCTGGCATAGGGCGAGGTGATTTTGGATGAGTCCGATTGGGTCAGAAAAGATCCGGGTATTGACGGATTGCAACAGGGTCGATCGGTTTCCGACGGATACTTGATGGGTTTGATGGATCAGTCCCCCGGCGATCGGCTTGACTGTCGGGGCGGTATTGTCGACGGACAATAATACTTGCAGCGAGGATGGTAGGGGTTGTTGCATGATCAGTGCATTCGGTCGCCGCGAACCTCCAGCTTGCCCATCAATTCTTTCTCATATTCCAGCCACTGTTTCCAGCGGGTTCTTACGTGTTGGGGATCGATGTATTTTTCGGCGAGTTCCAGGAACAGGGTGTAATGTCCGGCCTCGCTTTCCATGAAGCGGCGATAGAATTGTTGGAGGTAAGGATCGGGGAGTCCTTCACTCAGGCGTTTGAATCGTTCGCAGCTGCGGGCTTCGATCAGGGCCATGGTGAGGAGTTGATCCAGCATGCGGGTCTCGGGATCGCCGCCTTTTTGTTGGAAGTCCAGCAGCGCATTCACATATTCATCTTTTCGTTGTTTGCCCAGGGAAAGTCCCCGTTTGTGCAGCTCGGCCAGCACCAGCCGAAAATGTCCCCATTCTTCGGTGACGATCGGCGCCAGGGCACTGACGAGCTCGGGGTATTGGCTATAGCGTTGGATCAGGGAGATGCAGGAGGTGGCGGCTTTTTGTTCGCAGTAGGCGTGATCGGTGAGAACATCCTCGAGCGAGTGGGCGGCGAGGTTCACCCAGCGCGGATCGGTGGGCAATTGGAGGCCCAAAATGGCCCGGGTATCGGCGGAAAGTTCCATGGCACAAAGCTACTGGATTCGGGCTAAGTCCCTGACAGTCATACCCTTTTCTGATAAAATTTCACTTGTTCATTCGCCCCGGACTTCGTACCTTTGCCCCCTCATAAATTGGATGAAAATAATCGGATGACCCAAAAAGAAAAAAAAGATGTCACTAACTACTGAAAAAAAAGCGAACATTTTTAAGACCCACGCCGGTTCAGAAAAGAACACCGGTTCGATCGAGGGACAGATCGCGCTGCTCACCGAGCGCATCAGCCACATCAGCGAACACCTGCAAGTCAACAAGAAGGACTTCTCCACCAACCGTGGACTCATGCAAGTGGTCGGTAAGCGTAAGCGCCTACTCAATTACCTGCAGAAGCACAACCTAACCAGTTATCGTGCTTTGATCGCAAAACTGGGTCTCCGCAAATAATTACAAGCCCCCGCTACACGGCCGGGGCTTGCTTCGTTTTATACGCCTGCTTCATGGAAGGCGTTTTCCACCCAGATCGATGCAACCTGCCGTAGTATCGGGAATCCATTCCACCGATCGAACCGTCTATTGTCAGTTCCGATCACAAATCAAAGAACATGTTACAACAACCTATTCGTAAAACATTCGATATCGGCGATGGCCGTATGGTTACCATCGAGACCGGCCGCTTGGCTCGTCAGGCCGATGGAGCCGTCACCGTTTCCTGTGGCAAGTGTATGATCTTGGCCACCGTCGTGGCGAATAAAGATCCCAAAGAGGGGCAAAGTTTCTTCCCGCTGTCAGTCGACTATCAAGAAAAGTTTGCCTCGGCCGGACGTATTCCCGGTTCTTTCTTCAAGCGGGAAGCCAAACTCAACGACTATGAGGTGCTGACCAGCCGACTCATCGATCGCGCCCTTCGTCCCCTTTTCCCCGAAGACTATCTCTGCGATGTACAGGTACTCGTAACCCTGATCTCCAGCGACCCAGAAGTGATGCCCGATGCCCTGGCTTGTTTGGCCGCTTCTTCCGCACTCGCTGTCTCCGATATTCCCATCAAGGAGATCATCTCGGAAGTGCGGGTATCGCGTGTCGAGGGACAATTCGTCGTCAATCCCACGCGCAGCCAAATGGAAAAATCCGACCTGGATTTCATCATTGCCGCGACCGATAAGAACCTGATGATGGTGGAAGGGGAAGCCAAAGAATGCTCCGAAGCCGACCTCTGCCAAGCCCTGGAGATCGCCCACCACGCGATCCGTATACAAGTGAAGGCTCAAGAGGAACTGCGCGACCTGGTTGGCGTCAAAGGCAAGCGCGATTATGTGAAGCCCGCAACCGATGAGGCGCTGCGCGACAAGATCTATGCCTTCGCGCAACCTAAAGTCTATGAAGTAGCCAAAGGAAAACTCAGCAAACACGAGCGCAGTGCACGTTTCTCGGCGATCAAGGACGAAGTGATCGCTTTTCTGAAAAAGGATCTGGGACTGGCCGAAGGAGAATCCTTACCCGATCTCACCAAGAAGCTTACCTCTACCTATTACGGCGACCTGCAGTATGATGTAGTCCGCGATATGATCCTGAACGAGCGCATTCGCTTGGACGGACGGGATCTGGAAACGGTTCGTTCACTCGACATGGAAGTGGACGTACTGCCCTCACCACACGGATCTGCCTTGTTTACGCGGGGGGAGACGCAGTCTCTGACCACCGTTACACTCGGTACACCGATGGATGAATTGTTGGTGGAGAGTGCGGCCAAGTCGGTCGACTCCAAATTCTACCTGCACTACAATTTCCCGCCCTTCTCGACCGGTGAGGTGAAGATGATGCGCGGACAGAGCCGTCGCGAAGTGGGTCACGGTAACTTGGCCCAGCGCTCGCTGAAGCAAATGATGCCGAGCGGTGATTTCCCGTATACGGTCCGCGTGGTCAGTGATATTTTGGAATCAAATGGTTCCTCTTCCATGGCAACCGTCTGTGCCGGCTCGTTGGCCCTGATGGATGCGGGTGTCGGTATTCCGAAGCACGTATCGGGGGTGGCGATGGGACTGATCACCAAGGGCGATAAATATGCGGTCCTGACCGATATTTTGGGAGATGAGGATCACCTCGGGGATATGGATTTCAAGGTCACCGGTACCCGGGATGGGATCTGTGGCGTGCAAATGGATATAAAAGTGGACGGATTGAAGATGGAAGTGATGCAGCAGGCACTCGACCAAGCCCGTCGGGCCCGTCTCCACATCCTCGATCACATGTATCAGGCCATTCCGGAATCTCGTTCCGAAGTGAAGCCGCATGCGCCACGCATGGTGAAGCTGTTCATCGACAAGGAGTTCATCGGTGCCGTGATCGGACCAGGTGGTAAAGTGATCCAAGAGATCCAGCGCGAAACCGGTACAACCATTACGCTGGAAGAGATCAACAACCGCGGAGAGGTGAGTATTTTCAGCGTCAATAAAGATGGCGTGGAAAAAGCCGTTTCATGGATCAAGGGAATTGTGGCTGTGCCGCAAGTGGGCGATGTGTATGATGCTACCGTCAAGTCGATCATGCCCTTTGGTGCTTTTGTCGAGTTCCTCCCCGGAAAACAAGGCTTGGTGCATATCTCGGAGATCAGTTGGAAACGACTCGAGACCCTAGAGGGCATCGTGCGCGAAGGCGATCACATGAAAGTGAAGTTGATCGGTACCGATCCTAAATCCGGTAAGTTCAAACTTTCCCGGAAGGTGTTGATGCCGAAACCAGAATCTGCCCCGCGTCCGCCCCGTCCGGAGGACGAACAACCCAACGCTTAATTTTTTCAGACCCTGCTCGTCAGGGTCTTTTATTTTTATCGAATGGAAACATATTGCTGTCTGACCGTCCTGGTATCATCTGCGGAGCAATCCGACGAATTGGTGGCCTACTTGGATGAAATGGGTTTTGAGGGATTCGAGCAATTGCCCGATCAATTGAAAGCGTATCGCCCAGAAGATGGTGCGTGGCCGGAAAAAATCGTTGTCGATTATTTACAAGAAAGATCCTTTTCCTATTCGTTGGATCTGCTCGAGAAGACCAACTGGAATCAGCTCTGGGAATCTTACTTCGATCCGGTTGTGGTGGATGATTTCGTTGGCATTCGGGCCCATTTTCACCCAACCCTGACAGGGGTGCAGCACGAATTGGTAATAACACCCATGATGAGTTTTGGGACCGGTCACCATGCCACCACCCGCTTGATGGTGCAGCAGCTGCGGGGATTGATCCGGCCCGGCGATCGGGTGCTGGATTTTGGAACCGGTACCGGTGTATTGGCTATCCTCGCCCAAAAATTGGGCGCGGGAGAGGTAGTGGGGATCGATATCGAGGATTGGAGTATTGAAAATGCGCGGGAGAATGCCGGGGTTAACCTCGTATCCGATATCACCTTTCTGATCGGCGATCGAATCGAGGTGGAAGGTCCGTTCGATAAGATCTTGGCCAACATCAATCGAAATATTTTGATCGAGCACATGCCATCCCTCCGGTCAAGTTTGGCTCCTGCCGGTGTATTGTTGCTCAGCGGCGTATTGACCGCAGATCTCGCGGTGATGGATGCGGCCTTGAAATCTGCGGGGTTGATTCGCACCGATCTGACCCAAGAAAAAGAATGGATTTGCATACAAGCCGTTCATAGTCAGCCGAATAGGTAGTATTAATTTTTTGTTACCCAATAGGTTTTTAAGTAGTTTTACAACTCCTTGAAAATCCAATGAACGAGTTTTTACTTCTCATCTTGGCCTATCTCATTGGCAGTATCCCCACGGCAGTCTGGGTGAGCAATCGTTATTTCGGTTTTGATATTCGGGAATACGGCAGCGGAAATGCCGGAGCCACCAATACGTACCGCGTGCTGGGTCCCAAATGGGGCACCACCGTACTGCTCATCGATATGCTCAAGGGAATGGCAGCGGTGCAGTTGGCCTGGTTGTTGCCCGAGTACGTCGATTCAGATTGGCGGATGGATAACCTGCAAACCTGTTTGGGATTGGCCTCCGTGCTCGGACACATTTTTCCGATCTGGGCAGAATTCAAGGGAGGCAAAGGAGTGGCCACTTTATTTGGTATGATCTTAGGGATCTCGCCGTGGACGGCCGTCTCCTGTGTGGGGATCTTCTTGTTGGTGCTTTATCTGACCCGATTTGTCTCCCTGAGCTCCATCCTGGCCAGTATTGCTTTCCCGATTTTCATCCTGGTGGTTTTTAACGTTGAAAATCCCGTTTACCGGGTCTTCGCGATCTCGGTGGCCCTATTGGTCTTGCTGACCCATCAAAAGAACATCGGTCGGCTCCTGCGCGGCGATGAAACCAAGCTTCCCATTTTTAAGAACCGGGACCGTCGAAAAGCGGACAAGCAACTTCCTTCAGGCGACTGATCGTACACATTTCCCTGTCGCTGAACGCCCGGATTCGTTAGATTTATATCCGAAAAATTCCGCTCATGAGAGTCCTGATCGTTTCCTTTTTAATGGCTGGTTTATTGACCTCTTGTACGCAGAATGCCTTGAGTGGTAAGCGTCAGTTCACCTTGTTGCCCGAGTCTGAATTGCAGGGAATGGCCAACAACCAGTACCGTCAGTTTCTCAGTAGCAAACGCGTGCTGGGCGTCAGCTCTAACACGGATGCCTCGATGGTGAACCGGGTAGGGGAGCGGATCGTTCGGGCCGTTAATGAACTTTATGCGGAGAAAGGCCTCTCCAACAAACTAAAAGGATACGACTGGGAGGTGAACCTGGTGCAAGACAACCAGATCAATGCCTGGTGTATGCCCGGCGGAAAGATCGTGGTCTATACCGGATTGCTTCCGGTCACGCAAAATGAAGATGCCTTGGCTGCCGTCATGGGACATGAAGTCTGTCATGCCTTATTGCAACACGGTAATCAGCGCATGAGTCAGGGACTCGTGCAACAATTGGGTGGCGTGGCGCTTTCGGTTGCCATGTCCAACCGACCCCAGGAAACCCGCAACCTTTTTCTCATGGCCTATGGTGTTGGCACACAGGTTGGCGTCATGCTTCCGTTTTCAAGAGGCCATGAATTGGAGGCCGATCGGTGGGGACTGATCATGGCGGCCAAAGCCGGCTACGATCCCCGCCAAGCGATCGGGCTATGGGAGCGCATGGAAAAGGCCGGCGGGGGCAAGTCGCCCGAGTTTTTGAATACCCATCCCTCCGAAGGAAAACGGATCGAGCGACTGGAGCGACTCATGCCCGAGGCGATGGAATACTATGAAAAGTCAAAACGCTGAAAATCAGCATCTTGATTTTGGCTATCGAATATTCTATTAGGGGTTTTCGATTCTTCCCCCTGGCCCTTTGTCCTTCCCCTAAATCGTCGTATTTTTGTCGCCCGACCAAATGATCCTTATCACGGGTCGGGCTGTTTCACAAAACGACGTACATGATACAGACCTTACCCGAAAAATTGTTGTTGGCCGATGAGAAAAACCTCCTGATCCAGGGGTTGCCCTCCTCCATTGAAAAGCAGTTCAGCAAGCTTTCTTTCGCAAAAAACATCACGCCTCTGCTTCGGTCTCGCAAGATCGATTTTGCCTTGGTCTTTGCTGTCAGTGAAACACAGCTCAGCGGCATCATTCGCGATGTATTGCCGGCCTTGAAAGAAACGACGAAGTTTTGGGTGGCGTATCCAAAGACAACCTCCAAGATCGTGACCGATCTGAACCGCGAGAGTAGTTGGAATTGTTTGACCGGTGAGGGATATGAAAGTATTGATCGGGTGGAATTGGACCATGTTTGGTCGGCGCTGCGTTTTTGTCGTTCCGAATTAGTAGCTGCCACCGTATCCATCGTTACAGAGGTGATCGAAGAATAAATTATTTTTGGGATAGTAAGTATCAAGCCCCGCGAGGGGCTTTTTTTATTTCCAGACGGCGGAGCCGAGGGATTGGGTCAGGCTCATCTCCATTTGCTTGAGGTGCAAGTGGGTCTGGTGCAGGATGCGAAATTCATCGGCGCTGTGTTCCTTTTCCATATCCTGTTGATTTTCCAGGATCATTCGCTTGATCTTACGGAGCTTGAGATAGGTGATGGCGGATTGTACCTCTTCCAGACTCTTATCCTCTTCGATCAGCAGGTATTTTTGAAGGTCTTCCGGATTTTCGGACTGGATCAATTTCACCATGTCGGCATAGTCGTGTTCGAACAACCGGGCTTGATATCCGCTGTAGGTCGTGTTGCTGTTTCGCCAGCGGGGACTTTCCTCATATGGTGATTGCAGCAGCGACACGG
>SXXL01000044.1 GCA_005789565.1 Bacteroidota bacterium | reverse complement strand
GCTTTTTTATGATGGGATCGACTCGGCCCAGTTGAGCACCGCTTTTCTGGGGAAGTTGAAAACCATTTATACCCTTCCCATCCGCAGTGGCGGAGAAGTATTTACGGCACAGACCCGCATTCCGGATACGACCCGTCGCATCGACTCCTTTTATTGGAAACCTGCCCCACCGGTACTCAACGATCCGAATAAAGTGGCCCTGATGTTCCGGGGTACTGACCGTCCGGGATTGGGGGATTATATTCGTTACTTTACCAAGCAGAACCGGGATCCGTTCTATCCCGGACTCAATTCGGTGTTCGACGATCAATTCATCGACGGCAGTTCCTTTGACGTACAGATCGAGCGGGGTGTACCCAGAGGGACCGAGTTAGAGGACGGCTACTCCTATTTCGATCGGGGCGATACCGTGGTGTTCAAACTCTGCAACATCGACAAGCCGACCTTCGATTTTTGGCGAACCATGGAGTTCTCCTATGCCAGCATTGGGAATCCTTTTTCTTCCCCCACCCGCGTGCTGTCCAATATTCAAGGCAACGCCCTGGGTTATTTCGGGGGCTATGCGGCGCAGTACCGCAGCCTGATCATTCCCCGCTGAGACCCGGGGAGGAGCGGACCGAATCGCGTATTTTCGCCGGAAATAATTTTGGTTCATGTCAGCAACTGAGCACGTTTCCTGTTTGATCATTGGATCGGGTCCTGCCGGCTACACGGCAGCGATCTATGCGAGCCGCGCCGGACTCAAGCCTGTTCTCTATCAGGGTATCCAGCCGGGTGGACAACTTACCATCACCACCGAAGTAGAAAACTATCCCGGTTATCCCGACGGAATACAAGGTCCCGATATGATGGTCCATTTTGAAAAGCAAGCGGCCCGCATGGGCGCCGACATTCGGTATGGATTGGCCACCGCGGTTGATTTCAGCGGACCGGTACACCGGGTGCAGGTCGACGAGGAAAAATGGATCGAGGCCGATTCCGTCATTATCTCGACTGGCGCCAGTGCCAAATGGCTTGGACTGGAAAGCGAACAACGTCTGAACGGACACGGCGTCAGTGCCTGTGCTGTCTGTGATGGGTTCTTTTTCAAGGGAAAAGAAGTGGCCATCGTGGGCGCCGGCGATACGGCCGCAGAGGAGGCCCTCTACCTGTCGAAAATCTGCTCCAAAGTGAACATGATCGTTCGGCGCGGAGAAATGCGTGCCAGTAAGATCATGCAGGACCGGGTGCTGAAAACCGCTAACATTCAGGTTTACTGGCATGCTGTGACCGAAGAAGTATTGGGTGAAAAGACGGTTTCGGGCGTGCGGATAAAAAATACTGAGACGGGTCAGTCCACCGACCTGTCCGTCAGTGCTTTTTTTGTCGCCATCGGCCATCAACCCAATTCTGATATTTTCAAACCCTGGCTGGACATGGATGAGGCAGGTTACATCAAAACCATCCCTGGTACCTCTCGCACCAACATCGCCGGTGTCTTTGCGGCCGGGGATGTACAGGATAAAACATATCGACAAGCGGTTACGGCGGCCGGAAGCGGTTGTATGGCCGCTTTGGATGCCGAACGGTATTTGAGTGCCGCCGGATTTCATTGATGCTATGCCCGGACAGATCACCCTCAGCTTGCTTGACCTTCGTTTTTTTGCGTACCATGGTTGGTATGCATCTGAAACGCAGCAGGGTCAGCCCTTTCAGGTCGACCTTTGGGTAACCTATCCTGAACCCGACACCAACTTGGAGAGATTGGAGCAGACCATCGACTACACGGTTGTCTACCAGATGTTGAAGACACAAATGGAAAATCCCCGAAAATTACTGGAGGATTTAGCGCAGTCGATCCTGAGCGATCTACGCAACCGATTCCCGCAGGTGCTTGAACTCAAATTACATATCCAGAAGATCTCACCGCCGGTGGCGGGATTGGATGGTCGCTTAGGAATTCAACTGCACCGACGTTTCTAGATCTCCTTGTTCCGCCAACGGCCCGACCGCATATACCACCAGGCCGGAATGAACATGCTCAACCAGTAGAGCCACTCGCTCATCCAGATGATCCGTATCGGTAAGTCGAAATATTCCGCGGTCAGATACACATAGATGCAATATCCCAAGATCGCTCCAGCCTCGATCAGAAACGTGATGCGGGTATTGCCCGATCCGGTCACCGAGTTGAGGAAAACCGTTCCAAAGGCCATCAGTACCATGGCTCCGGTCACGACCCGCAGTACGGGAATGGCCTCCGCGACAAAGGCCTCTGTTTGTCCGAAAGGCAACAGGAATAACCCCGGCCAAATATTCAACAGCAAACAAATGCCCATGATGATACTGACGCTCAGCGTAAGGATGCGTCGGATCAACAACGGCACCTGGTCGCTGCGGCCTTGACCGATCAGGTTGCTCACCATGGTGCTGGTGGTGGTGGCAAAGGCCCAGGTCAAACAACCCGGCAGTCCGAATAAATGTCGCATCACGTTGGAGACCGCCAGCGCGGTGCTGCCGTGGTGTTCAATGAGTAAAAAGAAATATTGCCAGCTGATGATACTGATGGCTGTTTGAAACATCAAGGGAGCGGCCACCTCGAGAATATGTCCCACATAAACCCGATTCAACTTTCGCTCCCGAAACAAATTAAACTGCCGGCTGATCCCCCGATTACTGATTACGGCGTAGATGGTGATCAAGCCCACACCTTCTGCGAGGATGGAGGCTATGGCTGCTCCATTGAATCCCCATTCCGGAAAACCGCCATTGCCAAAAATGAGCCAATAGTCGAAAATCACGTTGGTAGATGCTTCTGCCAGTGTGCCTACTGCCAGCCAGCGGCTTTGGTTGATGCCCACCAGCAACGCGTTGCGCAATTGATAGATGTAGAGTAGGGGTAAGCCCCAGATCCGGATCTGCAGAAACTGGATCGATTTTTCACACAAGACCGGATCGTTGAGCAGGCTGCGAAAGATCGTCGGGGTGATCGTATAGGTTAGGGTGATACCCAGAACGGACAGGCCGATGCCGATCCAGAGGGCCTGCGTGAATAGTTTTCCGATCTCGTGCGGCTGGTCTTGTCCCGCCCGACGCGCGATCAGGGTTTGCAGTCCGTTATTGAGCCCATACCCAATGGCCGCAAAGATCAAATAGTAGACACCGGTAATGCCACCGGCTGCGATGGCCAGCGGGTCTTGGGTATAATGTCCTAGAAAGATCGTGTTGATGAAAAAGTTGATCTGAGGGATGAAGATGGCAAAGCTGATGGGCAGGGCCATTTTCCAGATCTGTCGGTACGAGTTGGAGACCTGCAGGGAATCGGTAGATAATGCACTCATGTAGCGAAGGCAAACCTAGGCAATTTAATTTTGTCTATTATTGCAGCCGTATCAATTCATGGTCTCCGAAACGTTAACATACCATCCTTCCTGCCAGCCCGACACCTGGATCCTGCTCATCGGTCCCGATCGGTACGCATCGGCCGCCATCGATCCATTCAATCGTTTTTTGTTGCAGGCGGAGTGGTCCGATCTGGATCTCTATAAACCTGATTTTTTTTCCCAGCAGGCCAAGACGATTTTTACGGAACGAACGGAGATCCGAAAGATTCGGGTCTGCTTCTTACTGCCGGAAATGTTTTGGACACCGACCTCGCTGGAGGCGGAGGTGCCGGCTTCACACGGTCCTACTAGCAGTTGGCCCGAGAAGGCAGGTCACAGCTGGATCACCGACAATATAATATCGGCCGACGCCACGGCCTGGGTCCGCGCCCCGCAACAGGTACTCCACCAGCTGAACCAACTCACCACCTCCCTCGAGTATAAACATTGTTCCGTTTTCTCGGTACGGGAGCGTCCTGCCACCGGTCATCAATTGGAGATCCTTCGAGTGGGTCAAACCTGTTGGTTCTCTTTATGGCAGGCGGAGCGTTTTTTATATGCACAGCCACACAGGGTCACGAACGCGGATGATCTCTTGTATGTGCTCTCTCTGTTGGCCGATCAGTACGATCTTCCAACCGAGCGGTTGAACCTCACCCTGAGCGGTGATTGGTCGCTCGACTCACCCTGCCTCACCCCTTTGCGTCAACGTTTTGAAAAGTTGCACACCCGCGAATCTACCTGGAAGAAATTGCCCGGGGAACATCCCGCACATTGGTACACCCCCTTGGAAGATATTTTTTCATGCGCATAATCAGCGGACGATACGGGGGCAGACGATTTCATCCTCCGGCACACATGCCCCATACCCGGCCCACGACCGATCTGGCCAAGGAGGGACTCTTCAATAGCTTACAACATCAATTGGACTTTGAAGAATTGAGAACACTCGACCTCTTTGGCGGAACCGGCAGCATCAGCTATGAACTGGCCTCGCGTGGGGTGAGCGACCTGACCGTCGTCGAAAAAGATCCGACCCAATATGCCTTTATCCGGAAGACGGCCGATCAGTTGGGGATTACCGGCATGCAGGTTTTGAAAATGGATGTATTCAAGTTTTTGGCAACCTGCACGGAGCGGTACGACCTGATCTTTGCCGGTCCGCCCTATGCCCTGACACAGATCGATGACCTGCCCCGGATCATTTGGGAAAGAAAGCTCCTTCGGCCCGGCGGCCGTTTCATTTTAGAGCACACGCCCCGCAACCAATATCAATCCTTTCCGGGATTTGCGGCTGAGCGGCATTATGGAACAACCCTGTTCACGACTTTTCTATGGCCGGCCGACGAGTCCAATACCCGCGATGCGTAGTTGAATGACTACCTTTGTTCAATAGTCCCATGCTGTTCCCCCAGATATTTTTACGCTCCTTTCGATTGTTGCTGTTTCCGATTGCGTTGCTCTATGGGTTGATCATCTTTATTCGAAATTGGCTGTACGATAAAAATTTCCTTCGATCCTTTTCTTTTGGATTACCGCTGATCAGTGTGGGCAACCTGGCCGTGGGGGGCACGGGAAAATCACCGTTCATTCAGTATTTGGTTCATTTTATCGGTACGCCTGAGACCCTGGCCGTCCTGAGCAGAGGGTATAAGCGACGCTCCCGTGGATATCGTTTGGCTAAGCCCGATTCAACTGTGGCCGAGATCGGCGACGAGGCCCTGCTGTTATATCAACGGTTTCCGGAGCTATCGGTGGCCGTTGGCGAGCAGCGGATCCTGGCCATCCCTCAATTGCTGCAAGACCGCCCCGGGATTCGTTGTATCCTGCTCGACGATGCCCATCAACATCGTTCGATCCGGCCAGGCTATCAGATTTTACTGACCGATTATAACAACCTGTTCACCCGTGATTTTTTCATGCCCACCGGTGATCTGCGCGACGAGCGAAGAAGCTACCGCCGGGCGGAGGTGCTGGTGGTGACCAAATGTCCCTCCGATCTCGACCCGCGAGCTGCGGAGGCGATCCGTCAGGAGATCGGACCCTTGCCACATCAACGGGTATTTTTTACCACGCAAGCAATGGAGACGCCCCGTCATTGGCAACATCCATCAAACACTCGGTCGCCTCACCAACAGGAAGTACTACTGGTCACAGGTATTGCCAATCCCGCCCTGCTGAAATCCTGGATGGAGCAAGAGGCCGCCAGTTATCAGTTCATGCCGTTTGCCGATCATCACCTGTTCAACATCCATGATATACGCGAGATCCGGGAACAATACCGTCAGCTGCAAAACGCCGATGCTTGGATCCTGACAACGGCCAAAGATGCCGTGCGTCTCTCACCGTTCGCTCAAGAGATGCAAGACTTACCGGTTTATGTGACCGATTACCAACATCAATTTCTGTTCGGGGAAGAACCGGCTTTCCAACAACTCATTCGGGCGTACCTGGCCGATCAAAAGAAGACCACTCATGGGTAGAAAAAATAATAAGCGAATCAAACAGGCGAAACAAGCCCGTGCACTGCCCAACGTGCTGAAAGGAACGCTCGACATCACCCGATCGGGCGTCGGCTATGTTCGGGTCACCGGAATGGACATGGATATATTGATCCGTCCGGGTGATTTCCAAACGGCCTTGCACGGCGACCTGGTGGAAGTGGGCGTGAAGCAACTGCGGGCCGGTGGCAGACGGATGCAAGGTGCCGTTCGTCGCGTGATCAAACGTAGACGCACCGAATTCATCGGCACCTTGGAGGGTGGAAAACGCGGGATGTTTCTGGTTCCTGAGTACGATAAACCCATGCCTGACCTCTACATCCCTTCCGCCAAACTCAACGGAGGGGTGGCGGGTGATCGGGTGCTGGTCCGGCTCACCGAATGGGAAAAAGAAGCGGGTGGTCGTCCCACCGGCGAAGTGATCGCCTTGCTGACCGAAGAGGAGCCGCAGGAGATCGCCATGAAAAATATCCTGCTCGATGCCGGCTTTCCGCTTGAATTCTCTGATGAGGCGCAGGAGGAAGCGGCCCGCATTTCGGAGCACCTTTCGGACGAAGAGATTCGATCGCGCAAGGATTATCGTAACGTTTTTACCATCACCATCGATCCGGTCAATGCCCGCGATTTTGATGATGCCCTCTCGCTTCAATACCTGGAAGGGGAGTGGATCGAAGTGGGGGTGCACATTGCCGACGTAAGTCATTACCTGCAGGCCGATACCTCGCTCGATGAAGATGCCTATGAGCGGGCTACGTCGGTTTACCTGCCCGATCGCGTATTGCCCATGCTTCCCGAGCACATCTCCAATGTACTTTGTTCACTTCGGCCCAAAGAAGATAAGCTAACCTTCTCAGCTGTTTTCGAGATGCACCGGGAGACGGGCCTCATCCGAAAGACTTGGCTGGGCAAAACCCTCATTCACTCCGATCACCGATTCACTTACGAGGAGGTGCAACAGATACTGGAAACCCGTGACGGGCTCTATGTCGACCAGCTTTTGACCCTCAACCGAGTGGCTCGTCAGCTGAGGGCCCAACGTTTTGCGAACGGCGCGATCAATTTTTCCTCCCAGGAGGTTCGTTTTCAACTCGACGAGAACGGGGCCCCGCTCGGCATCACCATCAAAGAAAGTAAAGAGGCTCATCAGCTCATCGAAGAATACATGCTGCTGGCCAACCGCGGCGTCGCCGAATACCTGGGCAAGGTTCGGGTACAGGAAAAACCATTGCCTTTTCCGTATCGGACGCACGACGACCCGGACCGTGAAAAACTCTTGCCCTTTGTGGCCTTTGCGAAAAAATTCGGACACGGATTCGATCTTTCTTCGCCGGCGTCCATCACCGACTCTTTCAACCAATTGTTGCAAGACGTACAAGGAAGACCCGAACAGCATGTGCTGGAACAATTGGGGATCCGTACCATGGCCAAGGCCAAGTATACCATCGAGAATGTAGGGCATTACGGGCTGGGCTTTGAGCATTATTGCCATTTCACCTCACCCATCCGCCGGTACCCCGACGTGCTGGTGCACCGTCAATTGTTCGAGGTATTGAAGGGGAAGCCACAGCTCGATAAAAAAATGGCCGACAAATGTCTGCATTGCAGCGAGCGGGAGCGGGGTGCCATGGAAGCGGAAAGAGCCTCCAATAAATATTTACAGGTTCGCTACATGCAACAATTCCTCGGTCAGGAATTTGAGGGTGTGATCAGCGGCGTAGCCTCCTTTGGTTTTTGGGTGGAAACGGTCGATCACAAATGTGAGGGCTTGGTCGCTGCGCAATCTTTGTATGAGATCGACGATTTTCGTCATGTCGAATCGGATTATTGCCTGCTGGGCATGCGAACCGGACTCCGCTTCAGTATGGGCGATAAGGTTCGTATCAAGGTCGTCTCCGCCAACCTCGCCAAGCGTCAACTGGATTATGAGTGGGCCTCGCCGCTGATGATAACAACGAAAAAAACAAAAGCCGGAAAGCCAAAAAACCCGAAATGATGGTTATTTTGTCGCATGCGCTCCTTTGAAGATCTCTCTCAACTCTTTTCTCAGCGATTTGCCGCCGATCACTTTCCGGCGGCCCCCGCTTCCCTCTACGATCCCAACCGAACCTTCCTGCAATTGGGCGGCAAACGGATCCGACCGGTACTGTGTTTGATGGGTCATGAACTGTTCGATGACATTACCGAGGAGACCTGGCAACTTTCCATCGCCATTGAGCTATTCCACAACTTCACGCTGATCCACGATGACATCATGGACCAAGCCCCGTTGCGAAGGGGGTTGCCAACTGTACCGGCACAACACGGTGTCAACACGGCCATCCTCGCCGGAGATGTGATGCTGATCAAATCTTACGAGTACCTCAACCGGATCGGTTCCGGTCATTTGTCCTCGATCCTGCACCTCTTCAACCAAACGGCCCGGGAAGTGTGCGAGGGACAACAGCTCGATATGGATTTTGAAAAGCTGGAACGCGTGTCGCTCGACCAGTACCTGCGCATGATCGAATTGAAGACGTCGGTGCTGTTGGCGGCCAGTCTCCAAATGGGTGCGCTACTGGGTGGTGCCACCCAGCGCAACCAGGACCGGATGTATGAGTTCGGTCGCAAGTTGGGATTGGCTTTCCAGGTGCAAGATGATTATTTGGATGCCTTCGGCGATCCGACCAAGTTCGGCAAGCAAGTGGGCGGCGATATCCTGGCGAATAAAAAGACCTTTCTGTTGATCCATGCCCTCGAAACGGCCAATCCTTCGCAAGCGGCCAAGTTGAATGAATTGCTTCAAAGCCAGCCGGCTGATAAAGTGGCACAAGTGCTCGCGCTCTATCGGGCGACCGGCGTCGATGCCTGGGCCCTGGAACTCAAACAGCGATTTCTTGATGAGTCGATGCAGGCACTGGATGACATTGCTGTTTTATCGGCCCGCAAACAACCCTTGATCAACCTCGCGCAGTATCTGATCCAACGCGAGCAATAACCCCTTCTCATGCTATCCAACCTCTTCCGAAAAAAATCTATCGAATCGATCCAGGCACAGTACGACGAACAGCAAAAGAATGGAAAGGGTCTCCAACGCATCTTGGGCGTTCGAGATCTTACTTTTCTCGGTATCGCCGCCGTGATCGGTGCCGGCATTTTTTCGACGATCGGAGGGGCAGCGTATCAGGGAGGCCCAGGGATCACCCTGCTCTTTGTGATCACTGCATTGACCTGCGGCTTTTCGGCCCTTTGTTATGCCGAGTTTGCCAGCCGTGTCCCGGTCGCAGGAAGTGCCTATACCTACTCGTACGTGACCTTTGGAGAATTGATTGCCTGGATCATCGGTTGGGCCTTGATACTGGAGTATGCCATTGGTAATATGGTGGTGGCCATCTCCTGGAGCGGGTACTTCAATAATTTACTCGTTCACGTGTTTGATATTCACTTGCCCGGCTGGTTGCTGATCGATCCGGAAACCGCCACGAATGCCTATCGGGATTCTGTCGAAGCACTGGCCAATGTGACCAGCATAACCGATGCAGGCAAACTGGCCTCGTATCGTTTTGCGGTGGAAGCCTACGAGCAAGCCCCGACGCTGATGGGCTATAAGATCTTTTTCAATTTACCCGCGCTTTGTATCGTTTTATTGGTGACCTGGCTCTCTTATATCGGCATCAAGGAAAGCAAACAATCGGCCAACGCCATGGTGCTTTTCAAGATCGGCGTGATCATTTTTGTAATTGTGGCTGGTGCATTTTTTGTGGATACCAATAATTGGCAACCCTTCTTGCCCAACGGATTTGAAGGTGTATTGAAGGGGGTATCGGCGGTGTTCTATGCGTACATTGGTTTCGATGCGATCTCGACAACGGCGGAAGAGTGTAAAGATCCCAAACGCGACATGCCCCGGGGCATGATCTATTCCCTGCTCATTTGCACGGTCTTGTATATCCTCATCACACTGGTGCTGACCGGCATGGAGCGCTACGATCGTTTTGAGGGCGTGAATGATCCCCTGGCCTTTGTCTTTGAAAATCGAGCACCGTGGATCGAAAAGATCATTTCGGCCAGCGCCATCATTGCGACCACCTCCGTTCTGCTCGTGTTTCAGATCGGTCAGCCTCGGATCTGGATGAGCATGAGCCGGGACGGATTACTTCCCAAAAAATTTCAACAGGTACACCCGCGTTATCAAACGCCGGCCTTCGCGACGGTCGTGACCGGTATTTTCATTGGCATCGGCGCCATGTTGATCCGTAGCGGGCTGGTCACGGACCTCACCAGTATCGGAACACTATTTGCCTTCGTCTTGGTGTCGGCCGGTGTATTGTTCCTGCCAAAAGTCAAACCCGAACCCGGTAAATTTTCACTTCCCTATATCAATGGGCGTTGGATCGTACCAGTGTTATTTGCGGGTTTGATCTATCTTTTTCAAGATCGGGTGGGGGAGAGCCTGCATCAACTCCGCTCGGGCAATTGGGATGCGCTATCGCTGATGCAATATTTGTTTCTGGCCTACCTGCTGATCGGCTTCTATCTATCGGTTATGACGTTCCGTCGTCAATACTCACTCATCCCCATTTTGGGCGTATTATCCTGTCTGTATTTGATGATCGAGATCCCGGCCGTTAGCTGGATCTGGTTTTTGGGCTGGATGGGCGGAGGCTTGCTGATCTATTTTCTTTATGGCTACCGGCATAGTCACCTGGCCAGATAAGAAAGGTGGGTGTGGCTTTTTCGTACCTTTGCCGGGCTACAAGCCAGGTCATCGATCCCGCGCTTCCAGCGGGGTAGGAAAGTCCGGACAGCACAGAGCCATGCACCGGTGAATAGCCGGGTTTCGAGTAATCGAAAACAGCGAGTGCCACAGAAAATAACTACCGACCGGGCAACCGGTTGGCAAAGGTGAAAACGTGGGGTAAGGGCCCACGGGGAACATGGGTAACCATGGTCTTGGGTAAACCTTGCATGCTGAAATGCCACGTAAAGTACCGTCTGAGGGCGGCTCGTCCGAGGTACAGGGTAGGCAGCTTGAGCCCGATCGGTAACGACCGGGACAGATCAATGATGACCCTCGACAGAATCCGGCTTATCGGCTTGTAGCATTTTTTCCTTCCTTTCGGGTTATCTTTGCCACATGACAATCGAAAAATTACAGGATATGCGGTCCCGCGTGCTCGGGATAAGGAGGTTTCTTTGACGTCGAGAACCGACTTCAAAAGATAGCGCAGGACAAACAGCTCTCCCTGAGCCCCGGATTTTGGGACGACAACAAGCGTGCCACCGAGATCCTAAAGAACATCAAGCTAAACGAGTATTGGGTTAATCTGTTCGAGTCGACCGAGCGATCGGTAGAGGACTTCGCCGTGCTCTTCGAATTCTGGAAGGGCGGTGATGCCACCGAAGAGGAAACCCAGGTTGCCTTCGATCTGGCGCTGAACGGGCTCGATGATGCGGAGTTCAAAGCTACCCTCAACGAACCCGAAGATGAATTGCCGGCCGTGTTGCAGATCAATTCCGGCGCCGGGGGTACCGAGAGCCAGGATTGGTCAGAGATGCTGGCCCGGATGTATCGCATGTACGGCGAACGGCAGGGTTGGAAGGTGACGGAGCTGGACTGGGTCTGGGGCGACGGTGCCGGCATCAAAACGGCTACGTTGCAATTCGACGGACCCTTTGCCTACGGATTTCTGAAATCTGAGAATGGGGTGCACCGATTGGTTCGGATATCACCGTTCGACAGCAATGCCCGTCGACATACCTCTTTCAGCTCGGTATTCGTTTACCCGCTAGTTGATGACACCATCAACATCGAGATCAAGGATGCCGATGTGAAAATGGAAACGGCCCGAAGCGGGGGAGCCGGCGGACAGAACGTTAATAAAGTAGAGACCAAAGTCATGCTCACGCACCTGCCCTCCGGGATGGTCGTGGTTTGTCAGACCGAACGCACCCAGCTCGGCAACCGTGAGAAGGCCATGCAAATGCTCAAGAGTCGTTTATACGAAGAGGAATTGCGCAAACGCAATGAACTCAAAGACGCAGCCAACTCCAAGAAGAAAAAGATCGAGTGGGGGAGCCAAATCCGCTCCTACGTCTTCCATCCCTATAAAATGATCAAAGACCACCGCACCGACTTCGAAACCGGTAACGTACAGCCCGTGATGGACGGCGAACTCGACGGCTTCATCAAAGCCTACCTCATGACCGAAAAAGAAACCGAAACCAACTAACGCTCAAACTCTTCAAACTTTTTAAACTCTTCAAACTTTTCATATGTACGGCACCTTCTCCTACCCCCTCCCCGCCAACGAACCCGTGCTCTCTTACGGTCCCGGTTCGGCGGAAAAACTTGCGCTAAAAAAAGCCTTGAAGGAATTGAAGTCGCAAACGATCGATGTGCCCATGTACATCGGTAGTAAAGAAGTGCGTACCGGAAAGCTCGGCGAAATGCGACCTCCACATGAGCACGCGCATCTGTTGGGAACCTTTCACCAGGGAGAGGAGAAGCACGTGAAGATGGCCATTGATGCGGCCTTGGCTGCACGTGCCGCGTGGTCGGCCATGCCCTGGGAACAACGCGCACACATCTTCTTGAAGGCGGCAGACCTGCTCGCGACCAAATACCGGCCTTATATCAATGCTGCTACGATGTTGGGGCAAAGTAAGAACGCTTTTCAGGCGGAGATCGATGCAGCTTGCGAACTGATCGACTTTTTGCGGTTTAACGTACATTTTTTGTCGGAGATCTACAAGCAACAGCCGATCAGTTCTCCCGGGGTGCACAATCGGATGGAGTTTCGCCCGCTGGAAGGATTCGTGCTGGCTGTTTCTCCATTCAATTTCACAGCCATCGGCGGCAACTTACCCACTTCGGCGGCGCTGTGCGGCAACGTGGTGATCTGGAAATGTGCCAATACGCAGGTATACTCTGCGCAACTTTTTATGAAGATTCTGAAGGAGGCCGGACTGCCCGACGGCGTGATCAATCTTGTTTATGTGAGCGGTCCAACGGTTGGTAATGTCTGCTTCTCCCATCCCGATTTTGCCGGGGTGCATTTTACCGGCTCCACCGGCGTGTTCAATCAAATGTGGGAGACCATTGGAAAGAACATGCCCAAGTATCGTTCTTATCCGCGTATTGTAGGGGAGACAGGCGGAAAAGATTTTGTGCTCGCACATGCCTCTGCCGATCCGGATGTGGTGGCGACAGCGCTGTTGCGGGGTGCTTTTGAGTATCAGGGACAAAAATGTTCAGCGGCCTCCCGGGCGTACATTCCTTCCAACATCGCCGAGGAAGTGAAGAAGAAATTGATCGCGGGGGTCAAAAGTTTTCAGATGGGTTCGGTGGAGGATTTTCGCAATTTCATCAATGCCGTGATCGACGAGAAGAGTTTTGACAGTATCAAAAAATACATCGATGCGGCGAAAAAAGATCCCAAGTGTGATATCTGGGTAGGCGGTAAATGCGATAAAAAAACGGGTTATTTCATTCAGCCGACGGTCATTGAAACCAAGAATCCGCGTTCGCTGACCATGTGCGAGGAGATCTTTGGTCCGGTGCTCACGATCTATGTCTACCCGGCCGGACAATTCGAACGAGCCATGGATCTGGTCGACAGCACGTCGCCCTATGCACTAACCGGTTCCATCCTGGCACAGGACCGCGCCGCCATCGATCGGGCTACCACCCGTCTGCGTCAGGCCGCCGGCAATTTTTATATCAATGATAAACCGACGGGCGCCGTAGTGGGTCAACAACCTTTTGGTGGTGCCCGGGCCAGTGGTACCAACGACAAGGCCGGCTCGCAACTGAATTTATTGCGGTGGCTGAGTCCCAGAACACTCAAAGAAACTTTTAATCCCCCCACCGATTATCGCTATCCTTTCCTGCAAGAGCAGTAATTTGTGGCAACACGCATGAAGACGATTCTCGATCATACCCAATACCTGGCGGCGGTTGATTCGCTGGCCCAGGCCTTGCTGGCCAAACATCCCGGGCTGGATAATACCGTCTTAGTAGGGGTGCAGCAGGGTGGGGTGGTCTTGGGCTGGGATCTGGTTCGATCGCTTCGTCAGAAACCGGGCCTGAAGGATCTGGATTTGGGATTGCTGGACATTACGTTCTATCGGGATGATTTTCGGACCTCCATCCTGGCACCGGATCGGATGAACATTCCTTTCTCCATCGAGGAAAAGAATGTGATCCTGATCGATGACGTGCTCTTTACGGGTAGAACCATCAAGGCGGCGCTGGATGTGTTGTTGGACTATGGTCGTCCCCAACGGGTGGAACTCCTGGTTTTGGCCGACCGGAAAGAGCATCGTCAATTTCCTATACAGGCTGATTATGTGGGACTTAACGTTCCCACCACCAAGGATCAAAAAGTAAAATTGATCACCGCAGAAGGAGGTGGTCAGAACTTGATTCTGCGCGATTCCTGATTTTTATATAATTTCGTCCTTTGATGCAACTATCCACCCGCCATCTGCTGGGCATCAAAGAACTGACCCCTTCAGACATCTCCCTTATTTTATCGACGGCCGAGCAATTCAAGGAAGTTCTACAACGACCCGTAAAAAAAGTCCCTTCCCTGCGCGATGTAACGATCGTGAACCTTTTTTACGAGAATTCCACCCGCACGCGCTTCTCCTTTGAACTGGCTCAAAAACGTTTGAGTGCGGACACGTTGAATTTTGCGGCCTCCAGTTCCTCGGCTGCGAAAGGAGAGACTTTGCTCGATACCGTGAATAATATCTTGTCGATGAAAGTCGACATGGTCGTGATCCGGCACAGTGCTACAGGGGCCCCTCATTTTTTGGCGCAGCATATTCCGGCCGCCATCATCAATGCAGGCGATGGTATCAATGAACATCCCACGCAAGCGTTGCTCGATGCCTTTTCCATTCAAGAGAAATTCGGGGATCTGAAAGGCCGAAAAGTGGCCCTCATTGGCGACATCCTGCACAGCCGCGTGGCGCAGAGTAATATTCACTTGCTGAACAAGATGGGCGCGGAGGTGGTCGTATGTGGTCCGCCTACCCTGATCCCCAAATACATTCAATCGGCCTGGAACGTGACGGTCAGTTACAACCTGAAAGAGACCTTGGAATGGTGTGAGGTGGCCAATGTACTCCGCATTCAACTCGAGCGGCAAAACCAGGTATTGTTCTCCTCGCTGCGGGAGTATCGACTGAACTATGGGATCAACCGCGAATTGCTGGATGGCCTCCCCAAACCCGTAACGATCATGCATCCGGGCCCTATTAATCGGGGTGTGGAACTCGACAGCGACGTGGCCGATTCGCATCAGTCCATCATCTTGCAACAAGTCGAAAACGGCGTGGCCGTTCGCATGGCCGTGCTCTATTTGCTCTCCAACCGTAATAATGCGTAGCTTTAATCCATGAGCCGTATTTGTTTATTTCCGGGAACTTTCGATCCGGTGACCTTTGGTCATGTCGACATCATCGACCGGGCCCTTCCCTTGTTCGATAAGATCGTGGTCGGAATCGGATTGAACGCAGCCAAGGCTCCCATGTTCACACCGGAGCAGCGGTTACAATGGATCCGGGAATTGTATGAGAACGAACCCCGGGTGGAGGGGGCTATCTACGAGGGACTGACCGTTGACTTTTGTCGCTCGATCGGGGCCCATTTTATCCTGCGGGGCATTCGCTACGTCAGTGATTTCGAATATGAGAAGACCATCGCGGATGCCAACCGTACCATGGATCGTTCCATTGAAACTATTTTCCTGACCGGGGAACCCAAATACACCTCGGTGGCCTCTACGATCGTGCGCGATATCCTTCGAAACGGGGGAGATGCCTCACCTTTTTTGCCCGATCGCGTCGCCCGTTCCATCAGCCAATAACCGATTCAAGCAAGGGTTGCAAGGACGGATAGAGCTCCTTCCACACCGTCCGGATCTCCGAGGCATTCATCCATTGGGCCGCGACGATGTCTTCTTCCGTTTGTAGGACCAGGTCTTGGGCGATTTTCAATTCAAATAGAAACCAATGAGTTTTTTTCAGGTACCATCGTTCTTGCATTCGGTACACATGGTAAGTGGACCGACATTCGGCGAGCTCCTGGAGGTGGTTTAATCCGGTTTCTTCGGCTATTTCCCGGTGGGCCGCCTCCAGAGCTGTTTCACCCGCATCGATCTTTCCTTTGGGAAGGTCCCAATGACCCCGCCGATGGATCAATAAAATATCACCGGCTTGGTCTTTTACGATGCCGCCGGCTGCCTCGATCCATTGAAACCGATTCACCAGTTGGGGAGGAAGCATATTTTCCATCGGGGCATAAACCGGATAAATCGGTGGAGTGCCGGCGAGGAGGTGCTCTATTTGTGCTTCCATTTCTGCCGGGGTTGATGCCTCGGCAGGGGAGGTGGCGGAACGGATCTCCAGTGTAGCATTTCCATGGTGGATAAAGATTGACATGCCGGGTTTTGTTTTCCGATACATTTGACTCATGGATAATGCATCGGTGGTAGCGGATAAATTACTGCAGGTCCGCGCTGTAAAATTAAGTCCGGATGCCCCCTTTACGTGGGCCAGTGGCTGGAAAAGTCCCATTTACTGCGACAATCGAAAAGTTTTGGCCCATCCGCACGAACGGGATTTCCTGAAAAGTGAATTGGCCAATGTCATTTTTGAGCAGTTCTCGGAGGCGGAGGTACTGGCCGGGGTTGCCACAGCCGGTATACCTTGGGGAGCCATGGCCGCCGATCAGCTAAAACTTCCGTTCTGTTATGTTCGTCCCAAACCCAAGGAGCATGGGCTGGGCAATCAGATCGAGGGCGACCTTCAACCTGGTCAGTCAGTCGTTGTCGTAGAGGACCTTATCTCCACCGGTAAAAGCTCTTTGCAGGTCGTAGACGTACTGCGCCAAGCCGGCGTGAATGTGGTGGGCATGGTAGCCCTGTTTACGTACGGATTTCCTGCTGCGGATAGCGCTTTTGAATCCGCTAACCTCAAATTGATACCCTTATCGAACTACCCGACACTGATAGAGCGGGCCATTTCGAGGGGATTGGTGACGCCCGAACAACAAAAGGTTTTGTTGGACTGGCGGGAAAATCCCGCTACCTGGGGAAAATAAATCCAGCCCAAATGATACGTTTCTTACTGTTACTGGCTTGCTTGGGATACCTGCTGGTACCCGCCCAAAGCCAGATCAAATCCGTGCAAACCAAGGTCATCCAAACCCCCGACATTCTCTGTGAAGCCTGCAAGGGGAGGGTGGAAACCTACCTCAAACGCCAAGATGGCCTGCTGGAAGCGGTGATCAATTTCAGAAAAGGGGAGACCCGGGTCAAGTTCCTATCCGACCGAACCGACATCGAACAGATCAAGACGGCCATCGCCAACTGTGGCTTTGATGCCGATGACGTCACAGCCCTCCCGGAAGCCTACCAGAAACTTCCCCGCACGTGTAAGAAAAAATCCGATGGGGGAGGTCACCCCGCCCCCAAATCCGCCCCACTTTCCAACTAATTATTTTAGTAATAGCAATCTGCCCTTCTTTACCAATTTATTTACTAATTATATTTATCATAAAGTAATTCAATAACAGTTAATTATTAGTTTTATCTAATAATAAATAATAAATATTTAAGGCCATTTTGATGTTATATTTATTGGTTTTTT
This sequence comes from Bacteroidota bacterium, assembly GCA_005789565.1. Taxonomy (GTDB): domain Bacteria; phylum Bacteroidota; class Bacteroidia; order Chitinophagales; family Chitinophagaceae; genus JJ008. The sequence goes on along the minus strand of SXXL01000044.1, from coordinate 10,391 downwards.
TATTCGTTTGAATTTAACGAAAAAATAAATATTAAATAATATTAAGCAAGTAATTACAATCCTCATATCAACTAAATGTTGATATCTATTGATAAATATGAAAATTCTGTATATAAAACCAACTCTTGCCCTTACCAGGCACCATTTTCTTGAATATCAATGCAACACAATTGATTTTTAATCGTTTAGCTTAAACCAGGGCGCCTTTTTTCAGTCTCATTCGCTTATTTTTACTAACCGACCTTAACCATCCCTGCTCTGCATGCTATGCGTCACTTTCGGATAATCCTTTTTACTTTCTCCCTGTTATCCGCTCTCTGCGTTGGGGCGCAGGATTTCTCCAACAAAGGCAAAGAATTTTGGATCCCTTACAGCTACCACGTGGGAGCGGGCGGTGCTAACCTGGTCATGACCCTATACATCACTTCAGATGTAGCGACCAGTTACCAGGTAGCTATTCATGGGGGAGTAACCTTGCAGAGCGGCAACCTGACCGCCGGACAGGTGGTCACTTGTGTAGTGCCCAATACCTACTTCGTGCCGGATGAAGGTTTATATAGCGGAAAAGCCATTTTGGTGACCTCTGACAAGGGGGTGGTCGTTTACTCTTACATTACCCAAAGTGCGGTGAGTGGGGCTACGGTTTGTCTGCCGACCAACGTATTGGGCCGGGAGTATTTTTCCATGAACTATACCCAGGTCTCTAACCAGACCAATTCGAATTCCTATTTTACCATTATTGCAGCGGAGGACAATACGGCCGTCGAGATCACCCCCACCGCCAATACCAAGAACGGTTGGGTGGCGGGCACAACGTACACCATAAACCTCAACAAAGGTCAGATCTATCAGGTATTGGGTACGCACAACAATACGCAAACCGGTGGTTTGTATTATGGGGTTGACTTAACGGGATCCAAGATCAAATCCGTGGCCTCCGGACAAAATGCCTGTAAGCGGATTGCCGTTTTCTCGGGCGCGGGTAAAATCCGAATTGGCGCAAATTGTGGTACGAATACCTCCTCCGATAATCTTTACCAACAGCTATACCCGCAGGCCACTTGGGGAAAAAGTTACTTGACCGTTCCCAGCTTCAGCCGACCGAATAATTTCTATCGGGTCATGCGCAGTAACACCACGACCAATGTTTATGTGAACGGCACCCTGGTGCCCAGTGGGTCTTTCACCAACGGTTATTATGAATTTTCCAACAACACCCCGAATTATATTACGGCCGATCAGCCCATCAGTGTAGCTCAATATTTTACGACGCAGGGTTGTTCGTCGAACGCATCGCCTTACGATCCGGACATGATCGTTTTGAATCCCGTCGAACAAAATATTTCAAGAGTCACCCTGGTGAGCTCCAACCTGGTGGCTACTCAAAACCGTCAGCACCATATTCATGTGATCATGCGCACTGGCGGAACAGGCATTTCGTCCTTCCGTTTTGATGGGGCGCCCATTCCTGCCACTGCCAGTTGGGTACCACACCCGGCGCTGACGGGGTACTCCTATTTGTATTTATCCAACGTCGCGGCCGGGTATCATACATTGTCATCTGACTCCGGCTTCAATGCTTTGGCCTACGGTTATGCTAATGCTGAGTCGTACGGATATTCCGCCGGTGCCAACGTTAAGGATCTTTATCAATATATCTCGATCCAAAATCAGTTTGCCACCGTCAATTTCCCGGCTACCTGTCGGAATGCTCCTTTTTATTTTTCCATGACCTTCCCATACAAACCCACCCAGATCCAGTGGGTATTCGGGGCAGCTTTGAATGGCCAGGGTATTGCGGATGTAAATCTTACAACGCCCTTACCGACCGACTCTGTGCTGGTTAATGGCCGAATGCTCTATATATACAAGCTGCCCAATCCGTACACCATCGGCACGGCCGGCATCTACGCGATCAAGGTCTTGGCCACAAATCCTTCCCCGGATGGATGCACTGGCCAACAAGAGATCAACTTTGATCTGGATGTACAGCCGACGCCGGTTGCGAATTTTACGCTCAGCGATGTGTGTGACGGCAATCCGGTTCAGTTTACGGATGCGTCCACCACGAATGGGCGGCCTATTTCAACCTATTATTGGAATTTCGGCGACAATACCACCGGCTCCACACTAAATCCGAGTCACCTGTACCCGGCCCCCGGCACGTACACTCCGCGATACTCGATCATCACTGATATTGGTTGCTTATCGGATACTTCAAACAAAACCGTTACGGTCTATCCCAAACCCACGGCAACATTGGCGGGCACGGTCGGCTTATGCCAAGGAGCACCTGAACCTCAGATCACCTTTACCGGTGCCAACGGCACGGCTCCCTATACGTTTACGTACACTTTGAACGGGGGGGCGCCGCAACAGATTGTTACCACGAGCGGGAACAGCGTGACCATCAATGTACCGACGGCGACCGTTGGGATCTATACGTACACACTCACGAATGTGAAAGATGCTGGTCCCCTGGCCTGCGAACAAGCCCAAACGGGCAATGCCATCGTCACCATATTTGCCAAGCCTACCGGCGCCACGATCACCGGTTCTACCTCGGTTTGTTTGAATGCAACAGCACCTACCTTAACCCTCACCGGTCAGGGAGGTTCCGGCAATTACCTATTTACTTATAACCTTAACGGTGGGGCCGATCAGACCGTGAGTTCCACCAGCGGTGTTGCGACCATTACCGTGCCCACCAATACGGTTGGAACGTTTACGTATAACTTGATCAGCGTCGAGGATCCCAGCAACGTATTGTGCCGAACAACCTTAAATACCTCCGCGTCCGTTACGGTCAATCCGCTGCCTACGGCTTCTGTCACCGGAACGATCTCCGTTTGTCAGAATGATACGCCACCCAACATCACCTTCACCGGCGCATCGGGTACCGCGCCATATACGTTCGTTTACACACTAAATGGCGGATCCAGTCAGCAAGTCATTTCAGCTGCCAACGGAATAGCTACCGTATCGGTTCCGACCGGCACGTACGGAACCTACCTCTATACGTTGGTGAGCGTGACCGATGCGAGTGCCTCCACGTGTAGTCAAAACCAAACGGGTTCCGCCACGGTGACGGTCAATCCTAAACCCTCTGGGGCAACCATCTCCGGATCCACCAGCGTTTGTCAAAATGCCAGTTCTCCCACGATCACATTGGTGGGGCAGGGGGGTGCCGGCAGTTATTTGTTTATTTATAATATTAACGGCGGCCCCAATCAGGTCGTTAACTCAGGTGCCGGCGGACTACTGAACTTAACCGTACCCACTGGTACGGTGGGAACTTTTGTCTATACCCTCGTCAGCGTAGCAGATCCCGTATCAGCTGTTTGCAGTACCAGCCCAAATGCAACGGCTACCGTCACGGTTAATCCTCTACCCACGGCGTCCATTGCAGGAACTTTATCGGTTTGTCAGAACGCCACCGCACCTGATATCACCTTTACCGGTTCCGGCGGTACGGCTCCTTACACTTTTGTCTATACTATTAACGGCGGAGCCAGTCAGCAAGTCATTTCCGGAGCCAATGGGGTGGCCACCGTGTCCGTCCCTACCGCAACCCCAGGCACCTTTACCTACAGCTTGCAAAGTGTAACCGATGCCACGATCACACTGTGCTCCCAACCGCAGACCGGAAATGCCGTGGTAACCGTCAACCCGCTTCCCACCGCCTCCATCGCCGGAACCACTGCAGTTTGCCAAACGGCAACGGAACCCACCGTCACGTTCACAGGGGCAGTGGGAACCGCTCCGTATACGTTTGCCTACAACATCAATGGTGGTGCAACGCAAACTGTTACTACCACATCGGGCAATAGTGTTACGGTATCAGTACCCACGACCACGGCCGGTACGTTCACCTACAACCTGATCAGCGTAACAGATGCGAGCAGTACTACATGTTTGCAAAACCAAACCGGCTCGGCTGTTGTGACCGTCAATCCTCTTCCCACCGCCTCCATAGCCGGAACGACCAACGTATGTCTGAATGCAACCGCTCCTGGAATCACCTTTACCGGCGCTGTGGGATTACCCCCCTATACCTTTACTTACAACATTAATGGAGGAGCTGCGCAAACTGTTACTACCACTACGGGCAATTCGGTTACCGTTACGGTTCCCACCACCACAGCCGGTACGTTTGCTTATAACCTGATCAGCGTGACGGATGCAAGTAGTACGGTTTGCAGTCAAAATCAGACCGGCACGGCTACGGTAGTGGTTTATCCCTTGCCCACCGCCACCTTCACCACGCTGGCCCCACTTTGTGAGACCGGCATTATCTCCTTCACCGATCAGTCTACGGCCAATGCCGGTAACCTCTCCGGCTGGAGCTGGGATTTTGGTGATCCCAGTAGTGGCGTCAACAACACCTCTACACTGCAAAATCCACAACACGTTTTCGCTTCGGCCGGCACGTACAATGTAACGCTCACGGTTACTACTAACAATGGTTGTGTGAGCGTGAATCCGGCTATTCCGGTTGTGATCCATGCCAAACCTCTGGCCGGATTCATCAACCCGGAGGTTTGTCTGAATGACACCTATGCCCAGTTTACAGATACCAGTGCTGTGGCGACGCCGAGCACCCTGACGAACTGGAATTGGAGTTTCGGCGATCCTACCAGTGGTGTCAATAACACTTCAACGCTTCAAAACCCGCAGCACAGTTATCTCGCAGTGGGATCTTATCCGGTTGTGCTCATCGTTACCTCCAATCAGGGATGTAAAGACACTGTGAACCAAACGCTGTTTGTGAATGGAAGTTTCCCGGTATCCAATTTCATTATTAATAATACCAATAATCTCTGTGCCAACGACTCCATTTCGATCACCGATGCCGCAACGGTTTTACCCGGGGTGATCACCAAAGTGGAGATTTTCTGGGACGATGTGGGTCAGCCAGCCGTGATAGAGATCGATCAAAATCCGGCCGCCGGAAAAATTTATAAACACAAGTATCCCAATTTCCAATCGCCGCTGACGCGTACGTACAACATCCGTTATCGGGCGTATTCAGGAGGTGTATGTTCAAACGATAAGGTGCTTCCCATCACGATCAATGCTGCCCCAAAGGTTCAATTCAATCCCATCCCGAATATCTGTTTGGACGCGCCGCCCTATCAGATCACACAGGCCTCTGAAATAGGAGGGGTGCCGGGTAACTTACTGTTCACCGGACCAGGCGTTTCGCCGACCGGACTCTTCAATCCAGCGACGGCCGGAGCCGGTACGCATACCATACGCTACTATTTTACCTCCACAGCTGGAAGTTGCATCGACAGTGCCACGCAAACCATTAAAGTTTGGATACCGCCGGTGGCTGATTTTTCCGTGAGTAGTCCCGTTTGCGAGCGTCAACCCGTAACCTTTACAAACGCCTCTACTTCTACTGAGGGTGCCTTGACAGAATGGCGTTGGGATTTTGGAGATGGCACCCCGATCTTGGTGAGACCCAATGGGAATCCCGTTCAACACAGCTATGCCACATACGGCACCTTTTTGGTCAAACTGAATGTGGTCACCTCTAATGGTTGCGTCAGCGTCGCCAAAACCATCAGCGTGGAGGTGAAGCCATTGGCTCGACCGAATTTCAGTTTCCCGGCGATCAGTTGCCTGCCCAATGCCAATATTCAATTCACGAACCTTTCTTCGATCCCGGATGGTACCCAAGGCAGTTTCACTTATCTGTGGAATTTTGGGGATCCCGGAAGCGGCCCGGTCAATACTTCCACTGCAGCCAATCCTTCCCATATTTACACGGCACTGGGCCCGTACAGTGTAAACCTTCAGGTTACTTCCGGAGCGGGCTGTATACAGGACACCACCATTGTACTGAATACCCTGCATCCACAGCCCATTGCCTCGTTTACCACCGACAAGATCGACGTCTGTATAGGCGGCGCCATCCAATTCACCAGCACGAGCAGCGGAGCAGATGGAACCATCACGCAGTGGGTTTGGGATATGGATAATGGGAATACCCGCAATCAACCTGCTTTCTCATACACGTATTCGACCGTGGGCACTTATAATGTCAGTCACTACATCGTCAACAGCTTCAATTGCCGAAGCACGACGGCAACTACCACAGTCTCCATCAACCCGTATCCGGTGGCCGATGCCGGACCGGATAAATTGATGCTGGAGGGCGGACAAACCCAACTGACACCGGGCAACAACAATACCATGCCGATCACGATTCGTTGGAGACCCTCCTCATTCCTAAGCGATTCTACGATTCTTTCCCCGATCGCCCGTCCCGCTGACGATATCTATTACACCTTATATCTCGTAACGGATAAAGGTTGTGCCGCCCAGGATGTGGTCTTTGTGAAAGTGCTGAAAACGCCCATCGTTCCGAATATTTTCAGTCCCAACGGCGACGGGGTGCACGATACCTGGGTGATCCCTTACCTGGATAGTTATCCAGGCTGTACGGTAGAAGTGGTGAACCGGTACGGACAACTTGTTTTCCGATCGGTAGGATATCCCACGCCTTGGGATGGAAGGATCAACGGAAATCCTGCCCCGGTCGGAACGTATTATTATGTGATAGATCCCAAGAACGGTCGTAAACGAGTGGCCGGATACGTTGACATTATTCGATAATCCATGCGAGTAGTATTTGTCACCATATTCTCCTTGATCCAGTTGTTGTCCATCGGACAACAACGACCCCATTACACCCAATACGTCATCAATCCGTTCATCCTGAACCCTGCCATTGCCGGTATCGATAACTACACGGACCTCAAGATGGCCATCCGCGATCAGTGGGTAGGATTGAAAGGGGCACCGAAAACGACCTATTTGAGCATACACGGCCCCATCGGAAAAACGGATTATCGGGAATCATCCACCTCCTTTGGAGTTCCAGGAGAAAATCCTCGCGGAAAAGCATACTGGGAAAATTACACAGCTGCCGAGCCACATCATGGGATTGGACTGAATCTGATTAATGACCGGACCGGAAGTTTCAATTTCTTCAATGCAGGGCTCAGTTATGCCTATCATGTTGGATTGAATCCGACCACTAACTTATCGGGCGGACTCAGTGCCGGTATCACCAAGGTGACCGTCGACAATACGATGCACGATTTCAATGGTTCGGGGGATCCAAGCGACCCCGCGACCGGATCGGGCTTCCTCACCGAATTAACCCGCATCAAGCCTCAGATGGCCGCCGGTCTCTGGCTTTATTCCCGCAACTATTTTGTCGGCTTCTCGGCACAGAACGTTCTTCCCCAAACGCTCAACTTTGTGGATGATAATACGGCCGTGTTGACCAATGGTCGATTCATTCCCCATCTTTTTCTGACGGCCGGCTACCGTTTTCTGGTGGGGGATGACCTGAACGTTACACCCTCCTTCATGCTGAAGTACATCCAGAATAGTTCCTTTCGTCAATATCAACCGGAGGTCAACCTCAAGCTGCAGGACCGCGACCAACTCTGGACCGGCGGCAGTTACCGTTTGGATGATGGCTATTCCGCTTACTTGGGTCTCAATGTGAGCAATACGTTCAACATCAGCTATGCGTTTGAAAAATCATTGAACAATAATATTCTTCGGGACTTCAACCGGGGCACACACGAGATGGTCTTCGGGTTTATCCTCGGAAATAAGTACAGCGAAAAATGTCCCCGCTGTTATTGATTCTTTCCTGAAACTTATTGAGCATAAAAAAGTCCCACCAATTGGTGGGACTTTTCAATTCTATCTGCAAACTGATTATTGGATCGTTACGGTATTGGCAGGTGTAGTGCTTTGTAGGTCCTGACTGGTCTCAGTGGTTCGAACCGCCGGGGTGGTGGGCGTAGCCGGGACCTTGCTCATGTCGGCAAGGGTAGGGGCGATGACCAGTGAAACGATCGACATGAGTTTGATCAGGATGTTCATGGAAGGGCCTGAGGTATCCTTGAACGGATCGCCCACGGTGTCTCCGGTTACAGAGGCCTTATGGGGCTCAGACTTCTTGTAATACATCTCTCCATTGATCTCAACACCTTTTTCAAAAGACTTCTTTGCATTATCCCAGGCACCGCCGGCATTGTTTTGGAACATACCCATCAGTACGCCGCTCACCGTTGCACCGGCCAAGAATCCGCCCAAGGCTTCCGGACCCATCAGGAATCCGATCAACAAGGGGGATACGATGGCGATGGCACCGGGCAGCATCATCTTGCGGATCGAGGCCTGCGTGGAGATGGCAACGCATTTGTCGTACTCCGGTTTACCGGTGCCTTCCATGATACCGGGTATGCTGCGGAATTGACGACGAACTTCCTCCACCATACTCATCGCGGCTTCGCCCACGGCACGAATGGCCAGCGAAGAGAAGAGTAGGGGAACCATGCCGCCCACAAATAACGCGGCTAAGACATCTGCCTTGTAAATATCGATGTGTTGATTGTCCGGCATAGCAACACCCACAAACGCAGCAAATAAAGCCAATGCAGTAAGTGCGGCGGACGCGATGGCAAATCCTTTGCCGGTAGCGGCAGTGGTGTTTCCGACGGCATCCAGGATATCGGTTTTTTCGCGAACGTCTTTGGGGAGTTCACTCATTTCAGCGATACCGCCGGCGTTGTCGGCGATGGGACCAAACGCATCGATCGCCAATTGCATAGCGGTGGTGGCCATCATACCAGCAGCAGCAATGGCTACGCCATAGAGACCGGCAAATTCATAGGAGCCCCAGATACCGGCGGCCAGTACCAAGATGGGGAGAAAAGTTGATTCCATTCCTACGGCCAATCCGCCGATTACGTTGGTGGCGTGTCCGGTCGAGGACTGGCGAATGATCGACAGGACCGGGCGTTTGCCCATGGCGGTATAATATTCGGTGATGATCGACATGAGGGTTCCTACTGCGAGTCCGACGCCAATAGCACCCAATACACCCCATTTGGTGAACTCGGCTCCACGCAGGACCATGGTTTCAGGAAGGATATAATCAACCAACACGAAGGAAGCGAGGGCGGTGAGGACGATCGATCCCCAGTTACCCATATTCAACGCTTTTTGAACGGTATCGGTATTCAGTCCGGCTGTTTCGCTGATGCGCACGAACCAGGTTCCCACGATGGAAAAAAGGATTCCGACTCCGGCGATCAACATGGGAAGCAGGATAGGGGCCAATCCGCCAAAATCGTCAATGGATTTGGTTTCTTGTCCGAGTACCATCGTCGCCAATACGGTAGCCACATAGGAGCCGAACAGGTCTGCACCCATTCCAGCCACGTCGCCCACGTTATCGCCTACGTTATCAGCGATGGTAGCGGGATTACGGGGATCGTCTTCCGGAATACCGGCTTCCACTTTACCGACCAGATCGGCGCCCACATCAGCAGCTTTGGTGTAGATACCGCCGCCCACACGCGCAAACAGTGCGATGGATTCGGCTCCGAGGGAGAAACCGGTCAGTACTTCAATGGTGCGCAGCATTTCCGCATTGAACGCATCGGTGCCGTTGGCGAGGTCGCCTACGAAATAAGCTTTCAGGATCAGGTAGAGTCCGCCCAGTCCCAGTACAGCGAGTCCCGCTACACCCAGTCCCATCACCGCACCGCCCGTAAACGAAACGTTCAGGGCTTTGCTCAGGCTGGTTCGGGCCGCTTGGGCGGTTCGGACGTTGGCCTTGGTGGCTACGCTCATGCCAATGAATCCGGCGAAGGCACTGAAGACAGCACCCAATACGAACGAAACGGCGATCAGAATATGGGAGTGCGGATTCCGGGTTGCCATAAAGGCGAGTAGGAGGGCCACCACTACCACAAAATAGCCGAGGATCTTCCATTCGGCCCGAAGGAAGGCCATAGCTCCTTCGGCGATGTAATTACTGATCTCTTTCATCCGGTCGGTTCCGGCATCTTGCTTGCCAACCCAGTTGTATTTAACCAGGGTATACAGGAGACCAACAACGCCCATCAAGGGCACCCAAATAAATAAATTGTTCATCATACGTTAGCTTGGTATAGTTCAAAAAAAATGGCTGATTCAGCCGGGTCGCAAAGATAAGGGCTGGAGGGATTTATTTTGAGAGGGGGCCGGTATATTTGCGCATGGCCCTAACCAGTTATCCGAAGGAAAAAATTCAGATCCTTTTTCTGGAGAATATCAGCGAATCGGCTGCCCGAAATTTCAAGGTGCAGGGGTATTCGCAGGTGACCCGGATCGGTAAAGCCCTTACGGAGGATGAGCTGGTGGAAGCCGTGCGCAACGTTCATATTCTGGGTATTCGTTCCAAGACCCAAATCACCCCGCGGGTGCTGGCCGCGGCCAAAAAGCTGCAGGCCATCGGTTGTTTTTGCATAGGCGTCAACCAGGTGAACCTGACCGCGGCCCGCGAGCACGGGGTGGTGGTTTTCAATGCG
>SXXL01000043.1 GCA_005789565.1 Bacteroidota bacterium | reverse complement strand
CAACCTCGTGCTCAGCTGGGAAAAACAAACCCTGACCCTCCCCATCCAAACAGAGATCGAAGCCAAGATCATGGCCAGCATCGAAGCTGCCATGAAATCCGAAAAACCGCCTTATTTCAACGCGGCGATGTATTACCTGGATAATGGCAAGGACCTGAACCAAGCCCTGAGCTGGTTCGATAAAGCCATCGAATCAAACCCCACCGCTTTTTGGATCCAACATCGACGTGCCGTCTGCCTGGCGAAGCTTGGAAGAAAAGCAGAAGCCTTGGCTCAAGCGGAAAAAGCAAAACAAGCCGCGGCCGATGCTAAGAACAATGATTACGTTAAACTGAATGAAAAGCTGATCGCCGAACTGAATAAATGATCGCTTTCAATGCATTACTGGACCCCGTCTACCGACGGGGTTTTTTTATGTCCACCCCACGCGTTGAACAACCAGGCCAACAACACCACCGCCAAGGCCCCTACCGGATTCAACCACAGAAACCCAAGCTTGAACGACTCGGGCCAGAAATACCCGTAAAAGAAAACGCCCAGTACAATCAACTCCCCCACGATCAAGGCGGCAAATACCGCCGAGGCCGAACGAACCCCGGGGAAAAACAACGCAACCAGAAACACACCCAAAATGACCCCATAAAACAATGATCCGAGAATGTTCACGGCCTCGATCAAACTATTGCCCACATTATACGTGAACATAGCCACCACGATACAAAAAACACCCCAGCCCAACGTATACCAACGCGAGAGGCCATAGGCCCGCGCCCGCTCAGCGGGTGATTGGGTAAACCGCAGATGCAGATCCACCACCGTACAAGCCGCCAAGGAATTGATCGCCGCCGCAATACTTCCCCAGGAAGCCAGAAAGATCATGGCGATCAATAATCCGACCAACCCGGCCGGCAAATGATCCAACACGAAGCGAATAAAAATATAATTGGTGTCGTTCCCATCACCACCCGGTACTTTTTTGTCCAACCAGCCCCGTACGGTTTTTCGGATGGCATCCGACTCCCCCTGCAATTCCTGCATTTGCGGAATGTAGGCACGCGCCTCCGAAGAAGATTGCCCGCCCGCCTGTACATAGCGCTCCACCAGATCTTTCTTGACCACCAATAAAGAATCGTAGCGCACCTGTGCCACCTGAAACGAATCGCGGTAAGCCGAACGTTCGATACGATCCTGTTGTACGCGATTGAAGATCAACGGCGCCCGCTCGAACGTATAATAGCTGAATAACAAGGCCCCCACCAGCAAGATCAAAAATTGCATGGGCACTTTCACCAAGCCGTTCATCAATAAACCCAGTCGGCTTTCTCGAAGGGATTTACCAGTGAGGAAGCGACCGACCTGACTCTGATCCGTTCCGAAATAAGACAATGCCAGAAAAAATCCGCCGATCACCCCGCTCCAGATATTGTAATTGTCCGCCCAATCAAATCGACCATTCTTCATCCCATCCGTGATCACATTAAGCTTACCCATCTTTCCGCTGATGTCCAACGCCTCCAACAGTCCCACCTGCTCCGGCATCAATCGAACCATGATGAATCCCGCTAAGAACATCGCCAGCAAAATGATGGCAAACTGTAATTGCTGCGTATAAGCCACAGCCCGCGCTCCGCCACTGATGGTGTAAATGATCAACAACCCGCCCATGAATAAATTGGTCCAGTAAATATTCCACCCCAAGAGCGACGACAAGATCAACGAGGGCGCAAAAATGCTGATGCCGGTAGAAAGTCCCCGTTGCAAAAAGAACAACATCGACGTCAGTGTACGTGTCTTGCCATCGAACCGATGCTCCAAATACTCATAGGCCGTAAACACATTCCACTGCCGGAAACGGGGCACAAAAAACGCACTGATCACGATCATGGCGATCGGAATCCCGAAATAATACTGCACGAATCGCATGCCATCGGTGTAGCCTTGCCCGGGAGCAGATAAAAATGTAATGGCCGAGGCTTGCGTGCCCATGATGCCAAGGAGGACCAGTCCCCAAGGCAAATTCTGATTCGACCGAAAATAACCATCCAGGTCCTTCGTACCGCGCCCCTTCCGAATTCCATACCATACCACACCCGACAGGGTCAAACACAATACGATCCAGTCGAGTACTTGCATAAGTGATCAGGAAAAAAATTGCGTGAATCGTTGAAAAACTACGATCAGTACCACCAGCACCCCGATCAGGGCTACATACCAAAGACGATAGCTTTCATTCGGAACGGGAGATGACATGCTTCTGTTTTTATTTTCGATTGCTTCGCGCCCAACCGGCAAATACGATGAGCCCGGCGATCACCAACCCCAATAAGATACCCAATCGCACGCGCTTGATCAGTATTCCCAAGACCAACCCGAGGACGATCGCCAACCACATGGCCACCTCGCTCCTGGTTTTTTTGGATGCGTTGTTCATCGGTCGGCCGAGGCATTTAACGCGATCAAATTGGCCAGCAATCGATACGCCCCCGGCACACCGGCGGGTAGTTGACGGAACAGGGCCAGTCCCGTGTACGTAAACCAACCTTTCCCGTAACGAGCCACCAACAAAGCCCCTTCTTCAGCTTTTTCTCCCGGATCGGCCATCGAGATCAGTCGCTTCAGGGTGCCGCTGGTATCCAACCCATGATAAATGGATCGCTCCTGGATCCAATTCTCAAAATCAGCAACCGATAATTTATTCGGGCGGTTGAACACCGGATGCTTCGGATCCAAAAAATTCACGGTAGCCGTTTCATCGGTGATCCGAGCCCGGGTGATGTTGAAGGGATAGGGACCGATCTTGGCGCGCACCGGACCGATCTGACTACTGGTGTTGTACTGCACGATCAAATTGCCTCCCCGCTCCACATAACCCATCAACCGCTCGTGCGCCTCGTTGAGCCAAGTATGCGTGTTGTAGGCCCGCACACCGGTCACGATCGCATCAAAGGCTGAAAGATCGATACGTGTCAATTCTTTTTCTCCCAACCGAACCACTTCATATCCCATCATCTCCAAAGCCTCCGCTACCTTATCGCCCGCACCTTGTACATAACCAATCCGCTTACCCAGCGTTTTCAGATCGTTAGAAACCACCCGCTGCGGTGTGGCGCGGAAATAATGGATCTCGGGCACATGATCGTATTCGATGCGCGTGAGCCGACCGCCCTGCGAAAGTGTTTGGTTGCCGGAAGCAATCAATTCATACGAATAGGTCCCGGGGATCAGGTTCACGGACTGCGTACGGATCAGACTCTTCCCTTTTTCAATCGAGGGAATACTGCCCAGATCATTTATGTTGCCAAATTGTACGGCACGAATGCCGGAGGCCTCCAGCGATTGATTGGCTTGTATGCGAACACTCAGATCGATTTTCCCTTTTGATCCGGAAATAAACGTCAATTCCTGCGCGGCGTCGAGTTCGACGGTGGGACGAACCACCAACGGCTTAAATACCTCCCCTCGAACCGGATCCGTGAACTTATGTATGACCGGAACTTCCAGCGACAGATCCGTATTGCCCAGACGGAAGTTGACCCCTACCCGAACCGGTGGAGGATTCTCCGGCAATCCGATCAGACGCGGATCCGCCACCGAAAAGCGGCCGGGCTGCATCGGCGCTTGCAACCAATATGGCTGCGTGGTGCCCCACGCCGGCTTCACCGGTATCGACCCGAAAAGCGAATAAGTACGATTGACCGGAAGGGTATAATTCAGGGTAGTATCAAAATTGTTATAGCGAACCGATTGAAGTTGAAGAGAAGCTTTTGATCGTGCAATCAGATTCAGCGAAAACCGAAGCGTATCGCCATGCGCTACGGATGGCTGTGCGGTGATGGCCTCGGCATATAGACCGGCACACTGATAGATCAGGTTGCGCAGGGCGTTTAATTTATATTCTTTCCAGTTGTTAGATGGAAGGGCGTACATACGAGCATAGATCCGAAGCAAATGTTCGAGTGAATGTTCGGGGTGCTGTGGGTTGAATTGAGCGGTGAGACTATCGATCTGCGCGGCGAGTCCGGCCGATTGAGGCAAGCGCGACCAATCCGATCGAATGTCCTCGAACAGATCGGAAACAGGTGCCGGTCCACCCGTAGTCTTGAAATACTCAAAGGATTCTCCTCGGGTGGAAGGAACACCAAATCCCTGACTCTTGTGTTGCGAGCGGCTTTCGGCTGCGATCTCTCCGTAACTTTTTCCGAGCAGCGGATTGAATCCGCCCACCTCGAGTTTGAACTGATCCGCAGCCGTGGTGTTGGTGCTCCCGAAATTGAAGGTGTTCCAAAGGATACGTTTGGGTTGCCAGACGGAAGCATATTTTAATTGCTCGGGAAATTTCGTGGGATCACCCGCTGCCTGAAACGCTTCGTTGGCCAGGATCGCGGAAGCGGTATGATGACCGTGACCGCCTTCGCCTGTTACCGGAAAACGCGTGATGATCACATCGGGCTGAAAGCGACGGATCACCCAAACGACATCGGAGAGAATACTATCCTTCTCCCAGATGCGAAAGGTTTCTGCCGGATTTTTGGAATACCCGAAATCATAGGCGCGGGTGAAGAACTGTTCGCCGCCATCGATTCGTCGGGCCGCCAGTAATTCTTGGGTACGGATCAATCCCAGTTCAACGGCCTGTTCATCGCCGATGAGATTTTGTCCGCCATCGCCCCGGGTGAGCGAGAGATAAGCGGTCCGATATTTTTTTTCATTGGCCAGCCAGGTGATCAGGCGGGTGTTCTCATCATCCGGATGGGCCGCTATGTACAACACCGATCCCAGTACCTGGAGCTTTTCCATTTCATGCAGGATCTTGGAGGCTGGTGCGGCAGCAGGCACCTGTGCCCGCACTGCGATGCACGGAAACAGCAGAAATAGAAAAAAAAGATTTCGCATGCGTACGGATTATTGCCCCACCAAAAACACGGCGTTGCTGAGCAACAATTTTCCGTTTTCCCAGAAACTACGGAACAGCGGATTGTCGACCAGACAAACGATCTGCCCACGTCCCACCGATTGCACCCCGAACAGGGTGCCTTCCGATAGGTTGGAACGATACACCTGACCGGCATACCCGTTGATGGGGGTGTTGGAGGTAAGTACCCCAACGTTCCAGCCATCTTCCTTCAGGGGCTCCAATACGTTTCCATCCATTTTGAGGGTATAATAATTTTTGGGATAGCCGAATGCCAGCGGATGGGTATTGTCGAGTTGCACCGACCAGATCGAGCCTGGGGTAATACCGGAAACCGCCTCGCGTTCCCGTATCTCGTAATGGGAAGTTTGGACGGAATCCGTTGGTTTTTTATCCTCGCCCTTGCGAAGCTTTATGCCAAAATCGCTCAGTTGGGTCACGGCCGATTCCAGTGCGATCAGTCGACCGCCGCCCTGTATCCATTTCTTACAAGCCTCTGCCTGCTCTTTATTTCCCAGGAATGAATAATTACCATCGGCCAAGATCAGCACATCGAGCTGCGACCAATTCAGGCGACCGATATCGGATTGATTGATCAAATGGATCGGATAATTCAGTTGCTGATCGAAATGATGCCAGATCTCACCCACGGCATTGGAGCCGACTCCTTCACCGGTGAGCAGGGCCACGCGGGGCATGGCGAGATTGCGAACTTTTTCACTCCCGAAATCAGATCCGGCCTCTACCAGTCCGGTTGATATCGGAAAAATGGAAGCCTCCGAGCGGTCCGCCGCCGCCTGAACCAACTCATGGAAACGTGCTCCTAATTTCTGATTGGAAGCAGGAAGCGCCAGCACGGTTCCGGCCGGGAAATTTTTTCCGCCTACCGTGAAGGGCTGCTCCGCAAAGCGAAGCAAGATGCCGGTTTTCCCAATGGCAGTGGCCAAACGAACAGCGGCCAGTCCGTTCCAAGGAATTGCATATCCATAGGCAGAACGTATAAAAGCCGGTTTAGCGGGCGTGCTATAGGGCTGAGTAGCGATCTTGTCTTTACAGGCAAATGCCTCCAATCCGTACGCGTAGGGAAGCGACCAGGCCGTAATGTCGTAGGTCACCGAATCCGATAAACGCGTGCGCGGTTCAAATAAAGTGGTGAGCAAGGCCGAGCGGGGCTGCAGCGCCGAGATCACCAGATCACCAGATTGCGGGCTAAACGATTCTTCTTTGCCACTGCTGTAGCGAAATCCTTTTGCCGTACCGGCCATAGCCTGCTCGTAGCGAATCCCGTTGCGATCCAACAGCTCGAGCAGTGAACGCAGCCTTGATTCATCGCCTGCCTGCGAACGGATCACATAGGATTTATAGATACCCTGGGCGCTGCTGACGGCCTGATTGAAATATTTCCGGAACTCAGTGATCAAGCGGGCGGATTGATTGGCGGCCGTTTCCAAGGTACTCATCGAGGTGGTGAAGTGATGCAGGGCGCGGTCGGACAAAGTCAGCGTATCGCCGTCTTTATTCACAACACCCAAGCCTGCACCGATGCCACCTTGTTCGTAGGTCATGCCAATAGAACCATTGTACGTTGGATAGGTATCGCCATAAGATGGATAGAGCAGATCAAAAACCTGTTTGGTGAAATAGAGCCAGCCGTTGCTGTCAAAGTAGCGGGCATGATTTTTTCCGATCTGGTGTTGAAACTCCCGTTGCCAGGGCGTGATCACTTCGTGATAGGGCTCGGCAGCCGGTGCGAAATAATACGGCTCGTTGTAACCCTGCTCGTGAAAATCAACGTGTACCTGTGGCATCCAATCGAGGTACAGTTTCATCCGCTGGCGGCTTTCGGTTTGCACCTGCCAGGCCCAGTCGCGGTTGAGATCGAAATAATAATGATTGGTTCGTCCGCCCGGCCAGGGCTCGCGGTGTTCACGTGAAGCGGCCAAGGGATTGTATTGGGCTCCCACCACACTGTTGTACCAGTTCACGTAGCGATCACGGCCATCGGGATTCAGACAAGGATCGATGAGCACCACGGTTTTATCCAGCCAACGTTGCACCGCCGTATCGCGTTGCAGGGCCAGCGTGTATAAAGTAAGCAAGGAGGCCTCGGAAGAGGACGCTTCGTTTCCGTGTACGTTATAGCTGAGCCATACAATGGCCGGGGCGCCGGATTCGATGGCCGCCGCGCTGTCACGAGCGACGTTGGCCAAACGAAGATTATTCATGCGAATCGACTCCAACCGCTCCAGATTCGCGGGGGTGCTGACGGCTGCGATCAGCAGCGGTCGACCTTCGTTGGTAGTTCCATAAGAAATCAATTTTACCCGGCTGGGTACCTGCTGAGCAACTTTCTCGAAATAACTCACCAACGTATGATGCGGGGTGAATCGTTGGCCTATTCCATACCCTAAAAAAGCCGCCGGGGAGGTCAGCTCCTGTGCGGTTGCACTCAAAACGGTACACAAGGTTGCAGCGCACAAAAGAAGCAAGCGGCTCATCACAAAAAAGGAACGTAACATGCAGTCGATTTAGACAGGCAATTTACTGAATGCCCGGGCTTTCTCCCCCTGCACTCGATACATTTTCTTAGTTTAGCTCAAACTATTTCAAATGACCCAGCGGCATTCCTTGCTCCTCCCCTTTTTGCTGTTTTTTACAAATGGCGTTTTTGGCCAGGTTTTCACGGGCAAGAACCAACCCTTTCAATATTCGATCACCAAAAAAATGGTGGTGGACAAAGGAGCGGTGGTCTCCGCCCATCCGCTGGCCTCCGAAGCCGGGCTGTTGATCCTCCAAAAAGGAGGCAATGCCGTGGATGCCGCCATCGCCACGCAACTGGTCCTGGCCGTCGTGTATCCCAACGCGGGCAACTTGGGTGGCGGGGGATTTATGGTCGCTCACCTAACCAACGGCAAACGTCTTTCACTGGATTATCGCGAGATGGCCCCAGCTGCGGCCTCCCGCGATATGTACATCGACTCCAATGGTGTGGCCAGTACACAAAAAAGTCAGAACGGCCACCTTGCCTGTGGCGTGCCCGGTACCGTAGGGGGATTATTCGAAGCACATCAATATGCCAAGCTGCCTTTCGCTACCTTGATCCAACCCGCCATCGAACTGGCCGAGAAAGGATTTGTGCTCACCGAAGGCGAAGCCCGTTCCCTCAACTACCTGCAAAACGAACTCAGAAAATATAATACGGTCCCCACCGCCTTTGAACGATCCACCCCCTGGAAAACCGGCGACACGCTGATCCAAACGGATCTGGCGGCTACCTTAAAACGGATGCAGCATAAAGGAAAGGCCGGATTTTACGAGGGCGAAACGGCAACATTGATCGTGGCCGAGATGAAAAGAGGAAAAGGGCTGATCACGGAAAATGATCTGCGCAATTACGTCGCCAAATGGCGCACGCCGCATGCATTCGATTATAAAGGATACCAGGTTGTCAGCATGCCCATGCCCAGCAGCGGCGGACTACTCCTGCACCAAATGATGAAAATGGTAGAGGATCGAAATCTCGCCGCGATGGGATTTCAGTCGCCGGCCGCCGTACAACTCATGACCGAAGTGATGCGTCGGGCCTTTGCCGACCGAAGCAAATACATGGGCGATGCCGATTTCTATCCCGTACCCGTCAGCAAACTCACCGATCCGCAATACCTGAAAATGCGAATGGAGAGTTATCGCTCCGACGCCCCCACCCCCAGCCAAGATCTGGAACCCGGCAATGTCAATTTTCATGAAAGTGAAGAAACCACGCACCTCAGCGTGATCGATGGCGATGGAAATGCCGTGGCCGTAACCACCACACTCAACGGATCCTATGGATCCAAAACCGTCGTGGGTGGCGCCGGATTTTTCCTCAACAATGAAATGGATGATTTCAGCATCAAACCCGGGGTGCCCAATATGTTCGGTGCCATCGGCGGCGAAGCCAATGCCATTCACCCGGGCAAACGCATGCTCAGCTCCATGACACCCACGATCGTTCTAAAAGATAACAAACCTTATATCATCGTTGGCACCCCCGGGGGTACTACCATACCTACTCAAGTCTTTCAAAATATACTCAACATCCTGGAATTTGGCATGACCGCCGACGACGCCATCAATAAACCCAAATTTCACCACCAATGGCTACCCGATGAATTGGTCGTTGAGCGAGGATTCTCCGCCACCACGGCAGCAGCCCTGAGAAAATTGGGCTACCCGATGGGGAAAGAGAGAGGCGGAATCGGACGAACGGAAATTATTTTGGTACGCGCGGATGGGAAGAGAGAAGCCGTGGCGGATGGAAGAGGAGAGGATGCTGTAGCAGGCTATTAGTTCGGAGTTCGGAGTTCAGAGTTCGGAGTTCAGAGTTTGAGAAGTTTGTATAGTTTGAGTAGTTTGAGTAGTTCGTTAGTTTTTAGTTAGAGCAGTTTGAAGTTTTCGAGGAATTTGGTGTTGAAGTCGCCGCTGCGGAAGCGTTCGTCCTGCATGAGTTGCAAGTGGAAAGGGATGGTGGTTTTTACCCCTTCGATCACGTATTCGCTGAGGGCGCGGTACATGGTTTGGATGGCTTCGGGGCGGGTTTGGGCCACGGTGATCAGTTTACCGATCATGGAATCATAGAAGGGCGGAATCACGTAACCGGCGTAGGCGTGGCTGTCGACGCGCACGCCATGACCACCCGGCTGATGCAAGACCGTGATGCGGCCGGGCGAGGGACGAAAATCATTGTACGGATCCTCCGCATTGATCCGACACTCGATCGAATGCATCTGCGGAATATAATCGCGACCCGAGATCTTATACCCCGCCGCGATCAAGATCTGCTCCTTGATGAGATCATAATTGATCACCTCCTCCGTCACACAATGCTCCACCTGGATCCGCGTATTCATCTCCATGAAATAGAAGTTCCGGTGCTTGTCCACCAAAAACTCGATCGTACCCACACTCTCATAATGGATCGCCGATGCAGCCTGCTTGGCCGCCTCCCCCATCTTGAAACGCAACTCATCGGTCATAAAAGGTGATGGCGATTCCTCCACCAACTTCTGGTGCCGACGCTGAATGGAACAATCCCGCTCACTCAAATGACACACCGTTCCATACTGATCGCCTGCTACCTGTATCTCAATATGACGCGGCTCCTCCACGAATTTCTCCATGTAAATGCCGTCGTTCTTGAATGACGCCAACGCTTCCGCCTTGGCCGTATCATAGGCTTTCTCCAACTCACGCTCCTCCCACACGATCCGCATACCCTTTCCTCCCCCACCGGCCGTGGCCTTCAAGATCACCGGATAACCCATCTCCCGGGCCAATCCCTTGGCCTCGTCCACACTCTGCAATAATCCCTGCCCGCCTGGCACCACCGGTACCCCGGCCTTGATCATGGTTTCCTTGGCCGTGATCTTATCACCCATACGGTTGATCATGTCGGGCGTGGGACCAATAAACTTGATCCCATGCTTCGCACAGATATCCGCAAACTTGGCATTCTCCGCCAAAAATCCATAACCCGGATGAATGGCATCGGCATTGGTGATCTCCGCTGCCGCCATAATGTGCGGAATATTCAAGTAAGAATCAGCACCATGCGGCTTTCCAATACAAACCGCCTCATCGGCAAACTTCACATGCAAACTGTCACGGTCCGCCGTCGAATACACCGCTACCGTCTTAATACCCATCTCCCGGGCCGTACGAATGACGCGTAAGGCGATCTCGCCTCGGTTGGCGATCAATATCTTCTTGAACATACGATTGCTTGAGGTAAAAAATGATTAGGCAGATCAGGCAGGCTCTACCAGAAATAACGGTTGATCGAACTCCACCGGCGAGGCATCATCTACCAACACCTTCACCACGCGCCCCTTCACTTCACACTCGATCTCGTTAAATAATTTCATCGCCTCGATGATGCATACCACCTTGCCCGGTGCCACGTCCGTACCTACTTCCACGAAATTGGGTTTATCGGGACCTGCCTTGCGGTAGAAGGTGCCGATCATGGGACTCTTGATCGTGATCAGATTGCTCGTATCGGCCGCCGCCGGAGCCTTGGGAGCCGCGGGTGCTGCCGGGGCCGCCGCAACCGGAGCCGAGGCCGGCATCGCTGCAACAGGAGCCGACATCACCGGAGCAGCCGAAACCACTTGGGTAATGTTGTCCTCTTTTTGCTTGACCGTTACCTTGAAATCCTTTTGCTCAATGGTCACCTCGCCAATGTTGGATTTGTTGACCATCTTGATCAACTCCTGGATCTGTTTGAAGTCCATGCTTTTCACGTTTTGGGTTTGGTTAAGGCGACCTTGATCGCCGGGGAGCTAAGGTAGGCAACAAAGCCAAAAACCAACGATTTTGCCCAATTTTTAGCCATTTTAGGCCAAAAAACACATAAAAAAGGCCCAAAATCGATGATTTCAGGCCTTCCATTTAAATATTATCCCCTTACTCCTTAACGCGCTCCACATACTCGCCGGTCTTCGTGTTGACCCGGATCAACTCGCCCTCATTCACAAACAAGGGCACATTTACATTGGCGCCGGTTTCCACCGTGGCCGGCTTCAAGGTTCTTGTTGCCGTATCCCCCTTCAAGCCGGGCTCCGTGTACGTAACCTGTAATACGATCTTATCGGGCAGTTCCGCACTCATGGGAAGCTCGGTCTCCGTATTGAAAAGCACACTGCACTCCCCACCATCTTTTAAGAACTGAGGCGCATCGATCAAACTTTCCTGAAGTGCTACCTGCTCAAAAGTTTCCGTATCCATGAAATTATACCCGGTGTCATCCTTATACAAGAAAGTGTAGCTCTTGCGCTCCACCCGTACAGGGAAAATCGAATCGCCCGAATTCCAGGTTTTTTCGATGGTGCGGTTATTGTCGACCCCCTTGAGCTTGGCCCAAACCTTGGCCGCCGCCCGGGCTGTCTTGTTTTCCCCGAATTCCACCACCGAATACAGGCTGCCATCCAATTTGATGATCAAACCCCGGCTGATATCTGCTGTACTTGCCATATTGCTGAATTGAGGCGCAAAGATAACCCCTCCCGAGGGGATGGCAAAGCCCGAAAGATTTACCTTTGCGGCAACATTTTACCTCTACCCAAAAAAATATAACCATGAAAGTAACCGTGATCGGGGCCGGAGCCGTAGGCGCCACTTGTGCCGACAACATCGCCCGCAAGGAACTCTGCAATGAACTGGTGCTGCTCGACATCAAAGAAGGCGTGGCCGAAGGAAAAGCGCAGGACATGATGCAAACCGCCACCCTGCTCGGATTCGACACCCAGATCACCGGTTCCACCAACGATTATAGTAAGACCGCCGGGAGCGATGTGGTCGTCATCACCTCCGGACTTCCCCGCAAACCCGGAATGACCCGCGAAGAATTGATCGGCGTAAATGCCGGCATCGTAAAAAGCGTCTGTGAGAACGTACTCAAATATTCCCCCAACGCCATCATCATCGTCATCAGCAATCCGATGGATACGATGACCTACCTGGCCCTGCAATCGACCGGACTCCCCAAACACCGCATCATCGGTATGGGCGGCACGCTCGACAGCGCCCGTTTCAAATATCAACTCAGTCAGCACCTGGGCTGTTCTCCGGCCGACCTCAATGCCGTGGTGGTTGGCGGACATGGTGATACCACCATGATTCCCCTGATCCGACTCGCTACCTGGAACAGCACCCCCGTTTCCCGCTACCTCAGTGCCGAACAACAAGAGAAGATCGTAAAAGACACCATGGTGGGTGGTGCCACGCTCACCGCGCTCATTGGTACCTCCGCCTGGTACGCACCCGGTGCTGCCGGCGCTGCCCTGGTGGAGTCGATCGTTCGCGATGAAAAGAAACTCTTCACCTGCTGCGTATCGCTGGAAGGTGAATACGGACAAAAAGATATCTGCCTCGGGGTACCGGTGATCATCGGCAAAAACGGATGGGAGAAAATTTTAGACTTCGACCTCAATGAATCCGAAAAAGCAGCCTTCCAAAAAAGCGCCGACGCCGTTCGCAGCATGAACGACGTGCTCAAAACACTCTGATCAGCCGTTCGGCGTGATCAGGTAGCAGAGCCGGTCTAACCGCCCCGCAAAATCAAACGGCGTTGTGGCCCGCGTAATGTCTTTGATGTTCGCCTCGGGCAGCGCGGCTCGGTCGAGCTGAAACCGCCGGTAATTGGTGCTGAAAAATAATTTTCCGCCAGGCGTCAGGATCCGAAGACACTGACCGATCAGCCACACGTGATCACGCTGCACATCCAACACTTCTTCCATCCGCTGACTATTGCTGAACGTGGGCGGATCCATCACGATCAGATCATAGCGCTGCGCGGCTACCGTGGGTAAAAAAGCTTTCACATCAGCCGAAACAAACGAATACGCTTCACCCGTGAATCCGTTGAGCGACATGTTACGGGCCGACCAGTCCAAATAGGTCTTAGAAAGATCTACCGTACAAACTTCACTGGCCCCGCCGGCTGCGGCATAAACAGAAAAGGAACCGGTGTAAGCAAAAAGGTTCAGTACGCGTTTACCCCTGGAATCTTGGCGAACCATCTCCCGGGTGAGGCGGTGATCCAAAAACAGCCCGGTGTCTAAATAATCGATGAGGTTCACCCAAAATCGGAGTGCCCCCTCTCCCACCTCCAAAAAGGTTTTCTCCTCGGAAAGTTTTTGATATTGGCCTTGACGACCCGTCTTGCGCTGACGAAGTTTCCAATAAATGGATTCAGTGGGTACCTCTAATACCTCGGATACCACGGCCATGACCTGTTCTAACCAGGCCGCATGTTGTTCTTCGGAAAATCCGTGCTGCCGCTTGTATTCGGAGAGATAAACCGCTGTGCCGTATCGCTCGAGGCGCAGGGGGAATTCGGGTAGGTCGTGGTCATACACCCGATAACATTCGATACCCTGGCGACGGGCCTGACGGCCCAGGTGCCGCTGCACTTTCACCAACCGATTCCGAAACATCTCCATCCTTTCCCCGAACATGGTTGCTTTTTGACGAAATTAGCACTTCCATGTACGCCGTCGTAGATATTGAAACCACCGGCTCCCACGCCGGGGAGGGCATGATCACCGAGATCTGCATCCTGATCACGGACGGCGAGAAACTGTTGGAGCGATGGGAATCCCTTGTGAACCCGGAAATGCCCATCCCCCCGTTCGTGCAACGACTCACCGGCATCACCGACCGAATGGTGGCCTGTGCGCCGCGCTTCGCCGAACTGGCCGAGCGAGTCTATCAACTCCTGAATGGAAAGATATTCGTGGCCCACAACGTTCAATTCGATCATTCCTTTCTGGATACCGCCCTGCAACGAAACGGATTTCAGCTGCAGGGAAAACGACTCTGTACGGTGCGGTTGAGTCAGAAGATCTTTCCCGGACAGATCTCCTATAGCCTGGGCAAACTTTGTCGAGCCCTGAACATCGAACTCAAAGAACGGCACCGCGCCGCCGGCGATGCCCTGGCCACCCTCGATCTTTTTTACCGAATACTCCAACACGACCGGCAAGGCATCATCAAAAAATCCCTCCCGAAAAGCAAATCGGAAACCAAATGGCCCCCGAACGTGCCGCTGGCCGACATCGATAATTTACCCTACACCCCGGGCGTATATTATTTCCTGAATCAACAGGGCAAAGCCGTTTACATCGGCAAGGCTAAGAATATCCGCTACCGGGTGAACAGTCATTTTACCGGCAGAATGCTTTCCAGAAAACGCCTGCGATTCATGGAACACGTCTATCGCATCACATTTAAAGAATGCGCCACCGATCTGATGGCACAGGTACTGGAATCGATCGAGATCAAACACCAATGGCCCAAGTTCAACGCCGCGCAAAAGAACCGGGAGGATGTATATGGGATCTACACTTTTGAGGACCAACAGGGTTACTTGCGTCTGGCCGTTAGCCGGGTGCATTCGGGGGAACAACCGATCAGGACCTTTCATTACCTGACCGACGGACAATCCCTGATCCGCAAACTCATTCACGAGCACCAACTCTGTCCCAAACTCTGCTTCCTGCAACGCTCCTCCATTCCCTGCCAGGAGAAAGCCACGGGAAAATGCCTGGGCGCCTGTGAAGGAGAAGAGGAAACCACGACCTACAACCAACGCACACAAGAAGCGGTCCATGCACTCCGGCAACTCCCCAGCTTTGCCCTGATCGACCGGGGCATTCGGGCCGGCGAACGCTCCTGTATTTTAGTGGTGGAAGGTGCTTTTCACGGGATGGGGTATCTCAAAGAGAATCATCCGGTGGACAGAAAGTTTCTGATCAAAAAGATCCCGAAGATGCGGGAGAATAGTTTTGTGCGCAATCTCGTGCTGGGGCATGCGAGTCGGTTTCCGGAGAAGATAGTCCAAGTTTGACCCACCTAGGCTAAAGCTTCGGCGGGTGAAAGAGTTTGAAAAGTTTGACCCACCTACGCTAAAGCTTCGGCGGGTAAAGAAGTTTGAGAGTTGTAATTTTGGAGTTAAATAGTTTTATATGAAAATTAGTTTTTTAGTCGTTGTAAGTTTTATGTTGGTGCCGGGGGTGGTGATGGCGCAGAAGCCGGTAGTGCCTGCGAAACCGCCGGTAAAGACGGTGGCGAAAGCAGCAACACCCACTACACCGGCTACGCCGGTGTTGAAAACCTTGTTGGATTCGGCGAGTTATGCGGTGGGCATCAGTGTGGCGAATTTTTACAAACAACAAGGGGTGAGTCGTATCGATGCCAACCTGGTATCGAAAGCCATTACCGATCAGTTGCAAGGCGGAAAGGTATTGATGGATGAGGCCACGGCCAATGCTGTGATGAATAAATTCATGAGTCAATTACAAGCCGAAAAATCGAAGCCCAATATTGAGGCGGGACAAAAATTCCTGGCCCAAAACAAATTGCGTTCGGAGGTGAAGACAACCTCCAGCGGACTCCAATATGAAGTATTGCTAGAGGGATCGGGGGAGAAACCGGGCGCTACCGACAGCGTTACCTGTCACTACCGCGGCACCTTTTTAGATGGAAAGGGATTTGATAATTCATATGACCGGGGTGAACCGATCACGTTTCCGCTCAATGGGGTGATCCGGGGGTGGACGGAAGGACTTCAACTGATGTCTGTCGGGTCCAAATACAAATTTTACATCCCCTATAACCTGGCCTACGGTGAATTTGACATGATGTCAATTCCCGGCGGTTCGACGCTGGTCTTTGAAGTGGAATTGCTGGGCGTCAAGCGCGCCGCACAAAATCCCTGATGGCTTCAGAAATCTCACTTGAATAAAAAGCAAAAGGCCCCGTTCTCGGGGCCTTTTTGTGAATTTGGGGGAGAGCAGACGTTCCCCCCCTACGGTGTCTAATCCGTACCCTTTTATTTTATCGCCTTAGCGGCGGATGATCCATTCTTTTTGTGCCAGTTCTCCATTTTTCCAAAGCGTGAGTTGATAGGTACCCGAGGCGCGGGCGGAGAGATCGATCGTGTAATTACCCGAGACCATCTTACTGCGTTGCTCCAGGAGTTGTCCCTGCGTGTTGTACAACCGCCACTCCACGCTGCTACCCCAATCGGCGGGGATTTGCAGGGTAACTGCTCCGCCTGTGGGGTTGGGGCCGATCTTGGCCATTGATTTCGCGGTGTTGCGAAGCATCACCACTTTACTGTAGCTATAACGCGCGTCGATATCGACCTGACGCAGGCGATACAACAACACGCCGGTGGGTGGTGTTTCATCCCAGAATTCATAGCTGCGAATATTGGCGCTGTTGCCCGCGGCCTGTACGCGGCCGATGCGGGTATATTCTCCGCCATTGGCGCTGCGTTCCATTTCAAAATGACTGGTATTTTGTTCGTTGGCGGTTTGCCAATTTAACCGTACTCGCTCTTTTACCATTTCTCCGGTGAATTCGAGCCAGGTAACGGGGAGAGGAGCGGCTAGAGGGGCGGCATCCATCATGGCGTAACCATCGCCGCTGCCACCGTAATAAATACAATCGTTGACCGTGATGGTGCCGGTTGCAGTGACTGCAGTACTCAACGCATATCTTACGACAACAATACCGGATCCACCCGATGCACCAGGCGCTCCAGACCCTGCACCACCTCCTCCGCCTCCGCCCTGGCCGTTGGTTCCATTCACGTTAAGGTTTCCGCCGCCCCCCGAACCACCTGTACTGCCTGAATAGCCCCCTGCACCACCACCCCCATAAAAGGTATTGGTCCCACTGATCGCTGAAGCTACCCCGGCACCACCATTACCACCGGAACCTCCTGGAGCAGTAGCACCAACAGATCCTGCTCCGCCACCGCCGCCTCCAAAGTCATTTGTTCCTGTTCCGCCATTATTTCCCTGACCGGCAGTGCCGGATCCTCCTACAGCTCCATAGCCACCACCGCCGCCGCCACTACCACCATTTCCGCCAACTTGGCCGGATAAACCTGCATTGCCGCCGTAGCCACCACCTTCTGCAGTTACTGTACTAAAAACAGAGTTACTCCCTTTGGTGTTGGAACCTCCTCCGGCACCAACTGATATGGAATATGATTGCGGGGTAACGCTGGCGCTGCCTGTCAGCACACCACCACCACCACCCCCGCCAGTGCCCCAGAAACTACCCCCATTACAATTTCCTCCACCACCGCCACCGCCAACTACAAGATATTCTACACTTCCTCCAGCCGAAACGGTGAGTGTGCCACTTGATGTAAAAGTATGTGCCCGGTAGTTGACCCCACCTTGTGTGTAATCAACCACGGTTCCACCGGTAGCACTGACATCGGAGCAACCTCCACTTAAGGGAATTGAATAGCTATATGTTCCGCTCGCCGTTGGGGTACCGCTGATGGTGATGGTATTGGATGACCAGTTCGCAGTGACCCCTGCGGGCAAGCCCGTAGCCGAGCCGATGCCAGTTACACCCGTGGTGGCATGGGTGATGTTGGTCAGTGCGGTATTGACACACAACGTAGGTGTGCTGGAGGCGGCACCGGCTGTGTTAGTCGTACCCGTACCCGTTGCCACATTTTGCGTGACGGCACCTGTGGATGTCACCGTCACATTACCACTTGCTCCGTTTGAAGCTGAACTAGTTAGCCGTACCCAAACATTTGTTGATGCCACGGTCCCCGAGGTTGGGGTAATCGACACCGAAGAAGCGTAACCGCTGCCAGAGCTTAGTGAAACTTCATACCCCGTGGGGGCGGTCACCACAAGATTGGCCGTCAGATTCTTGCCGCTCACCGGAAAGGACTGGGCTGAACTTGGTGTTCCTGCACAAGTGGAGAAGGGGGTGATAAATGCAGTAGTAGACGTGCCTCCCGATACTGTCGTATTGATTACCGAAGTAGAAATACTTACCGCATCCAGGAAGTTTCCTCGCCCATCTCCCAATGGTGAAAGCACCTCAAAACGAATCTCATAGTTTCCGGTGCTCGGAAAAGTATAGTTGGCAGAATACAAGACCCATGCGTCGACTCCTGTTGTATAATCGCCAAGTGTAGTATAGCTGCCGCCAAACGGTCCAATGGAGACTCTTATGGTATTAGTATGTGGAGCCCGTCCGCGGTGCGCAAATTTGACAGTAGTGGTCACACCTGCACCCGGAGAAGAAAACTGCTGAGAAAATGTCGCTGCTCCATACGAATTTATTTCAGTGAATCGGGCACCCTCATAGGCGGTCACCGACATAGCCCCGCTCTCCCACACTTCTACGCTACCATCGGTAGATTGCCAATTTGAATTGATATTATCAGTCCATGTGGAACCGAAACCACTAGTTGTTAAAAAGGGAAAATTACATCCTGCGTCTTGTAACAAGGCTACACTAACCGAGGGTGGGGGTTGCCCAATTGCCTGCAGCTGCCCCAAAAAGATCAGCAGTGAAAGGATCGCATATTGAATAAATTTCTTCATAATATATTAGTTGATAGCCATTGTATTGTTTACTGCGCACTGCGTACGCCACGGAATGAATATCTAGCATCCCTTCCGCCATCCGTTGTGGCCGCACTAAGGCGATCTGACACCAGCATTACGTCCCAACCGGCACGCCAATTGCCACCACGAAAGCCCCCCCCGGTGGCCCCGGTTACTTCTCCACTGATTAAGCCGGGCCAATCCGTGGTATTGGCATGGCTATTGGTGCTGATGGCACCATCACCGTGATTCCCGGTGTAATTGCGCCCGTCAGCATTTCCTAAGGTTACAGCACGCTCCCACACATTGCCGCTCATTTCCATGATGCCGTAATACGTAGCACCAGACTGAATCCGATTTGTGTTTGAGGTTGCAAAACTTCCAACACGTAAGGGACCCGATATTCCTGTGACTCTTGCATTACCATTATAAACCCCATTCCCATTCGTTGTGCCTGGAGCATTAGGCAATTCTCCTGTTGCACCCGGATTGCTTAATGGAGCATAGGAAGTACTATGGAGCGTAGTTGTCCCCCAAGCATACTCTCCACTTACTGCTGCTTGGGTGCCGCGACAGGCCTTCTCAAATTCCAACTCAGTCATAGGACGCAGGCCTGCCCAGTCCAAATACGAACACCCATCCATCCAACTCAATTGAGCCATGGCTATCCATTCTCCATCATCGCTTTGATCAACCCCGGTGGGTAAAGTGGACGATGTGTTTAAGTCACAAGCATAGATGCGCGGGCTGCTACCCCCCGGATCGTTCACGAGCCTGAGACCAATGCGGTTGACCGGTGTAGTTAAATTACTTATCTGCGTAAAAACACCATAAGTGGGATAATCAACTACCCAACCTGCAGCATATTGTCCAACAACATTTCCATCCATGGTTACCCGATTTGCCTGCTGACTGCGGGTCAGCGTATTTAAAAAATCGCGGTACTGAGCTTGAGAAATTTCATACTTCATGCAGTAGAAAGCATTGTAGCCATTCGGCCAGCTGGCACTGGAAGGGGCCGTTTGCCCGGTGGGGTACCCACCCGAAGCATTAGCCGTGGCCGTATTAATAGTCGTGCTGGTAAAGGCATCACTTCCTCCACCACCGCCCACATTAAAAACTACCCCGCCCGGCACATACACCATCTCAATGGCAAAGACCCGCACCTCCACGGCGCCCTGGCCACCGCGACCGATGTTCCAGCGAAGCGTTGTATTAAAATTGGTATTATTCCCTGAGTAACTCGAGCTTCTGTAAATAAAAGCCCCCAGGTTGGGATTGTTATCCGCATTATAGACACTGGCGGGATTTTGCCGTCCCATATCAACGGTGTAACCTGCGGCCGGCGTATGACCTGTATTTGATAACTTGGCATGCTCCCAGATACGATAACAAGTGATGGTGGCATTGCTCAATGCCGTAGTGGGGGTGTTGCTGACCGTTACCTGCCTTGTAGAGGTGTTGACAGCGGTTATCACGGTACCCGATGCAAAGGCACCTGTACCACTTGTTACACTAACCGGCATGCCAACCCGTAGCCACAAGGTACTGGCAACTGTAAAGGTTGCATTGCTGGTGGTGATGCCCGTTAGCTGAGGATCGGTGGTGCCCACCCGGTATTTGATGAATACCCAGGCGGCATCCCAGTTGGCCGGACCGAAACTGGTTCGCCAACTATTGTTCCAACTCAGCCCGATCGTAACTGCCACCGTGGCATCGGAAGTGCCCCCGTTTAGGATAGAGCCTGTAGCAACCGAAACACTATTGAGCTTAATGTCATTGGCCCGGGCCGGCTGCCAAATACTCAGCGACAGCAGCAGTAAACAGACCACACGTAATAAAAACCTAAACGGACGAGAAACAGTTTCTTTGACTTGTTGGGCAAGACATAGACCCAGATCGGGCCTATGACCATAAAGGGTAAGGGTCATACAGATCAGTTAAAAGGGTTCAGACAGCCGATTCAACCGGTTTTGGCCGGGTAGAATTGGGGGAATTAATGTTCAATCAGTCAGTTTGCTGAACTAACACATATCAAACAATTATGTAATAAAAGTAAGGGGAACTAATGACAAAAATCAGTTTAAGGCAAATAAATATGTGTATTTTTATAAATATTTGTAAACCTGCAATTTACAGGCACACCGTGAACCATGCCTCAGGCATTTAAAATCTCCCCGACCCAGGAAAGGGCCAGGTCCAGTTGCTGTTGCATGTTCAGCCCGGAATTATCCAGCACCCGGGCATCGGGGGCTTGAGTCAGCGGACTCACCTCCCGCGTAGAATCAATATGATCCCGGGTCCTGAGGTTCTCCCGAACCTCCTCGCGGGTGATGGTCGGATGCTTGGATGATAATTCCAGTAAGCGACGGCCTACCCGCACCTCCGGATCGGCAGTCATGAAAATTTTCAATTCGGCATTCGGAAAAACAACAGTACCAATGTCGCGGCCATCCATCACCACCCCGCCCCGGGCACCCAGTTCTTGCTGCCGGGCCACGGCGATCTTTCGTACGGCCGCAATGGCCGCTACGGCACTTACTCCGGAAGCCACGGACAGGTCTCGGATCTGGGCCTCTACATTTT
The DNA here is from genome assembly GCA_005789565.1 of Bacteroidota bacterium. Classification (GTDB taxonomy): domain Bacteria; phylum Bacteroidota; class Bacteroidia; order Chitinophagales; family Chitinophagaceae; genus JJ008. The sequence continues at coordinate 898 of SXXL01000043.1, read as the reverse complement.
CACCATTGAGAAGGATGTCGGAAGCCTGACGATCGGAATTGTATTGGAAATCCAGCCGGATATCGGGCAGTGTCTTTTCGATCGCGGAGGTATCGGACAGATCGATGCCTTTCCGTTGCAGGTAAAGCGTAATGGCCCGGTACATGGAGCCGGAATCGACATAGAGATAACCCAGTCGGGCAGCAAGCTGGCGGGCCAGGGTACTTTTACCGCAGCTCGACCAGCCATCGATCGCAATGGTCAGTGGTTTGGACACGCCCAAAAATAACAAGTTGCCTCCACCATCCGCCTAAAAAGAAAAGGTCTTAGGCGACGGATGTTTGTTCAGCCCGGCTCTTGAACGTGAAGGAGAGCTTGGACTGTTCAGCATCCACACCGGCCAGCAGCACATCGCCTGCCTTGACATTCATGTTCAGGATCTCTTCGGCCAGCGGGTCTTCCAGGTATTTCTGGATGGCGCGGTGGAGCGGACGAGCCCCGAATTGTTGATCATAACCTTTATCAGCCAGGAAAGTCTTGGCCTCCTCGGTCAGTTCCAAACTGAACCCGAGGTTGGTAAGCCTTTTGGTCACGCCCTTCATCAAAATATCAATGATGCGGAAGATATGATCCTTGGTCAAGCTGTTGAAGATGATCACGTCATCGATCCGGTTCAGGAACTCGGGCGAGAAGGTTTTTTTCAGGGCTTTCTCGATGTCGGCCTTGTTGGCTTCGTCCTCGCTTTCTAACCGGGCGGTGGTGGTGAATCCGACACCGGCTCCAAAATCTTTGAGTTGACGCACGCCGATGTTGGAGGTCATGATGATCATGGTATTCTTGAAATCGACTTTGCGGCCCAGTCCGTCGGTAAGCTGTCCGTCATCCAGCACCTGCAACAAAATATTGTAAATATCCGGAT
>SXXL01000042.1 GCA_005789565.1 Bacteroidota bacterium | reverse complement strand
GGTTTTCCCGTGGTCTACGTGCGCGATGATGGCTATGTTTCTGATATTCATGTAGTTGTTTGAAAAGGCTGCGCAAAGGTACGTTAAATCGGTTTAGGGTTCAGGGTTCAGCGTTCAGAGTTGTAGTTTTAGCACATGAAAATCGTACGAACCACCGGCATCGTGCTGGCTGCCCTGATCTTAGTATACCTCCTGGGACCAGCACCAGCGAAACCACACTATGACAATGCCCTGCCCGAGATACCATCGGCCCCGGCAGACCTGGAGCAATACATCGCCCAACAGGAATCCAAACACAAACTCAAAGCCGATAATCAGGCGCGCATCATCTGGTTCAATGATTCTACCCAGGCGATGACCGAATATGTGGTCGTGTATCTCCATGGATTCTCCGCTTCACAAGAGGAAGGCGATCCGGTACACCTTGACTTTGCTAAAAAAATAGGGGCAAACCTGTATTTGAGTCGGCTGCAAGCACACGGCATCGACACCACTCATCCGCTGGCCGGCTTCACGGCCGAGGGCGTATGGAACAGCGCCAAAGAAGCCTACGCGATTGGAAAGCAACTCGGAAAGAAAGTAATCCTGATGTCGACCTCCACGGGAGGCACCTTGGCTCTTAAACTCTGTGCCGAATATCCCGACATCGCCGCCTCGATGTTGTTCTCGCCAAATATCGCCATCAACGATTCTAAAGCCTGGATGCTCAACAATCCCTGGGGAAAACAGATCGCCGAAGCGATCGTTGGAGAATTCAGGGTGGTGGCTGATACCACGGCAACCTATGCGAAATACTGGGACAATCGCTATGTAACTTCTTCGGTCGTGCAATTACAGGAACTGTTAGAGAGTACCATGAAAGCCTCTCTCTTCGAGCGCATCCAGACGCCCACCCTGCTTCTTTATTACTATAAGAATGAGCAGGAACAAGACCCGGTCGTGAAAGTATCCGCCATGAAAAGAATGTTCACTCAACTCGGTACACCCGATTCACTAAAAAGACAAATGGCCTTGCCCAATGTGGGCGATCATGTGATCGGCGGATGGGTAAAATCCAAAGACCTGAACAGCGTGCAACTGGCCTGCGAATCCTTTGCCAAAGACATCCTTCATATTCCATTCATACAAGAGTAACATGACCTATCGCTCCCGCATCGCCGGTATTGGGCATTATGTCCCGAAGAATGTGGTCACCAACCAAGATCTCACGCGTTATATGGAAACGTCGGACGAATGGATCCGGGAGCGGACCGGCATCGAAGAACGTCGCTACGCCGACCGCTTGGGAGAAACCACCACCACCATGGGCGTAGAAGCTGCCCGTGTGGCCATCGAACGGGCCGGAACCACCCCGGACCAGATCGACTTTATCATTTTCGCCACGCTGAGCCCGGATTATTATTTCCCCGGCTGCGGGGTCTTGCTGCAACGCGCCCTGAAGATGAAAGAGATCGGCGCACTGGATGTCCGCAATCAATGCTCCGGATTCGTATATGCTCTTAGCGTTGCAGATCAATTCATCCGTTCGGGCATGTATCAAAATATTTTGGTGGTGGGATCGGAGAAACATTCATTTGGGTTGGACTTCACCACCCGCGGACGAAATGTATCGGTGATCTTTGGGGATGGTGCCGGTGCGGTCGTGCTGCAACGAGCCCAGCGTGCGGGACAAGGTATTCTCTCAACACATTTGCACAGCGATGGAGAGAGTGCAGAGATCTTGGCCATGTACAATCCGGGCACTCACGCCAATCACTGGATGCCGACGCCCTACGCCACATTTGATGAAGCGGAGATCGGACAAACTTTTTTCAGTAAGAAAATGATCGATGAAGGGCAGATATATCCATACATGGATGGTCCGGCGGTATTCAAAAAAGCTGTCGTCAAATTCCCTGAAGTGATCGTGGAGGCTTTGACCGCCAATCAACTCCGTACGGAGGATATTCAATTGCTGATTCCCCACCAAGCCAATTTGCGGATCGCTCAGTTCGTGCAACAAAAATTGAAACTGCGCGATGATCAGGTGTATAATAATATTCAGCGATACGGCAACACCACGGCCGCATCCGTCCCCATTGCCCTCAGCGAAGCCTGGGAGCAGGGCCGCGTAAAAGAAAATGATCTGGTCTGTTTGGCTGCTTTCGGAAGCGGGTTCACTTGGGCCAGTGCATTGATCCGTTGGTAAAATCCATTCTATGAAATATGCAATTTTTTTTCTTTCACTGTTGTTAACAACCACGATGATGCAGGCACAAAACACCTGGTGCGTTTCGATTCGAGGCAATACCCTTCTAAAGAACGTAGAAGAGAACCTCGAAAAAAATGTGATCCGCCTCAACGCGACCGACCTAAACTCGCCGGGTTATTTTCGGATCAACTTTAACTGGTCTGATACAGCTATGCGTCGCTCCGTCCTGTTGCGTAATGCGGCAGGGGCTGAATTGTTGCGCTGGGAAGATGTGAAGCGCTCCTGGCGTATACGCACGGAGGAGTTGAAAAAATTAGTAGACAAGAATCCGGAGCTGTCCTTTTATTACACGGAGATCCCTCGGGACAGGAATCAGGCGATGGTGGTGAGGGTACGCCCCATACATCTTTGCACCCTCAAACTAGCAGGAAATTGAGTCGCCGTATTCTGTTCATCATCAATCCCATTGCCGGCACACGATCGAAAGGACACTTGCCCGTAGTGATCGAGAAGGCCTGTCGAAAAGTGGAGATACCGTTTGACATCGTGGATTCTCCCCAGAGCGGTGATTATTCCAAGATTCGCGACCGGATTCAACAGGAAGGATTTACGGATATAGCGATCGCCGGTGGCGATGGCACCCTGCGTGCCGCGATTGGGGCGTTGCGGGACTTACCAGTTCAATTCGGAATCGTACCGGTAGGTTCGGGTAACGGACTAGCACGGGCAGCCCGCATTCCGATGAATCCCACCAAGGCCATCAGCTTGATCGTGATCGGTCGAGCCTCCCCGATCGATGCCTTTCTGGTGAATGGGTCGTTTGCGTGTATGTTATCGGGACTGGGATTTGACGCCGCCGTAGCGGCGGGTTTTGCCGAGATGGGTCAACGCGGGCTGATCAATTACATCCGTCAGGTTATAAAGCATTTCTGGAAAGCACCGACCTATTCCTTCCAACTGGAATGGAGAAATCAGAAACTGGATACGAAGGCCTATTTCATTTCTGTCGCAAACAGCAACCAATTCGGAAACGGATTTACTATCGCCCCAAAGGCATCGTTGAATGATGGCTTACTTGATATTGTTGTGGTGAAGGAGCAATCCAAAATCAGTGTGATCACCCGTGTCATCAAACAAGTACTGGGTGGCTATCGGCTACAGGTTGAATCGACCATTCAGGAAAAGAAACGCATACTGTACATACAATCTGCCCAACTCACCCTGCACAATCTCAACAACGCACCCTTGCATATTGATGGCGACCCGGCAGCGACCAGTCCCGTGATTCAACTAGAAATCACTCGCGATGCATTCATGCTGATTCGTCCCTTGGGAAGAATGAATAAGCGGACGGTGTTTGGGGCCCCCTTCGCCGAGGGTTAAGAGAACAGCGTTTAGGGTTTAGGCCCTTCATAATAATTGTTTACTCGATAATGTTATGTGCTAAACCCTGTTCTCTAAACTGTTTCTCTACTCCTCACTAAATACCCCACCGCCACCAAGCTCATCAATAAAAACAGGGCAACGAGCTGATGCAATTGTGCGGCCCATTCAAAGGAGCCCCAAACGCGGGGAACGATCTGTACGCTCAGCAATACCGAGGCGATACCCAGAACAACCTGAAGCGTAACAAACAACAAAGGCAGCCACCAAAATCGCTTCAGCATCGCAGAGCGGCGCCGAATGATGTATAAGTTGATCGAGAGAATGACCACTTCGATCAGAATAAGATATGCTAAAACTCGATGCACAAAATGAATCAGGATCTTGTTCTCCAGAAAATTGAGCAGTCCCCATTCCGAGCGCCACATTGCCTCCGGCACTATCGCGCCATTGATATCGGGCCAGGTGGGCGCCGCTGTGGCTGCTTTGTGCCCGGCCATCAAGGCTCCGAATGCCAACTGCACTACCAAGACCACGATTATTTCCTTCGTGAGATAGGACATCATTCTATCGGACACAATGTGTTTTCGGTCTACCGTCAACTTCATCGCAAACCAAAAGGTATACACGAACAATCCCAGGGCAAATAAAAAATGAAGTGCCAGTCGCGTTGGCTTCACATAGATCGCATCGCCGGTGAGTCCGCTGGCTACCATGATCCACCCCACCGCGCCTTGCATGGCGCCCAGTAAAAAAAGAATGATCAGGGGGCGCACCATCTCACTCGTAAACCTCCGCTGCACCAGAAAGATCAGAAAGGGGATCAAAAAAACCACCCCAATCAACCGGGCCCAGAAACGATGGAACCACTCCCAGAAATAAATGAATTTGAATTCGCCCAGCGTAAAATCTGAATTCAGCAACAAGTATTGAGGCGTTGCCCGGTATTTGTCAAATTCCACCAGCCAATCTGCCTCATGCAAGGGCGGGAAGGTACCGGTCACCACATTCCACTCCGTGATCGAGAGTCCACTGCCCGTGAGTCGCGTGATACCCCCCAAAAGGACTTGCACAACGATCATGGCAATTCCCACCCACAACCAATTTCGAACCGGAGCATTTGAACGCACTGAACCCAAGGTTTCCATGCCGCAAAGGTAACTCTGTACGGGCCGACGCGTAAATCTGTTTAATTTTTTACACCTTTGAATGTGCTTGCGCCCTACTTAGAGAAAAAACGCCGCGAAGCCGGCTGCGACGAGGCCGGCAGAGGCTGCTACGCCGGACCTGTTTTCGCCGCGGCCGTGATCCTTCCGGCCGATTTCCACCACCCCCTGCTGAACGATTCCAAACAAGTATCCGAAAAGAACCGGGAGATCCTTCGCCCCCTCCTCGAAAAAGAAGCCCTGGCCTTCGCGATCGCCACCGCCTCCGTCGAGGAGATCGATTCGATCAACATCCTCCAAGCCAGCTTCCTGGCCATGCACCGGGCCATCGCCGCACTGAAAAAGAAACCTGCGTTTCTGTTGATCGACGGCAACCGCTTCAAACCCTACCCGAAAATCGGCCACCAGTGTGTGATCAAAGGGGACGGAAAATTCGCCTCCATCGCCGCCGCCAGCATCCTGGCCAAAACCTACCGCGACGAACACATGCTTCATCTCCATGAGGAATTCCCACAATACGGATGGAACCGCAACAAAGGTTACGGCACCGCCCCACACCGAAAAGCATTGGAAAAACACGGACTCACCCCCCACCACCGCCGCAGTTTCAATATCCTACCGGAACAGATTAAATTGTTTTGATTGCTAAATCACCTCTCAAGCTGCCAAACTCCGAACGCTAAACTCTTCACCTTTCATCCTTCACCCTTCACCCTTCACCCCACCCACTCTCCCGCGCCTTCCCGAATCAACACCGGCTCTTCCTCCGAGCAATCCACCACGGTGGAGGGAATGATACCACCCACGCCACCGTCAATAACGACATCCACTTGGTTTCCGAAATTCTCGTACATCAGATCCGGATCGGTGGTATCCTCGACTTGATCGCCGGGGAGGGAGGTACTTAGGATAGGCCGACCTAATTCACGAACAAGAGCCAAGGCGATCGGATGATCAGGAATCCGTAAGCCAATCGTCGATTTTTTACTCTGTAAGATGCGAGGCACCATCTTGCTGGCTGGAAGAATGAACGTATATGGCCCCGGCAGATGCTCTTTCAATAACCGAAACGTAGGCGTAGAGATGGGCTTGGTGAATTCACTCAGGTGAGAGAGATCATTGCAGATGAAGGAAAGATTGGCCTTGTGGGGTTGGATGCCTTTGAGGCGACAAATCCGCTCGATCGCCTGACTTTGTAAGATATCACACCCGATTCCGTACACCGTGTCCGTGGGATAAATGATCACCCCGCCACCGCGAAGAATATCCACGGCCTGACGAATCAGCCGCGCTTGCGGATCAACCGGGTGAATGTGCATTAACATATAGAGACAATCAACGGATAGACGAATAGAACCGCTACTTCGCTGCATCCCACACCACCGCACTAACCAAAAACAGGTAACTCCGAACGCTGAACTCCAAACTCTGAACTCTGAACTAACTAATTTCCCATACTTCCTTCCCCCTCAACAACTCATCCAAATCCGCGGGTTTCTTCTTTCCGGCCACAGCCAGTTGCTCGGCCATCACATCCTCATAACAAACCCGCTCCGTGGCATAGAAAACGCCAAAGGGGCGAGGGAAATGTCCATCCCGGTTGGGATCATCGAACAACCGGGTCAATATTTGTGCTTTATACAGATCCGTCTCGTCGTGGATCCAACAATCATCTGCCGAGAAACCGTCAGCAAAGGAGACGACCTCCGGTTTCAATCCGTTGAGACGAATGCCTTTATCCCGCTCAGCCCCAAAGACCAGAGGCTGCCCCTGCTCGAGGAACAAGGTTTGGGCGGCCTTACTACCCTTTTCGGTGAAGATCTCAAATGCGCCGTCGTTGAAAATATTGCAGTTCTGATAGATCTCCAGGAAAGAGGCACCCTTGTGCCCATTGGCCCGAAGCAACATCGCCTGAAGATGTTTCGGATCACGGTCCATCGAACGCGCCACAAACGTCGCATCCGCTCCCAAGGCCAAAGCGGCGGGATTGAACGGATGATCGATGCTGCCCATCGGCGTGCTCTTCGTGATCTTATGTTCTTCGGATGTAGGCGAATACTGTCCCTTCGTCAATCCATAGATCTGATTGTTGAAGAGCAGGATGTTGACATTGAAATTCCGACGAAGCAAATGAATGGTGTGGTTGCCTCCGATGCTCAAACTGTCGCCATCGCCGGTAATGATCCAAACACTGAGATCGGGACGAGAAGCTTTCAATCCCGAAGCAATAGAAGTAGCCCGTCCGTGGATGGAGTGCATCCCGAACGTATTCATGTAATAGGGGAAACGACTGCTGCACCCAATCCCGGAAATGAACACGATGTTCTCCCGGGGGATACCCAGACTAGGCATTACTTTTTGAACCTGAGCCAGGATGGAATAATCGCCACAACCCGGACACCAACGCACTTCCTGGTCCGATGCAAAATCCTTTGCCGTCAATAACGGCTGTACCATGGCTTCAGACATATTACAAAGGTAACAAAGAATGGATATCAGTTCAGGCGAAGGAGGGGTTTCGTACATTGAGGTCCAAATTTTTTGGCTATGCGTTTGTTTCGCCTGATCTGGCTCCTGATCAGCCTCCCCGTACTGGCTCAAAATGGGAAAGACCCCGTTCGGGTGACCGACCTGACCCAGATCCGTTCCATTGGTTCGATCGCTGTCAGTCCCGACGGCAACCGAGTGATCTATTCCGTCACCGCCATCGAACCCGATAAGAAAGAGGACGAATACCAATACCTCAACCAACTTTGGCTGGCCGACCTCAGCGGAAAAACAGCCCCCCTTCCGCTTACCTCTAAAGAAAATGCCAGCCAACCCGCCTGGAGCCCGGACGGAAAACAGATCGCTTTCGTCCGACCCGTCGACGGAAAACCCCAGATCTTTCTCCTCTCCCTCGCCGGCGGCGAACCCATACAATTGACCTCCTTCCGATACGGTGCCAACAATCCGCAATTCCATCCCAACGGCAAACAATTGCTATTCTCCTGCTCCGTCAACCTGAAAGACCTGCAAAAAGACAGCGCACTCAACGACGGACGCCCCACACCCCCCTGGCCCTCCGAGCGACCCAACTTTCCCGATGCGCTACCTCCGGCTAAAGCCGATCCCAACGGCGACCTCAATCAGATCCGCGCCTACCTCGAAAAAAATGCCAACGACCAAAAAGCAACCATCATACATCGACTCAATTTCCAGGACGAAGCCAACATCAATCCCACCCTCAGCTTCAATCATTATTTCCAAACGGGACTCACACCTGATGCAAAACCACAACCCCTTACCCAAGGTTATTATCGCTTCAACAACGCCAGCTTCCTTCCCAACGGTGATCTCATCCTGATTGCTCAACTCGACTCCACCACCCACCCCGATCGCGCCCGAGGCAATCAGATCGTACGCATCAATGCCAGGGGAAAATGGACCACCCTTCTCCAAGAACCCCAAACCCAATACAGCAGCGTACGCTTATCTCCCTCCGGAAAATGGATGGCCTTCCTGCGCACCCCCGAAGAAGGCCTTCAGATCGCCGAACTCTGTGTGGCCTCGGTAGATGATCCAACCGCCATCAAAACCTACGCGTTCGATCGAAACAAAAACAATCTGCGCTGGAGTACCGACGAAAAATCCGTTTTCTTCACAGCTCAATCCAACGGCGCAGCACCCATCTATCGAGTCGACCTAAATGCGAATAAGATCGTACCACTTACGAAAGGAGAAACCGGCATCACCCAATTGGAGGTGCTTAGCAAACAATTGGTGTATGTACAAACCGATATCGAAAGTCCCTTCGAACTCTACCGCAGCGATATACAGGGAGAAAAAGCCCAACGCCTCACTGAACTGAACAGCCCTTGGCTGTCCTCTAAAAAGATCAGCCGACCCGAAAAACATATTTTCTACAACGACCTCAATCAACCCATCGAGTATTGGGTGATGAAACCCACCTTCTACGAAGAAGGAAAAAAATATCCATTGCTGTTGGAAATTCATGGAGGTCCCTCATCCATGTGGGGACCCGGCGAAGCCAGCATGTGGCACGAGTATCAATATTTCTGCAGCCAAGGATACGGCGTGGTGTACAGCAACCCCCGTGGCAGCGGCGGATACGGACTGGAATTCCTAAAAAGCAATATGAATGACTGGGGTACCGGCCCTGCTCGCGACGTACTCACCGCCCTCGAACGCACGATAAAAGAAGGATGGACCGATACCACCAAACTACTCGTAACCGGCGGCTCCTATGCCGGGTACCTGGTGGCCTGGATCCTCGCACACGATCAACGCTTCGCCGCCGCCTGCTCGCAACGTGGCGTTTACGATCTGGCTACTTTTTTCGGAGAAGGAAATGCGTGGCGATTGATCCCCAATTATTTCGGCGGCTATCCCTGGCAAGAACCCACGCGCAGCGTGCTGCAACGAGAATCGCCCATTACCTATGTGGAGAATATTACCACGCCGTACATTATCTTTCACGGCGATAATGATCGCCGTACAGGATTTGTACAAAGTGAAATGGTCTATCGTAGTTTGAAAGTGCTGGGACGCCCCGTAGAGTATGTTCGCCACCCCAACGCCACCCACGAGATCACCCGCAGCGGTGCCAACCGCCAACGGATCGATCAACTGCTTCGCACCTATGAATTCTTCCAACGCTGGATCCAAACCAACACCCCATGAAGCGCACTAAGACAGTGGCCGTGATGGGACTATTCATAGTGATGCTGGTTGCCCTCACCGCCGCCAACCCACTGCCCAAACGAAATCTACGGGTACTGCCAAAAGACATCCCGGAGAAAACGCTCGACAGTATCATGAAGCAATTCAACAAGGGACTGGGCGTGGCCTGTAATTTTTGTCACGTGCGCCTGCACGACCAAACCGATAGCCTCCACTACGCCTCCGATAATGAACCGATGAAGATCACGGCCCGAAAAATGCTGCGCATGACCATCGAGATCAACCGAAAGAGTTTCTGGACCGACAAGACCAAAAAGCCACATGAATTAAATGAGGTGGACTGCTACACCTGCCACAAAGGTGAAGCTTGGATCGAATCGGGTCGCTGAGGATCAAAAACAATACCCGCCAGCATCAATGAGCTTAGCCGCGATCCGGCGACGCGCCTCCTTGCTGTTAAAGGGATCTGCTTTCGTGAATCGCTTCAACCCTAATAACATCATCCGCAATTCATCCCCGCTGCCAAAAGCATTGAGGGCATCCTTTCCATGCTTGTTCACCTGATCGGCGGCATCGTATAAATAAGTGCGAACAATGTCCACCGCCAACCGCGTTTTCTCCTCGCCGACCCGCTCGGTGTGTTTGCGCACGCGCAACAGGGCACTTTCTGCATGAAACACCGTGATGGCCATATCGGCCAAATGCATCAGAATCTCCTGTTCGTGTTCCAGCTGCATCATTAATTTTTGCGCCGCCGCCCCGGAAACCATCAGGATGGCTTTTTTCAAATTATCAATGAGTTTCTGCTCGGCCGCAAACAAAGAAGTGTCGGGTTCCCCAAAATCCGGAATGCTCATCAATTCTTTTTGGATGGCGAAGGCCGAGGTCATCAGATCCAATCGCCCCGCCATGGCCCGCTTCAACGTCATATCCAGTGTCAACAACCGATTGATCTCATTGGTGCCTTCATAGATGCGATTGATCCGGCTGTCGCGATACGCCCGCGAAATACTGTACTCGGCGCTGTATCCGTTACCGCCATGGATCTGCACCCCCTCATCGACGTTAAAATCCAATACCTCACTGCCAAATACTTTGAGCATGGCACATTCAATGGCATATTCCTCCGCCGCACCCAGCAAGGCCTCATGAAAGGGTTTGCCTTCCTCGAGTAATTCCTTTTCTTTCTCATCGATCCACTTCGCACTGCGATACAAGGCCGCATCGCCTACGTAAAGAAGAATGGCCATGTCGGCCAATTTTTGTTGAATGGCCCCGAAAGAGGCGATGGGCTTTTTGAATTGCTCGCGGGTCTTGGCGTATTGAATGGAGGTATTCAGAGCCATCTGTGCGCCACCGAGGGCCGCGGCACAGAGTTTGAGTCGGCCGATATTCAAAATATTGAACGCGATCTTATGTCCCTTGCCGATCTCGCCCAATACATTTTCGACCGGAACCTTGCAATCCTGAAAATACAATTGAACCGTAGAGGACCCCTTGATGCCCATTTTTTGTTCTTCGGGACCTTGCGTAAATCCCTCCATGCCGCGCTCCACGATGAAAGCCGTGAATTGCTTGCCATCGATCTTGGCGAATACCGTATAGATCTGAGCAAAGCCGCCGTTGGTGATCCAGCATTTTTGTCCGTTCAATAGGTAATGCTTGCCATCCGCACTGAGGGTAGCGGTGGTACGGGCACTGAGCGCATCGCTGCCGCTGTTGGGTTCGGTCAGTCCGTAAGCCCCGGCCCATTCGCCGGTGATCAGCTTGGGGATATACTTCTGCTTCTGTTCCTCCGTACCAAAATAAAGGATGGGAAGGGTGCCGATGCCCGTATGCGCAGCCACGGCCACCGAGAAGGAAAAACCAGACCCAAGAAATTGGTTGATGATCGTAGAGGAAATGAAATCTTTGCCCAATCCACCATACTGCTCAGGAAAGGAGGTAGCCAACAATCCCTGATCGCCGGCCTTACGCACCAAAGATGCCATGAGTCCCGGTTCCAACGCATCGATGCGATCGATGATCGGATGCACCTCCGTATCGAGAAACTGCGTGCACAGATCCCGGATCATTTGCTGCTCTTCGTTGAAATCCTCCGGTGCAAATGTTTCGGAGGGCTGCGAGGGACGAATCAACCATTCGCCACCTTTCAAAGGATGTTGTACGGATATGGTAGACATAGGAGCAAGAATTACAGACAATTTACGACAATCAGAGAATGTTTAGAGAGCGGTGTTTAGGGTTTAGCATTAAATTTTGATTCTGTACGGATGTTACTGATTACGCTAAACCCTAAACGCTAAACCCTAAACGCTAAACCCTAAACACTAAACTATATTTGTGCATGCTCTCCCTCACCCTGTTCCTTTTCCTGGTCTACATACTGCTGCTGGCCAATTACACCTACCAGTGGAGCCGGGTACCGATCAGCCTTCCCACGATTTCAAAACAACAAAGACGCTTTACGGTTCTTATTCCCGCCCGAAACGAGGAAAATAATATTGCGACTTTGCTGGAGGCGCTGCAAGGACAGTCGTACCCCCGGAATCTGATCGAGATCATCGTGCTGGATGACGGATCTGCCGACCAAACCCCCACCATCGTTCAGCAATATCCATCCGTTAAACTGATCCGATCAAACAATCAGGAAGGTTTCGGGGGAAAAAAGCAGGCCATTGAGGCCGGGATCCGATCCGCCCGCCACGAATGGATCCTCACCACCGATGCCGATTCCCTCCCCACGCCCGATTGGATCGCAACACTCGATTCATTTTTAGAACGCAAGGAAATGGTTTGTGTAGTGGGACCAGTATCAATGATCCCCTCCGGGAGCGGCGTGCTGCAGGCCTTTCAGCGCTACGATCACCTCATGTTTCAGGGAATTACCGGAGGGGCGGTCGGATCGGGCCAACATGCCCTGGGCAACGGCGCCAACCTCTGCTACCAAAAAGATGCTTTTGAATCTGTGGGCGGATTTCAGGGTATCGACCAACTGGCCTCTGGCGATGACGTGCTGCTGATTGAAAAATTCATGAACCGCTATCCCGAACAAGTAGATTTTCTAAAATCGCCTCCGGCCTTGGTCAAGACCCCCTCCTGCCCCACCTGGAAATCCCTCTGGCAACAACGGGTGCGCTGGGTGAGTAAAGCCGGCAGTTATCAAAACAAGCAATTGCTTTTCACCCAATGGACAACCGGGCTGTTCAATGTCGTACTGCTGACAAATACCCTGGCCTGTTTTATCTGGCCCAGCGAATGTAAGGCCGTGCTGGCCATCTGGGGCTTTAAGTCGATCACCGAATGGTTGCTGATCCGCTCCGTTGCCACCGTATACCAAGAACGCGTTTTCTTTTTGCTATTCTTATTGCTGCAACCGATACACGCGGGGTATTTGGTGGCAGTGGGACTCCTCGGCCGGGGACGAACATACGCCTGGAAAGGACGAACCGTCCGATAAGCCCGAATACTGTAATTTTCCCTCATGAGAACCGAGCCCTGGTGGCGATCCCGTTTCTGGGTCCGATTCCGTAAGAATCGGTTTGCCCTCGTCGCAGCCGGCTGGATCGGGATCAATTGCCTCACGGCCCTATTCGCTTATTGGTGGATGCCCGATCACTCTCCTTACGCCAACCGGATCATTCTGGAGATCGGGGGTGAAAAGCCCGGGTTCACGCAAACCTTTCTGCTGATCCATAAACAACAACCATCGCCCAGGGTTTCCGTCTGGGAACGATGGATGAACGGTGCCCCGGACCCATTCGAGTACATTCCCATTCGCGAACACCGGAGCTCCCCAGACAGCCTTTGGGCTGAAAAACGGATCGATGAGAGCCTGACCGAACCGATCGCCGTCGCCCGAAAACAATGCGCCCCCGAACCCATCCAAACCCAAACCTTTTGGCTCGGTACCGATAAATATGGAAGAGATATTTTAAGCAGGATCCTGCTGGGCACTCGGGTGAGTTTGAGTGTGGGACTCATCACCGTCCTACTGTCGATCGGCATCGGCGGATTGCTGGGATCTCTCGCCGGTTATCTGGGAGGAAAAACCGACGGGGCGATCATGTGGTTCATCAACGTGATGTGGAGCATTCCCACACTCTTGTTAGTGTTCGCGATCACGCTCACGCTCGGAAAAGGTTTTTGGCAGATCTTCATTGCGATCGGACTCACCATGTGGGTGAACGTGGCCAGGTTGGTGCGGGCACAAGTCATGGCCCTCAAACAACTGGAATACATTGAAGCCACCCGTGTGCTGGGACTGGGAACCTTGCGAACCATCTTCCGACACATCTGGCCCAATATCATCGGGCCGGTGACCGTCCTCGCCACCAGCAATTTCGCCGCGGCCATCGTAATAGAGGCCGGACTGAGTTTTCTGGGGATCGGTGTTCAGCCTCCGATGCCCAGCTGGGGATTGATCATGAAGGAGAATTACAACTTCATCATCACCCAAAACCCGATGCTGGCACTCGCACCCGGCGTGGCGATCATGCTACTGGTATTGGCCTTCAATATGCTGGGGAACGGCTTACGGGATGCGCTGGACGTGCGTACGAGTGCGGTCTGATCGTTCATCATCCAAGATCAACAACAAGGCGATTGATAAGAAGAATAACGAGCCGATCTTATCCGTTTCAATGAGATCGCTCCAAAAATTAACGACCCCCAGCATCACTACGATCACACCGATTCCAGCTGCCAGGTGTCGCTTCCAATCGGATTGCCCCCAATGGTAGATCCGCTCCGCATAGAATAGGATCGCACCAAATAATAAAAGAAACAGGATCAGTCCGGGTACCCCCTGCTCCACCGCCGTCAGCAAAAAATAATTATGGATGGTAGATTTTTGGGGGTTATCACTGACCCACGTGCGGTACGCCGGAACCGTATACGGCCGGTACGTAGAATAGAAACTAGAAGGGCCAAAGCCGGTGATCGGCTTTTCCTCGATCATCCGAACGCCGGCGATCCATCGATAAAATCGCTCCACAGTAGAGACGTCCTTTCCCTGATACGTTGCCCGCCAATGCTCGGAAAACTCGGGATGAAAAATCGTCGTTTTGTAATCTGGAGCATACTGCAAATACCGATCGTCGTGCTTCAGCCAAATGAATCCGGCAAACAGCAATAGCAGTGCGATCCCGTAACCATATACCAATAACCGCTTTTGCAGCAAGAGATAGGCTACCCACCCCACCAGCAACGCCAACCAGGCCCCACGAGCAAAAGAAAAATATAAAGCCACCAATATCCCTGCAATCGCCAAGTTCCAACCCAGCTTTCTTTTCGCCTGCCGCCTCGCCAACCACAACACCGGTACCAACGTCATCAACATGGCGGAGTAAACAACATGGTTACGGAAATACGGTTGTACCACCTCGGTAACCGAAGCAAACGAAAAACCCTCCCCGGCGTGACGAACCAAGGTGACCAACGCCAACACGAACAAGGGAATGAACAAGCAGTACAGGAAATGAATGAGTCGCTCCCGGCTACGCAACCAGATCAAGGGAGCCAGAAAAAAAGCACCGATGTACCAGGCTTTTGCCAGCAGAAACTTAACGGAGAGCCAGGGAGTTTCGGAGAGCAGCGTAGCCACCGTCATCCAACCGAGCCAGCACAAAAAAATTAAAAACAAGGGGTGCTGCCAACGAGTAGAATTCAGCAATCGGTTTTGATAGATCAAATAGCAAACCGATAGAAGGGTAATGCCCCACATCAGCGGTTCATCGGGAAGATCCGTACCCAGCTGATCGGAAAATGAAAATTCAAAAGATAGAGGCAGTGTGATCCAAAGCAGAGATAACAGGACCATCGGATATTGGTAGCTGATGTATCCCAGAACGATCGCTGCGGGGAGGGCGATCAACCACCAAGACTCATAATAGAGGGCAAAGGGCAGTGCCGAAACAAGGGCAACGAAAGCCAATAAAGCGACCGGATTATTTGTCCGAAGCCAGTTCATAATAGGTGCGGCGGGTTGACCACAGGGAGGAGATCAACCAAAGAAGGATCGTGAGAAGGGTTACCGCCGCCAGGCTCAACAGCCACTTCGGTTTATCCGAAAAAACTGGAGGAACGGCAGGATCCAATACTTGAATGGAAGAGGGGCGTTGCTCTAACAATAAGGTGTACTGATCGATCAGGTCGCGGTACACATTCTCCTGCTGAAGTTTTTCACCCGAAGGGAGCGAGTCAGTTGCCCGAAGACGCGATAAACCTTTTTGAAGGGCCTCGCGGGTCTGTTGGTTTTGACGACCCATCAGGTCGCGGTGCAAACTGTCCAACCGAGCGGTGAGTGCATTGGCCAGTCCAGCCGCCAACCCCGGATTCGTATCCCAAACCTGAACTTTCAATTCACCGTAATCACTTTTGAAGACCTTGGCATTCTTCTTGAGGTGTCGGACTGCTTTCCAGATACCTTTCTCTCCGGTGTCGGAAAGGGAATAATGCTTAACCAACCCGAATTGCCGAACCAGCGGACGATACACGGTATCGAGCCGTCCGCTGCCCACCAACAGATCCAACTCATCCGGAGACCCCAATGGAGAATACAACTGTTGGATCTGCTTGCTGAATAACCGGTTCGGATCGGAAGCATATGCACTCGAAGGCACTGAAGTGGTTTCCCCTTTGTATTGCTTGGGCAAAAACCAGAGTAACAGAGCCGTTAAGACCCACCCCAGAAGTAAACTGATCGTGAGCGAACGAAATCGTTGTTTCAACAGTTGGATAAGGTCCGGCATAAAAGAAGTTAGGTTCGTTACCAGAAAAACCAGATCAGGCTGGTCGTAAATATAACAACTAAATAGCTCGAAATGGGTTGAGGCTGACGGGTCTGGCGATGGGCGACAAACATCAATACCAAGCCCGCCAGCACTTGGGTCAGCAGCGTGGAACGAGCCGAGCCCAGCGCTCCCTCGGCCGGGATCCAAATCGCGGAACAGCATACATGCAACAACAAGGCACCACCCAAGATCAACTGAAATGACCCAAACGCTCCGCGGGCGGTCAGGACCGTCCCATACACATGGATCAGCGAGTAGCCGAGCACCGAGGAAAACAAAATGGGTAATAATGCCGTCAGCTCAGCCGAGCCCCCCGGGTATAACCAGGAAGTCAGCCAGGGAGAGAGCCCGGCCACCCCGATCAACGCGGAGAGCGCGAAAAGTAGTAAGCCCGTTCGCGCATGGTCAATGGCGGAACGGACATAAGCGGCGTTTGGTGCGTGCCTTGACAGAAAAGGCAAGAGGAAACTGACCACTAAGTAGCCGATAATGTTGGCCGCATCCACCAATCGGTTGGCCGCCGCAAAGCGGCCCGCTTCCCATTCTCCGTCAGTGCTCCAATAGGTGAGCAGAAAACCATCCAATCGCGTATGGGCACTCATCAGCAACACGATCAGGGCATAAGGCAGCGCCATTCGGAAACGCGTGAACGAAAGCTGAAACGATCCGATGTGCACAAAACGTCGTTGATACAAATAGCAGATCAAGATCCCCAGCGAAAGCAGCAGTGTCGTAGCCTGTAAAACGAAATAAAAGGGAATACGAACAGATCCGGGTAGAAGAATGTCCGATAACCAAAGCAAGCAGAGCGGGATCAACAGCAGTTTGTCCAACACCGAGAACCACACCTCCGCGGCAAAATCCTGTGCGGCCGTTACCCAGGCCCGAAAATAAACGTAGAGCGATTGAAGGGCTTGTACGATGGCTGCACCAAAAAGCCACGAAACCGGAATCGAAGGATAGAACCAGGCGATAGACGCGATGGCAAAAAAATAAACTAACAGCAACAGCCCCTTGGTCCAAAACAACCCGGCTAATTTTTCGGAGGAATGGTTTGGAGCGGCGGCTTCTCGTTGCACGAGCGTGGTCAGGCCCAGATCTAGCAGAAATCCGGCCGTGAGCGCGAGTCCCCACACCGTATAATATTGCCCATAGGCTAACCATCCGACCTCGTTCTGCACCCAGCGATCGACTCCCAAGATCCAGATCGGCTTGATCAGGATATTGGCAAAGAGCAGACGAAAGAGCGACCGATGATAGGTTTGTGCGGCGATCATGTACCAAACGAAATTAACAATGTTTATTTTTGGCGAAAATTCAACTCGGCCCATGCGACCTGTACTGACCCTGCTCCTCTTGGTGATCGCCGCTCAAACATTGGCACAGGATGAAGTGATCAGAAAACTCCGACTGGATGCAGCCCGACCCATCAAAAAAGAAATCGATTCCGCTAAAAAAGATTGGTACCGAGGCGCCCTGCTTGGCATAACGCTCTCACAAGGATCCCTGAGCAACTGGGCCGCGGGAGGAGATGATTTTTCGCTCTCCGCCAACACCAACCTCAACCTGTTCGCCTTTTATTCCAAACATAAACACAGTTGGGACAATACCTTCGACCTGAACCTGGGTTATGTCAATACCACCAGTCAGGGAGGCAGAAAGAACGACGACCGCTTTGACGTTGTTACCAAGTACGGCTATTCCGTTAACCGGAAAATGAACATATCGGTTCTGGCCAACCTTCGCTCGCAGCTCTTCAAAGGGTACACCTACGCCGGCGGGGTCAAAACCTACTCCTCCACGTTTATGGCACCGGGGTATATTCTGAACAGTTTGGGATTGGACTTTAAACCGGTCAAAGATCTCTCCATTTATCTCTCGCCAGTTACCGCGCGTTGGTTGATCGTTCGCGACACGGCCCTGGCCAACCGTGGATATTATGGCGTTACCCCAGGCCGAACCTCCAGCTTCGCTTTTGGAGCCTTCGCCACCATCACCTACCAGCGCATCATCAATAAGATCGTCACCTATAAAGGTCGTATGGACCTCTTCTCGAATTACAAACACAACCCCTGGAACGTAGACCTCTTCATGGCCAATGCCTTCAATGCCAAATTGGGCAAGTCACTGGCCGTCAGCTGGAGCTTGGACTTTATTTATGACGACGATGTCCGGCTCTTCGGAAAAAATCAACGTTCCCCCGGATTGCAGATCAAATCGCTCATCGGGGTGGGCTTCATCAAACGCTTCTGAGGAAGCTATCAAAAGGAACATGGGACAAAAAAAATTGATTCGATTTGCGGAGCTGGAGTCCTTTCCCCATGTCCTTCAATTCCCGGAGCACATGGCCGGCCAATGGAAGGAGCATTTTCTGAATGACCGCCCCCTCACCCTCGAATTGGCCTGCGGAAAAGGAGAGTATGCGATCGGGCTGGCCCGACTTTATCCCAACCGAAATTTCATCGGCATCGATATTAAAGGCAACCGACTTTGGGTGGGAGCCAAGATCGCTCAACAAGAAGGCCTGCACAACGTCGCTTTCCTTCGCACCCAGATCGACCGGATCGGAGAATACTTCGCTCCCGGCGAAGTAGAAGAGATCTGGATCACCTTTCCCGACCCCCAGCTACGGTGGAGCAAACTGAAGAAAAGACTGACCCATCCCAAATTCCTTCGCCTCTATCGGTCCTTTCTGATCCCCGGGGGAAAGATCCACCTGAAAACCGATAGCCCCGACCTCTACGCCTTCACCAAGCTGGTGATCGAGCTGTATCAACTCGAGCTGCTACGCGATATCCCAGACCTGCATACCATCGAGGAGAAAATACCGGAATGGCAGATCCAAACACACTACGAATCACTCGACATCGCCGGATCGAATCGCATCCATTATCTGTGCTTCAAACTAAATGACGGAATATCAAACCAAGACCTGGATTCGTTGTTAAAAGAGAAATCCCGTACCCATGCAATCCCTGAATGAAGGCGTTGATTATTACCTGAGCCCGGAAGGAAGAGTCGTCTTCACCGAAAAATATCACTTGGATAAGGGTTATTGCTGTGGCAATGGCTGCCGGCACTGCCCCTATGATTTTGAAGGGGTTCCCGAGCCCCGCCGTTCGGAACTCATCGAGTCACGCAACGAGGAAAAAAGTTCTTCTTGAAAAAAGAGTCGAAAAAACTGAACACCCTCAATCCCTCCGGCCATCGGGATGCTTCTTTCTTTGAATTAGTATTTGAGCTGGTCCGACAAATCCCTCAAGGACGCGTTACCTCCTATGGTGCCATCGCAGCCGCCCTGGGCACTAAAGGCAGTGCCCGAATGGTGGGCTGGGCCATGAACCAAAGCCATTTTGTCAAACCCGCCGTTCCCGCCCATCGCGTCGTGAATCGTTTAGGCAGACTGACCGGAAAAATGCATTTCTCCCCACCGGAGCGTATGCAACAATTACTCGAAAAAGAAGGTATTCAGGTGCTCGACGACCAGATCGTCCACTTTCAAAAACATTTCTGGGATCCCAACCAGCTGATCTGATCACTTGCGTTTGATCAACACAGCGCTGACCACATTGCGCTCAACACCCGCATCACCCGGACGTACGGTCAACCGACCCGATATCACCAGGGAAGTGGAACCACCGCCATCGAGGTTCATAGCATCGGTACAACCCAGTTGGTTCAGCATGGCAGCCAGATCGGCCAGGTTGATACCAGGATAACCAGCTCCCCCATTGTCTCCCTCTACTGCCAACAACAGCACGATCCCATTGGCCGTATAACCCAGGGCCGAACGCGGGCGACTGCTCGTGTTATTAATGCTAATCAATTCAGCTATGTCGGAGATCGTTACTTGTCCCCCCCGCAACAACATCGGCGAACCGCCAATGGCAGTGGGAACGGTCCATGACGAACCCCCGGCCGGGAAAGTTTCGGTCGGGACCGGCTGCGGGACAGCACCCTCCACATTGGGACTTGGAATCGGATAACTGTAAATATTTTCATTGGTAGCCCCCACGTGATAGATCCAAGCGGTTGTGGGCGATCCGTTCGCCTGAATACCAAAAGCCGCTCGGGTCGGATAATAGATATTGGGCGGCCTGCTCACCGACTTGATGTTGTGAGAACTTTGAATGTTGCTGTATTTGACCAGACTATACGACGAATTTCCGCCGAAATAACCCCCGTTGATCGCGCCATACACGATCCCGGATTCTTGCGAAACGAATTCACTGACCTTCTTAGCCGTAGCCGATTGTACCGGCTTGAAATCGAAAATCCCCAACTTACTGTCGTAAGCCAGACAAAAAGCCTTTACA
The DNA here is from genome assembly GCA_005789565.1 of Bacteroidota bacterium. Classification (GTDB taxonomy): domain Bacteria; phylum Bacteroidota; class Bacteroidia; order Chitinophagales; family Chitinophagaceae; genus JJ008. Next base: position 65,780 of record SXXL01000042.1, on the reverse strand, counting down.
GTTCGGCCATTAAAAATTGTATCAAAGCTAAATGCCTGAATGCCACTCGGGAAACTGGAGCTGTACGACGCATTGTACTTCCATCCTGCCGGAAGGGTAATAATGGGCACGATCACCGGAGGCGTGGTACCGCCACCACCACCCCCACCATTGTTCCCTCCTCCACCGGAACCGCCGTCCTTCGAGCAGGCTGCAGTGAATAAAAGGAAAAAAGAAAGGACGAAAAAAAGTTTCGTTTTCATAACGATCATTTAATGGTGTCGGGATATAGCGGACCAGACAGCCGGTTCAGAGTTTCATAATAGAAAAATACTTCCCCGCTGTACCCGTACGCACGATTGAGTTCAATGAATCGATTGAGCAACGTGCGCGAAGCCTGATAGCCATCACCCAATGAGGTCAACACGCCGGGAAAGATCTTACGACGTTGATCGGCCGGTACCTGATTGTTCAGGTCCTTCAACAACTGCTCATAGGCCTCGGCATTGTATCGGTACAATTGCGGGAAAATATAATCCGCATACCCCTCTCGCAGCCAAGTCGGCCAATCCTGTAAATACTCCTGCTTGCTCCAGGGGTAAATGCTGGGCGACCAGGTAACCAAACAACCAGGCTTATGCGATTTGACCAGTTGATACAACTCCTGCCCAAAAGCACTAAGCTTATCGGCACGCCACTGTAGCCAGTCCTCCTGCTTCGGATTGAGAGCAGCTTGCTGATCACCCCCGGCATTGCCGTACGCACTCACCGTAGCCAATTCATACCCTCCTTCGGAAGGCATGGCCGGTAACCGATCATCCCCTTGGATCCCGTCGATATCATACCGCAGTACGATCTCCTCCACCAATTCGTGGAGGAATTGCCGGGGACCCGGATGCAACGCATTCCACCAATAAAATCCATTTTTTTGAAGGAGATGTCCCCTGGCATTTCGGCCAGCCCAATCGGGATATTTCTTGTTCCAAACCGATAATGAATCCTTGTACGAATAGGAGAACCCGAATTCCATCCACGCATGAACGCGCAAGCCCACCGCATGTGCCTCCTCGATCATTTCCTGTAACGGATCACGTCCCTTATAGGCCGGGTCTTGTAATTGTTCTACATATTGATAGGTGACCTGACTGGGATACATGGTCTTTCCGTTGTTCCAAACCACCATGAACAGATCGGTCAGACCCTGATCGCGACACTGCAGCACGGCCTCCCGGATCTGTTGCCGGGAATTCAAGACCGAACTGCCGGAGCTGGTCACCCAAACGCCCCGGATGGGATCTTGTCCCATGACCGATAAAACACTCAAACATCCAAGCAGCAATAAGATCTTCCTCATGAAAATTGATTAACGTACTCCAAATATCGGTTGTAGAGATGATGAGCAGAGGGATACATCGATTGCGGACTCATGAAATGAGAGAATTCAAACGTGATCGCCTTGTCGTATCCGGCGCGCCGGGCCGCCTCCAACTTCAACCGTAACTTTTCGAATTTGATGGGTAAAAATTTAATGGGCATGTCGCGATCGAAAGATTCCGCATTGGTCCAACACTGCATTCCATATTTATTCGCCAGTTTCTTATTGATCCTGAAGAAATCTTCCAGCTCATGAAAATCAATATGCCCATCCTGAAAGGCCACGGCATCCACCACGCCTTGCATCCCCGCAAAAAGCTCGTCCCATTCCCGCTCATGCTCCTGCAAGGAAACCGCATCGGTCTTGGTGAGCGCTGACTGTGCCGCCATCACGGCTTTCTTCCCGTCGATCCAGGGAGAGATGAACGTGGGAAGTCCGCCACTTACCTCCTTGCACTGCTTCCCCAACGTATGAAATGCTTCGGTAGCCCCTTTGGTCTTCCGGCTGATCTCCATCGACAAATACCAGCCCCGAAAGGATGGATGATGGCCGTATTTTTTCCAGACCTCATCGATCACAAATCGATTGGCATCGATCTCGTGCTGCATATTGCCAGTATCCCAATACCGACCACTGTCGTACAATCCAAAATAAAAATTCATCTGGTGCTTGTCGGCCAGCGTCAGGAACAACTCGATCAGGTCTGCCGGTGGCGCATAACAACCCAGCTCCTTCATCAGGTAATCGGACGGATAGGTGATGAACCGACGATACCCCGAACGGATCACGATCACGGTATCGATCCCCGCCGCTTTCATGTGCTGAAAATCACGAGCCCATTCGGCAGCCCCCCAGTTTTGATGGGGAATGTCGTGACTGATCTCGTCAATGAACGTACCCGTGATGCGCATTACGGCATGAGTTTTTGTTCGATCAAAAGTGCTTTCCAATGCATATAGCCCGCCCCGTTCAGGTGCAGTCCGTCATTCGTATATCGCTTATCCAGCTTGCCCGACGCATCCAAAAAACGGGAATAAAGATCGATGTAGTCAACCTTCGATTCCTCACAAAGGCTTCGAAGACCGGCATTTACTGAACGAATGTGATCGTCCTTCCCGTAATGATTCTTGAAGGGTTTGAATTCATCATTGGTCGGCAGCACCGACTGAAAAATGATTCGGGTTTGAGGAGAAAACCGTTGCACCTGCTCGATGATCCGGCGATAATTATGCAGAATGACCGAATCGGGAATGTTCCGGGCAATGTCGTTGACCCCGATCATCACGAAGATCTTAGCCGGACGAGCCGATAAGACCTCATCCAATCGGGCCAACACACCAAACGTGATATCACCACTGATACCCCGATTCTTCACGCGGGGATTTTGCCAGATCTCGGCCCACTCGCCAATATCAGTTATACTGTTTCCTAAAAAAATGATCTCCCCCTCCGTATCCGGCAACAAGCGGAACAGGGTCAGTTTTTGATCGTAATAGGTAGAACGATAACTGGAATCCCAGCCCTGGGCCTGTCCCAACAGACTGAAGCCCACACATACAACGAGCCAATAAAATCGTGCACGGATCATTTAGTTAGAAGTTTCTTTTACGACGGGCTGATGCAAAGGTACAAGAGCCGTTACGATAAAGGCGGGGATGGTTGAGATCAATATCCAAATAAAGAAATTGGAATAGCCATACCGATCGCTGATGTAACCGCTGATCATCGAGGCCGCGGTAAAGCCCAAATAGGTAATGGCACTCCCAAACGCATAATGCGCCAACGGATACTTACCCGGTGCCAGCTGCTGCATGATGAACAAAATGATACCGATGAACCCGAAACCGTATCCAAAATACTCGACCGATATGGCAACCGAAATGGTGAGCATGTCCGTCGGTAAAAACCAAGCGAGATAGGCATACACCGCGAACGGCAGATTGAAGAACGCACAAAGCGTCAGCAGCATGCGACGAGTCAGCCCTTTATTCGACACCAGGTAACCGGCCAATAAAGAACCGGCAATGAAAGCGATCGTACCATAGATTCCTGTCAGCAACCCCACCTGTGCCTCACTCAATCCCAATCCGCCCTTCGCTCGATCCGCTAAAAAGAAAAGCGGTGTGATCTTCATCGCCTGCCCCTCGGCAAAACGATACAAGGTGATAAACGCGATGCCGCCCCAAACCGCCTGCTTCTGAAAGAAACTCCGGATCACATCCACCAACGTTTCCCATACCTCCGCACCCGTTTTAACGGAACGCTCGCCTTCCGTACGAGGCAAAACCCGGGTGCTGTAAAGTCCAACTAAAAACATGACCAACGCGTATAGTCCCAGTACGACCGACCAACCCCGCACATTTCCCATGGCCGCCACCAAACTGCCCGCGAGAAAAACCATCCCCCCATTCGAAAACACCTTGGAAACATTGTAGAAGGTACCCTGCCAACCCACCCACCGGGCCTGCTCCGGTGCACTAAGTTCTGCCAAGTACATGCCATCCGCCGCCATATCCTGCGTGGCACCCATAAAGGCCAGCAAAAAAAAGAAGAGAATCGACAGCGGGAAAAAATGATCCGTATATAAGCTCAACGCCGCCAATCCAAAACAAATACCGGCCAACAACTGCGTGGCATAAATATAAAAACGCCGCGAACGGAACATCTCCAGAAACGGTCCCCACAACGGCTTAAAACTCCAAGGCAACACGATCACCCCCGTCCAAAAAGCGATCTGGCCATCGGAATACCCAAGGTTTTTATACAAAACAGCCAAGGCCGTACCACTCAACATCACATTCGGCAATCCCATCGCAAACCAAGTCGTGGGCACCCACCTCAACGGAGAGCTAGCAGGTTTCATATTGTTCAAGGCAAGCAGTTGATTTTTAAAGAAATAGAGAATTTGGAAGTTAATAAAAATAATTAATAACCCTTGGAAATCACCCCATATTTTTAATTAAGTTCGCAGTTGCTTCGCTATGACATTTTCCCCCTTCATTTCTCGGACCTTGGCCGGCTTGCTGGTCGCACTTTCCCTGCTCAGCTGTAATAAAAATAACGGCGGTGGCGGTAGTGGTGGAGGTGGAAACGGAGGAGGAGGAGGCAATACCACGCCAGTTTGGGATCCCAACGCCCTTCGAGGTGTTTGGGTCACAACCACCGCGAGTACGGCGCTGGACAGCCGCAACAACATCCAGCAGATGGTCACCCAATGCAAAGCGGCCGGCATCAATCACCTGTTCATCGTGGTATATAATAATGCCCGCACCATGTATCCGAGCACGGTGATGAACAACCTGATCGGCAAACCCATCCTGGAACGGTATGAAGGACGCGATCCGTTGCAGGAATGCGTGGAAGAAGGACACGCGAAGGGACTCAAAGTGCATGCTTGGTTTGAGTATGGATTCTCCTCTTCGTATTCCGCTAATGGCGGACCCATCGTAGCCGCCAAACCCCACTGGGCTGCCAGAGACTTCAATGGAGCACTCGTGGTCAAAAACGGATTTGACTGGCTGAATCCCATTCACCCCGAGGTACAACAATTCATGATCGACCTGTTTAAAGAAGTGGTGACCCGATACGACGTAGATGGTGTACAAGGCGACGACCGATTGCCCGCCATGCCCACCACCGGCAGCTACGACACCTATACCACCGCCCTCTATGCCTCCGAAAACAACGGCGCATCTCCCCCACCCAGCGCTACCGATGCCACCTGGCTGAACTGGCGCGCCAAAAAATTGAACGCCTTTCTGAAACGATTGCGCACGGAAATAAAAGCGATCAAACCAGCCATACAACTCACCGTTTCTCCCAGTCCCTATCCGTGGGGATTGAACGAATACTTACAGGACTGGCCCACTTGGGTCGACAGCAGCTATGTCGATGCCATCCTGCCACAATGCTACCGTTACGACATCAACGCCTACGATGCAACGCTGTCCCAACAAAAAACCTATCACCGCAATCCCAATGTGCCGCTGTATCCGGGCGTATTGTTGCGATCCGGCACCTATGTGGCTACCACCGCATTTCTGACCCAAATGATCCAGGCAAACCGGAACAAAGGTTTCAAAGGCGAATCATTCTTTTTCTACGAAGGAATTCCGCCGACCGCCCCTTGGTTCAGCGGACAATACCCCTTCATTAAATAAAACATGATGCGCCGTTTCACCGGAATGCTGCTGCTGCTCAGTATCACGCATTTTCTTCCTGCCCAAAAACTGACACGTCTGGTCGATCCGTTTCTGGGCACAGGCGGACACGGACATGTCTATCCCGGCGCTACCGTCCCCTTCGGTATGGTGCAACTCAGTCCCGATAACGGCGCAGAGGGTTGGGACTGGTGCAGCGGCTATCACTACTCCAGCAACACCATCGCCGGATTCAGTCACACCCACCTCAGCGGCACCGGCATCGGAGATTGGTGCGACATCTCCGTTCTCCCTCTCACAGATACTACAGAAGTATCAAAGCCTAAAATCCTGCTGCCCTTCAATCACCAAAATGAAAAAGCCAGTCCGGGTTACTACTCGGTCAAATTAAATAACGGCATCAACTGCGAACTCACCGCCGATACACGTACCGGTCACCACCGATACAACTTCCCCGGTAAGGAAGGCTGGCTGCGCTTCGACTTGGGCTTCGCGATCAACTGGGATAAATCCACCGCCGGTATGTTGCAACGCATCGATGCGCATACCATCGTTGGCTATCGCTACAGCACCGGTTGGGCAAAGGGACAAAAAGTTTATTTCGCCGCCCGCTTCTCCCAACCCATCACCTACCACCGATTCATAGATGATTCCGTTCATACGAACGATCAGGCCTTTGGTCCGCTCACAAAAGTTCTTCTACAATTCAAACAAGCTCCGAAACTGGGCGTACAAGTTACCCTCAGCTCCGTCAGCACCGAAAAAGCGCTGCAGGAATTGAATGCCCCTGGTCGACCCACATCGTTCAACCAAGTACAAAACATCGCCGAGGCCACCTGGGAAAAAGAACTACAAAAGATCCGGATCGACACGACCGACAAATCCTTCGCCACCCGCTTCTACACCGCGCTCTACCGAACCTGTCTGGCCCCCGTGATCCACAGCGATCGTGACGGCGCGTATCAAACCTGGGATAATAAAAAGAAAACCTTCCAAAAAGGAAAAGCCAAATACACCATCTTCTCTCAATGGGATGTGTTCCGCGCCCTTTCACCACTGTTTACGCTGACACAACCCGAACGACTGCCCGATCTGCTCAACAGCCTACTCCAACGATACGAAGACGATGGCCTGCTTCCCGTGTGGGATATCAGCACCTGGGAGGCCAACACCATGACCGGCTACCACAGCATTCCTATCCTCGCCGATGCCATTTTGAAAGACGTTAAAGGATTCGATTACGAAAAAGCTTACGATGCGATGCGTACTTCTGCTTTCCAAAAACAACGAGGCACGCCCGCTTATATCCAATACGGATACGTTCCGCAGGACAAACACGGTTGGAGCGTGACCATGACATTGGAGTACGCGTTCGACGACTGGTGCATCGCACAGGTAGCCAAAAAGCTCGGGAAGAAGGAAGATCACAAACTCTTTACCCAACGCGCTGGCAGCTACGCCAAACTGTTTGATGCCAATTCCGGATTCATGCGAGCCCGAAAAACCGATGGAAGTTTTATCGAACCCTTCGATCCACTGCTGTCGGAACATGGTTTCGACGGACAATACATCGAAGGCACCGCCTGGCAACACAGCTTCTTCGTCCCCCACGCCGTTGATTCACTCGCCGCATTGTATGGCGGAAAAGAAAAACTCGTAGCCAAATTGGATGAACTGTTTACAGCACCCTCCGAGTTGCACGGAGAAAATGTTTCTATTGATGTAACGGGACTGATCGGACAATACGCCCACGGCAACGAACCCAGTCACCATATCATCTATATGTACACCGCCCTCGGTCAACCCGAAAAAGCCGCTAAATGGCTTCGAGTAGTAGCCGACAGTATTTATAAGAATGGTCCGGACGGACTCAGCGGCAACGACGACTGCGGACAAATGAGTGCCTGGTATCTCTGGAGTAGTCTGGGACTTTACCCCATGAATCCCTGTGGTGGAGAATACCTGTTTGGATTCCCCCTAATCAAAAAAGCAACCCTTCAATTGCCCGCTAACAAAACACTTCAGTTCGAAGTAAAAAAAGAAAAAAAACAGGGCCCTTCCCAGATCACCCGCGTGGAGTGGAATGGTCGATCCATCCCGGTACGATCCATTCAACATGCCGAATTGCTAAAAGGCGGAACCCTCACCTATTATGTTTCTGAGTAAAAGATCTTGGCTCTTCCTATTCGGTTGGCTGCTCAGTACAACCTTACAGGCACAAACGCAGGCCAAGCTCATTCCTAAGAAAGGTTTGTTTCTGGAAACGGCCGAATTAACTTGGGGCATGGGATCGGAGATCAATTTTTTTACGTCCGATCGAAAACAACATCATTATTATTTCACTTGGTGGGAGCAAGATGAGGTCAACCACGCCCCCCACGATACCGAATTGATCCTGGGAAGCCAAAACACCGCCGTGTTCGGTTCTTTTCGGATGAAACAAACGGAAAGAAAGATCGAAGCTCGAATCGATTGTAAGTGGAATCGAACCGATACGGGACTGGCCGAGATCACCTTTGTCCGCCTCTGGAAACCTTATTTCCGGGAAGCTCGATGGAAAGATGCATCCGGCAGAACCATCCAAGCACTCGAAAAATTCATCGGTAACAAACTCGTTGCACAAACTCCCTTTGGCAGCTTTGTATTTACCAGCCCAGTTCCCTTCAAGATCAAGATCTCAGACAATGCCAATCCTGCCCCCACCGATTACAGCGCCCGAAATCAATACATAGAGTTTTACGAGGATAAGATCCAGGTGGACGCACAGCAACGGCTCCAACGTGCATTTCAAGTTGAAACAATCGACACGCCTCCGCAATCGGACACTCGTACGGGTATTAAATATGTTCGTCCCGTTAGAAACGAACATGGCTGGGTTCCCAGCGCCCTGAATAAAACGATTCTGCCTCTTCCTGCCGAAGTGAAAACAACTGGCGGATTTCACACGATCCCCCTCACCCAAATCAATCCCCCGGATTCGGTCGAATCGGCTTTCCGATCGCTGCTGTCCCTGCAGTGGCAATTGAGTGATCAGCACCACCCTCGAATTCAGGTCCTACAAAATCCTGCATTGAATACACAGGAATACCGGATCGAGGTTTCCACGGATGGCATCCGCATTGAAAGTAGCACGGATACAGCCCTTCAATACGCGCTGCAAACCCTGGCGCAGGCAACGGAGTGGGCCAATGGCAGATTACAGATCCCCTGCATGCGTATCTCGGACCGACCCAAATCTGATTGGAGAGGGATTCATATGTTCACCGGTCCCACCGCGCTCGAGTTTCACACGCGAATGTATGAGCGCATCTTGCTCCCTCTGAAAATGAACAAGGCGGTGATCCAATGTGAGCAAGCCCGGTGGAGTGCCTTTCCGGAGATCCACAACCCGATTTCAGTATCGCTGCTCGACCTGAAAAAAGAATTTGAGCTGCTTCGAAAAAACCGAGTGGAACCGATCCCCCTCATTCAGAGCTTGGGACATATGGAGTGGTTCTTTAAACCAAAATCCACCCGGCGGCTGGCCATCAACCCCGATTACCCGTATACCCTGAATACGGATCTGCCCGCAGCAAAAGAAGCCATTCAAACGATCTGGAATGAGGCGATCGATCTGTTGCAGCCCTCTACCCTGCATGTAGGATTCGATGAGATCGGTATGATCGGATTTAATCTGCCAAGGGATAAAGAAGTATCGCTCTTTCGCAATCAATTATCTTTTTTGGATCGCTATGCCAAATCAAACAATAAGAAATTGATGATCTGGGGAGATATGGGACTGGCCCCGGGAGAAGGTCCCGATGCCTGCAACGGTATCAATCCGGCACGGGCAAAAATGATTCGGGAGGCCATTCCCGCCGGTACCTATGTAGCCGATTGGCATTATCTGAATAATCCCGATCCGTCGGTTTACAAAAAGAGTCTGCACATCTGGAAACAAAATCAAAATATTCCGCTGGCTTCTCCCTGGCTCGGGCCCAATAACGTACACGGATTTGTGAAAGCGGCCATCGAAGAAAATACAGGTGTCTTGCAAACGACCTGGGCCGATTTTGAAAGCAGTGAAAAAAATATGTTGATCAACATCGAGCAGTTCGGTGCCTACATCCTCGCGCTCGATTATGCCTGGAGCGGAAGAAAAGAGCTGCCTGATCAACTCCCCTACGACCCCATTCGGGAATGGACTAGACGATTTTATGGTCAATCAAAACCCATCACTTCTCGGGCCGGATATCGGCTGATCGATTCGATGACCTTTACCGATATCACTGCCAAATCCGAACAAGATTCATTCGATGGGGAAAGTTTGATCCTCGACCGGGAAATGGCTGTTAGCGGACTCTCCTTTCAAGCCACGACAAAATCCATTGTACCGGAGGGCAGTCTGGTCGCTGCGATCGAGCTTTATCACCGCGAAATCAGGATCGGCACCATCCCCATGCGCTATGGCGTGGAGCTAAGGTCGGTGAAGGATCAAAGACCGATCTATGCCGAGACAGAAGGACAAGATCCTACTACTGTATGGAAATTTTGGGAAGAAGCGAAGAAGATCGACCGGATTCGGATCGTACTTCGTCAGCCCGGCAGCGGACTATCCCTCAAAAATCTATCGCTGATCGAGTGATCAGGAAGCATATTTGGTTATACTGTTCGATAGACATGGCGTTTTGGCTCTTGTCGAAGTGACGATTTCTAGTACTTTACTGTCTACTAATCGGAAATCTTAGAAAGATAAATTTTTTACTTGACCTGTGAACTATCCCTTTAGGTAGATACTGTTAGCTGTTCAGGCCTTTTTCTGTCGGATGTTATTCATAGTCACTCCAACTTTTGTCTCTTAATTTCTCTGCGAGTTCCTGCGAATTTTTACAGTCAATTGCTATATCCCAAAAATATTTTTTTGATTGCAACATACCGCCACTCGTTTTTTTAACAAAATTTGTTTGTTCTCTATTATCGAGCAGGAATACCTGTAATGGAACTGATTTATTTTCATCAACTCGCGATTGCCAATTTTGTAATTTTTGTTTTGCTTGTTCAATCAAGGTTTCATCTGTTATTTTCGTATTCTTCCATTTTATTTTTGCTTCCCCTAAATTCTTCTCAATTACAACGATTGCATTTATTTCAAATATCTCAGCCACTCTTTTAGACGAATATGGTCCAAAATATTTTGCGCGTCTATGACTGTATGCTCCACCACTGTCAGGGCACATATAAACACTTTGTTCGATTTCTGCAAGACTTCCTGAGCAACTCACAACATCAAGTAAATATTTCCACTTTGGAAGATGTCCATTTCTGTCAAGATATAACTTAAACAAATCAAGTATATTTCTTAAATAATCCGAAGTACACACTTGTTCAAGTGAGCCAACAAACTCTTCAAAGGTCAGAGGTTGAAGAATAATTTTATGCTTTTTTGCCTCCTTAATTTCTTTGTCAAATTGCTCAAATAAGTTATCATTTTCAAAATTGGAAAGCAAAAAAAGTACTTTATTGTCTGCCGTTTGATTGAACCCTGCAATATGTCGGTTAATTTGGTCCTCATAAAACCAATCCGTAATTTTTGTTTCAAAAAAAACGGAAAATGATTTTTGTGTAATAGCTAAGTCTGGAATACTATTTATGGTTTTTATCTGTTGGCTAAAAGTCGGGCCAACAATTATGTTAGTATCTGTCTTTAAAAGAGTTGCTAAAAGTTCTTCAAATTTTCTTGGGCTATCTTCATATAGCATTTTCATAATTAACCCACAATAGTTTGTCAGTGAGTTTTCCTTTTGGTGGTAGTCCGCAAAAAGTGATATTTCTCTTCCCATAACTAGGTTTTATTCTGTTAATTTAATATTACACTGTCGTCTTTAAGCCTTACTTCCAGCTGACTTATAGATCTCATTTTCATCAATCTAGATAATTAATCGCGGTGTATAGGTATGTTTTTTGATTCAAGTTCTAATTTATTATAAATTATCCAACAGGCTTCGAATCTGTTCTAAATTTTGATGGCTACCGGGGTATAAAATTCCGATGCCCACGCAAATTTAACCCCCCTCGAAACTAAACGTTATTCACATGTCTATGAATAAGTTGCACCACCATTGATCGAGTTATCAAGTCCGCCAGAACCACCGTCGCTGAACAAACAAATAAGTAACGACCGATACGGCGCCTGTAAAGAGAACCCCCTTCGCAAATCCCATCCAGGCAGTTTGATTCATGGAGTCCCAATAGGGCTTAATATCACTCAAGGTCATAAGTGGTAACAAAAGCAAGCTGCCGGTTACATAGGCCACCATGGGATTTTGTCCCTGCACCGACAAAAACCCCACTACGCGCTTCCCCGTGGGGCTTTTCAATGCCGACTCCAACACGATCAGAGCAACAAACGCCAGTCCCGAGCACACAAAATAATAACTGTAGTTAGAGGGATCTTTTTTGATTCCGCCCTCCACCGACTCAAAACACAAACCCAATACAAGTAAATACGCACCCGCCTGAAATAATTTATTCAATGAAATAGAAAGTTGTTTCCGCAACGACGCATACATCCCTACAAGTAACAACAGCGTGCCAAATAGGTTGAGGGTCAGCTGACGCGTATACAGCCCGTAAAGATTCCAACCGATGAGCATCAAACCCAATACACCCGCCCGGCCAAACCATTTCGGGGAGGGCACCGTTTCGGACATCAGGCCCTTTAACCACTCCCCCGCAAACATCCCCGGAATCACGATAAACAGATACTTGAGAAAATAAAATTTATACGCCCAATCGATCTGAATGATTCCGATCGAATCGATCGAATACAAATCCTTGGCCCAACCCTCCTGCTTGGACGCAAAGAAAATGGCCATCACCAGCGGAAGAATGGCCACGCGAACCCAAGGCCGATTCTGCGTACAACCATAAATAATCGTTCCGAAAAATGCCATATTGGCCAGCACCACGAGGATGATATCGGAGCGATAGGGGTCAAAGCCCTTTCCATTTGAATAAGTACCCAGGCACATCCATGCAATGGCTGCGAGCAAGGTGATCAGACGAAGTCCGCCACGAAGACGCGGAGAATGGATCTCCTTCCAACTGTACAGCACGATGAAAAGAATTAGAAAGGCAACGATCGATTGAAATTGATGGATCCAGCTTGGCGAATCGGAGAGCACCCAGGCTTTGAAGTGCTGCGAGAAAAGGGCAAAGAATAGAAGCAATCCGTAGCGGCGAAAGGCTGTGCGGAGTAAGTTAAAAAAAGTAGGTGGAGTAAGCGGATGGTGAAGCACCAGCGGAAAGGCCGCACCCATGCTAAACAGGAAAAAAGGAAAGACCAGATCGACCCACGTGATGCCGGGGCGAGTGGGATCAAAAACATGGGTGGGTGGCGGAACTTGTGCATGATACATCCAACCGGGCAACGCATCGCCGAATGCAATGCTGCCTGAGAGCACCATGGTGAGGATGGCGAATCCCCGGAGGGCATCCAGCGATTCCAGTCGTTGTTTCATGTGTATGAAGTTCCAAAAAAAAGGCCACCCTGGAAAGGGCGGCCGTTTTCTTGCTTATGTATACTGATTGTTACCAGCCTGGATTTTGGGTGAGATTCTTGTTCTTATCGATCTCACCTTGCGGAATGGGGCAGAGACGATGCTGATTGTCGTTATACAGCCGGATCTCGCGAAGGAGGCGACGAGCGGCACTGCCGGTATAATCGATGGGCACCTCATAGGTAGCATCGAATACGGGTGGCGCATCCGGAAGTGTGAATTCAAGTCCGACACCAGCGGTCAGTCTCATGTTCGAAGTGGTCTGACCATAGGTTTGTCCGGGCATTACCCGTGCTGCATAGGCGCCATTGTCCCAACGACGCAGGTCGGCCATATGCAAGCCTTCATTGGCCAGCTCAACCATCTTCTCGCGACGCACCAAAGCCTTCAAGCGTTGAGCATTACCCTGAATAGCGGCATCGACATTGGGCATGCCGGCCCGAGCGCGTACGCGGTTGATCGCCGTGACAACCACAGAAGAGGCGGAACCTTTCTCCAGATGCGCCTCTGCATTGATCAGCAGGATCTCGGCAAAGCGCATATATACCCAACCCACTTTAAAAAAGTTTCCGGCGGTACCGTTGATGTCACGATCCTGCAGATACTTCCGCCAGTAATTGCCCAACCCGTTCTGACGAGCGCCAAATGCATTTAGGCTGTCCTGATTGGTGGTGGTGCTGGGGAAGGTGATGGCCTGGGTAGTGGTATTGAATGTGGCCACGGTAGCGTTGATATTGAACACCATGCTGGTGAATCCTTGTACGATCACGGTATCACCCGGTACGACCACCGTTTGCTTCATCCGTGGGTCACGGTTACGATTGGGGCGAGCCGGATTGTAGAGCGGCGACTCCGCGATATTCTTACCATCGGTACACTCGAAGAGATCCACGAGGAACTGACTGGGGAAGTGACTAGATTGTCCGCCCTGGTTCCGAGATCCCTGTACCAGATTCAGATAATTGAAGGATCCGGGATCGGCATCACCATAAGGATAGATGAACATGATCTCATTGCCCACATTGGCGGTCTGACCTGCCTTGCGAAACAGATTTCCGTAAACGGGATTCAGGGCATAGGGACCATTAGCGATGATGTTGTCGGTCAGATCCGCTGCCTTGGTGTAGTACTCGGTCGTACCCATCAGCATGGCCAAACGGGCCGCTGCACCCAGGGATACCCCGCGGCTGACGCGCCCGAATTGGCTGGGCAACCAGTCGAGGTCGACCGAAGAGGCCGTAAGGTCATCGATCAGAAAATCGATGATGGTCTTCTTGGTGGTACGCGTGAAATTGTAGATCTCTTCAGGTGTAGAGGGCGGCGCCGTGAAGAAGGGCACATCCCCGTAATAGGCGATCAGGTGCCAGTACGCAAGGGCGCGAAGCACTTTCGCCTCTGCCTGAACCCGCTTGTACTCGGCCTCGGTCATGGTGGCCTGGGCCTTGTTCATATAGAATAGCAGGTTGTTCGAGCGTTGGATCACTTGGAAGAAAGCCGTCCATAGCTCCGATACTGTACCGTTGGTGGAGTTGTAGGCGCCGGATGCGATCGTGCCATTGAGACCGCGCTCATGCCCCAGCTCCGTGTAGAGGTCCATCTTGGAAAAATAGGGCGTGGGGTTGTTGAAGCCCGGACTCACCGTGCGAGCACCAAACGCATTGTAAACGCCGGTAAGCGCCTGCTGCACTTGTGCGCCGTTGTTGTAGAAGTCGGCCTGCGAGAAGGTCGAAAGCGGGTTGCGGTCCAAGTATTTCTTACAGCCCGGCGCGATAGTGACCAGCACCAGGAGAAGAAGGGAACCGGTAATGAATGTATTTTTCATGATTGAATTTTTTCGGGTGATCAAAAGCGGAGGTTAACACCAACGGTGGTTGTCTTCATGATGGGATAGAACGCACCGGTATTGTTGCTGATCTCCGGATCGAACCCGGGCTCGTAATTGGAGAAGGTCAGCGGATTGACGGTATTCACGTAGAAGCGGAGTTGCTGCACACCGATCTTATCGGCCCACTTCTTGTCGAGGGTATAGCCAAGCGTGATGTGCTTGACCCGCATGAAGGCGCCGTTGCGCAACCAGAAATCGGATGCGATGTAGTTGCCGTTCCCACCCGAGAAGAGACGGGGGTAGCGGGAATTGGTCTTCTCCGGCGTCCAACGCTCCAGGGCAGAGGTGAGACCGGTGGCGAACCAGTTACCGGCGTTGAAGGGCTCAACTCCTACACCAGAGATGTAGTTGTCGCGTTTGGCCACGCCGAACAGGAAAATATTCAGGTCGAATCCTTTGTAGTCGGCATTGAAGTTCAAACTGAAGTCGTACCGGGGGAAGTTATTCCCCATCAGCATGCGGTCTTTAGCATTGAGGGTATCGTTGCCGTCCAGATCAACATACTTGATGTCCCCGGCACCCGTGACACGCGTTCCGTTATAGGGGCTGTTGAAGTTCTCCCCGGGTTGATACAAGCGATTTGTCTTGTAAAGCAAATATGAACGGACCGGGTATCCGGCACGGGATACTTGGATGCCCTGAACGATATCAAGCCCTTTGGTATCCAATACCTCGTTGCGTACATCGCTCAGGTTGGCCGTGATGCTGTAATTCAGTTTACCGGCCTTGTCGCGGTACGTGGCAGAAAACTCCCAGCCTTTGTTCACCATGCTACCGGCGTTGGCGGGGATCACAGAGCTACCGGCATATCCCAGGGCATTGGCCACAGGGAAATCGATCAACATGTCGGTGATCTTCTTCTGATAGATATCGAAGGTGACATTCAATTTGCTCTTCAGGAAGGCAAGATCCACCCCTACATTGCTCTGGGTCGAATTTTCCCAGCTGACCGTCTCATTCGGGATATTATTGAGGGAAGAGCCAGGCGTCAGCACGTTATTAAAATAATAGGCGGTACCGGGATTCAATTGCGCCACGAAGGGATAATTGCTTCCCAGTTCCTGGTTTCCGAGTTTACCGTAGGAGACCCGCAACTTGGCATAGTTGATAAAGTCAACTTTCTCCATGAATTTTTCCTTGCTCAGTACCCAACCGGCAGAGACGCCAGGGAAGAAGCCCCATTGCTTTCCACGCAGCTGGCTGAACCGGGAAGATCCGTCGTATCGACCGGTCGCTTCTAGCAGATAGGTCTGCTTGAAATTATAGTTGATGCGACCAAAGAAACCGGCCAGGGCGAAATCGGCAGCCGAACCACTGGGTGCCCCAAAGGCACCGGTGGCCAGGTTCAGGTAGGGACGATCCGGATTGGCCAAACCGGCACGGGAAGCCGTGACAGTACTGACCACATTGTCCAACCCCTGGAAACCACCCTGCACGCGGAACTGATGATCTTTCTTCAATTGGAAACTGTAGGTTCCCGATGCATAATACTGGTTGCTGTTAAGCCGGTTGTTGGTATATGTCAACAAGGAATCTCCCACCATCTGTGCGAACAGATAATTGTTGGCAGCCGGATTGGGATTGTAAGACGCATAAGCCGTCCGGGCCACATAGGCCTCGGTCCAGGAAGAGCGCGTATTGTACGCGGCCTCCACGACAAAATTGCGGAACACCTCTGCATTTAGTGCAAAGCGAACAGAGAGCGTGGGCGTTTCGGCACGGTTAAGGCCTGAGGCCTCCGCGGCGGCTACGGGATTGATCCGGTTGGTCTGTCCCGCATCTCCGTAGAGTCCATCGCCGAATTTCGCCGGCCACAAACGGGCCATCGAAATACCGCGCTGTACGATCTCATTGGGTGACATACCCGCCGGCTGAATATTCGTTGCCTTGGTGTAGAACAGGTCGGTGGTGAACTTGACCTTGCGGCTCAGGTTCACATCCCCGTTCAACCGCAGGTCGTATTTACGGAAACTGTTATTGGTGACGATCCCCTGCTGATTCAAATACGTACCCGAGGCCAGGAAGCTTACTTTTTCAGAACCTCCGTTCACGATCAGGTTGTGGTTTTGCATCAGACCGGAATTTTGGAAGATCAGGTCCTTCCAATCCGTATTGAATACATTCAGGTTGTCGGGCGGCGTAGTTCGATACCGATCAATATCGGCCTGAGAGAATTGAGCAGCGCCTCCGGCATTCGTGCGATACTCATTGAAGAGGATCATGTGATCGACAGAGGAGACCAGCTCGGGTAAATTCGTAGGTGTTTGCTTGGTCACGAAACTGTTGAAGGAGACGGAGGTCTTTCCGGCCTGACCGCGCTTGGTCTTGATAAGGATGACCCCGTTGGTACCCCGGACACCATACACGGCCGTGGAAGCGGCATCCTTCAGAACGGTAATGCTCTCGATCACGTTGGGGTCAACATCGTTCATGCTGACACCCTCGACCCCATCCACGATGATCAGCGGAGAACTGCTGTTGGTGATGGACCCGATCCCCCGGATATTGATGGCCCCGCCATCGGCGCCGGGCTGACCGGACCCTTGCTGAATCACCACCCCAGGCGCAAATCCCTGCAAGGCCATACTGGTGGAAGCCAGAGGTCGTTTAATCAGCTCACCCCCTTTTACGGTGGTGATGGCACTGATCACATTGCCCTTACGCTGCGAGCCGTAGCCGACAACGACGACCTCCCCTAGGTCCCCAGTGGCGGAGACAAGGGAGACATCCAGTCGCGTCCCCTTCACTTCCACCTCCTGGGCCGTAAACCCGACGGAGGAGAAGAGAAGACGATCGCCGACGGCCGCGGCAATGGAATAATTTCCGGATGCGTTGGTGATGACACCTCCGGATTTCCCCTTGACGGAGACAGAGACTCCCTCAATACCTTTTCCCGCGGCATCGGAAACCGTTCCGACAACCCGGGCGGATTGAGCGAAGACCTGCCCCAGCATGCAAAGGAGGAAGCAGCTCATAATGGTTAGTTGTTTCATAAACACTCGTTTTTGAATGGTTGGTTTTTATGGTGATACAAATTTTCCCTGATGATCAACGGCCTTCGTGCGAAATGGATCGGCCAATTGGTCCAATGCCACTGCTAATTCGATGCGCCGGACGGGTCTGTCGGCCACCCAGTTGCCAAACCCAGATCGCTGGTATAAGGCTGCGACCTGGGGGGCGGGGTCCTCTGCTACCCCCAATTGGCGCAACACCCAAAGCAGATCGTTCCCACTAACAAGATTCAGCGACTCTTGTTTGGACTCGAGTACCAAATAGTCCTGTAATCCGGTGGCCAGCTCACGCCATTGAATAACGGAATCCGCATCGAACCAGGTCCGATTGGCCCAGCCCGAAGGTTGCAAACGCCCGCGCAACAATCCGGTCGCCCCGATCCGCTGCACCGCCGCAAAATGCGGATGCGTGGGAGTGATATCGGCATACGGCACGATATAGGCCTTCGCCTCCAACAAGGCTTGCTGCAATTCCCGAACCGGCACATCCTTTGCCGAACGATTTGTCAGCGCCGCTTTGGCCGCTAATAGTCCCGCCGCCTGACCCGTCAACAACACACAAGGCTGCAATCGCGTTGTACCATTGACCACATTGCTTACACTGATCGATTTTTCCGCGGCAATAATTCCTTTTTGCAGGCGCGGGATCAAAGAACCCAACGGTACATTATATGAAGGCACCGGATAAAATCCCAGATGCTGCGGTGCCTCCGAATTCTTCCGATGATGATGATCGATCGGATAATCGCCCACCGAAATGCCCGTCCGATACAACGGCGCATCCTCGTTGAAAGGGCGTGATAAATGCTGTACCTTAAATCGGGTTACCCCTTGCATCCGTCTTCCCTCCCGATGATAAACCATATAGGGCAATCGGTCGGCCGTCTGAAACTCATCCGAGGCCAAGCCAAGGTGACGAAAGCCCAATTGGGTTTGTAAAAAATAAATAAACCGTAGGGTCTGTTGCTTAGCCGCTTCCAACGCCTGTCGACGCTGAGCCGGCGACAATGAGATCAATGACAAATAAATATCATTCCCATACCCGGGCCAATTGATCATGTACTTCCGGTTGGGCAACTGACCATACGTGATCATCTTCTTCGCATCCACATTGGGCGCCAAACGAGTTTTGTCCAAATAATAATCGGTACAAGCGCCGTCAAATTCACGCGGGTCGTAATTCGGCGGACGGACGATCGTGCAATCCGCACCCGACCCGTAATCCTTCAAGATCGCAGCATAGGTTATATCCTGAATGATATCGTTCGTTGCAGGAACGTTCACATCCTCCCCCGTTACCGAAGAGGCTTCCATACCCACATCAAAAGGAACACCCGCCAGCGCGATCGCATCCCCCAACTCCGTAGCATCGATCAGCTGTGTGGAACGCACCAGCAATTTCTTTCCAGTCGTCAGATGCTGAAACCTCGCGCCACAAATCCGATCGCCTTTTTTAATTACCGCGACCAATTCATAACCGTACAGCACCGTCAGATTCGATTCGCGTGCCGCCATCGATTTGAAAATGCTATCGCCCACATGCGGCTCAAATTGCGTATTGCTCACCCAACCGGTAGCTACCTTATTGGGACCGCCATATACTTTATACAACTGCTCCCGAAACTCGGCCCACAATCCCGATGGCAGTAAATGATTGCCATCGGTGGCCGAAACACCTGCCGCCGTCAACATGCCACCCAACCAAGGGGTCGGCTCTACGATCAATGTACGCGCTCCGGTGCGAGCCGACTGAATGCCCGCCGCCGTACCCCCCGTGCCGCCACCCACCACCAATACATCAACCCGACGAGTTTGTGCATAGGAAGAGCGACCGCTCATTAGATTCAACCCGGCCAACACCAGGATCAGGGGCAATATGTAGATACGCTTGAGCGTCATCCGGGCAATTGAGATAATGTTTTATGTACCTGATACAAGGAACGCGGAATGTGAAAACATCCTTTCCATTTACCCCCCTTCAACGGCAACAACACCTCGCCGCGGCGATTGAGATATCCAAACCACTCGCCATATTCCTCATCCCGAAAATGCGACCAGGTATACTTGTGTACTTTCTCGAACCACTGAGCGCAACGCGGATCTCCCGTGAGCGCATATCCCTTGGCCAATCCCACCAACGTCTCCACATGCACCCACCAAAGTTTTTGATCCCACTCCAATTGCTGAGGCGGATGGCCTTGGATGTCCAGAAAATAAAAAATACCGCCATTCTCTTGATCCCATCCGTATTCTAACGTGTGTAGTAAAATGTCTTTTGCTTTTTCAATCAGGGACTGATCCTGAAAACGCTTACCCAGATCCATGATGAACCACATAGCCTCAATAGCGTGACCCGGATTCAATATCCGTCCCTCGAAACTATCGGACGGCTTGCCGTCCGGATGCACATTCTCCAGGATCAATCCCGAATCCGGCTGATAAAAAATATTCATCACCTGATCGATCACCTCCGGAGCAAACGAATTCACCCGATCCGCCCCGATCAAATGCTCCAACTCCAAGGAGAGATTACATAAGATCATCGGCAAACTGAAATTTTTCAGGGGACGTGTACCCGGCACCACCTTGTTGTACATGCCCTTCCAATTGTCCTGCCGACGAATGATATTCTCAAACGTATCGAGTGCAATCTGCTTCCACTCATCCCGAGGCTGCACCCGGTCCAACGCCGCAAACGCCATCGTCGCAAAACAATCACTGAATATATTATACGGCTGCACCAAGGGCTTGCCCTCAGCCGTCAACGAGAAATACCAATTACCCTCGGCATCCCGTCCGTGTTGCTTCAGAAACTCCGCACCCAATAAGGCCGTATGCAACCACTGCGGATTCGCCTCCAGATTCTTATACATGTAACTGAAACACCAAACTTGACGCCCCTGCAACCAAACAAACTTGTCGGTGTCATACACCTTCCCAAACCGATCCAAACAGGTGAAAAATCCGCCGTTCTTTTCATCACGACTATGCTCCACCCAAAAAGGCAGAATGTTATCCTTTAACTCGGATAAATACAATTCACTGTAACGGGCAACCCCCAAAGAGGTAGCCGCAGCAGCATTCGCAAGCATGGCAAGCAGTTGAATGGATGAAAAGCGAAGCCTTCAAATAAACACAATTTTTTTAAGAATCGGGGCTACTTTTTAATTTTTTTTAGTAAGCTCTAAGTTTTTCGCCCGTTTTTTGACCAAAATGGTTAGTTTGCCTCTCCGCTTTTTGGGCGGATGAACTACCCATGGCCAGCCACCTCCGACTTTTTGAAGTATTCAGCGATGAGAACGCCTCCGGGGTGGTGTTTAAGAATCGTTCGCTCAAAAGACTGATTATCAACATTATAGATCAGAATGGTCATTCCACCATCACCGAACTGAGCCGAGAATTGAACACCAGTGTGCCCAAGGTGACCAGTCTGGTGAATGAGTTGATCGAGGACGGTTTGCTGAAGGACGAGGGAAAATTTGATTCCACCGGAGGGCGAAGGGCCAGTATTTATGGGCTGGTATCGGAGGCCTGTTACTTTATCGGGGTGGATGTAAAACGATATTACGTGAATGTGGGGTTGTTGAATTTCAAGAAGCAGTTGGTCGACCTCCACGAGAAGATCCCGTACAAGCTGGAAAACACGCCGGAATCCTTGCAACAGTTAATGATCATCATTCGAAAGTTTATCTCGGAGCAGAAGATCAAGCAAGAAAAGATCCTGAGCGTGGGCATCAACTTGTCGGGTCGCATCAATCACACCAATGGATATAGTTACAGCTATTTCCATTTCCACGAAGAGCCCTTGGCCACGGTGATCGAAAAGGAGATCGGTATTCCGGTGGTATTGGAAAACGACTCCAGGGCCATGGCCTACGGAGAATATTGTGGTGCGGAGATCCAGAACCGCAGCAATGTGCTGTTCGTGAACATGGATTACGGGATCGGCTTAGGGGTGTTGATCGACGGAAAACTTTACTACGGAAAATCGGGGTTCAGCGGAGAGTTTGGCCACATTCCGTTCTTCGAGAACGAAGTGCTTTGCCACTGCGGGAAAAAAGGTTGTCTGGAAACCGAAGCCTCCGGGATGGCCCTGATCCGAAAATTCCGCGAGCGGATCGAACAGGGCTCCAGCTCCTCCGCGATGCGGAAGAAAAAATCGGTCGGCGAGATCACGTTGCTCGACATTATTCAAGCTGCGCAGAACGAGGACATTCTTTCGATCGAGATCCTGGCCGACATCGGCGAGAAATTGGGCAAGGGCATTGCCATGCTGATCAACGTATTCAACCCGGAACTGTTGATCCTCGGCGGAACCCTGTCGGAAACGGGCGATTATTTACGCTTACCCATCCGAAGTGCCTTCAACAAATACTCACTCAGCTTGATCAACAGTGATACGCAGCTGCTACTCTCCAAATTGGGAGAACGGGCCGGGGTCATGGGCGCTTGCCTGATCGCCCGAAACAAAGTGCTCTATCGTTATTGATAGTAGGGACTGATCAGACAATACACGATCACGCCCGTCACCGCCACATAGAACCAAATCGGCCAGGTGTATCGCACCAACTTCCGGTGTGCCGGCCAATCGCCGATGAGTGCGCGATAGGCCGAGAATAAAATGAACGGAAGGATCAATCCCGCCAACGGAATATGCGTGAATAGGATCAGGTAATACACGGTTCGGATCGTGCCCGCACCCCCAAAAGGTGTTTCCGCGGCAAACAGGTGATGCGCGATGTAGCTCAGCAGAAAAAGGACGGAAAGGATCATCGCCGCCATCATGAGGCGCTTGTGCAAAAGATAGTTCTTAGATTTTACACTGAACAACCCGCCGAGCAACAACAATGCCACGCCGGAATTGATAAAAGCATTGATCCGGGCGAAGAGATGCACATCAAAGCCCAGATCGACCTTTACTTGAATACGTCCCAAGATCACCACGGCAGCAAAGACAATGGCCGAGAACGTAAAGATGAGGACGCGTGCTTTCGCGTCATTTTTTTGCCAGACAGCAGGTAGCATATCAGCGAGATTTTTTTAAGAAGAATATGAGTGCGATCACCCCAAAGAGGGCCGCCAGAAAAGCAAAGGCCATGATGGGAAGCTTGCCGGAGAGGAAAGATTTACGATTCGGGTCCTTCTCCATGGTCAGCATCACCAAGTCATTCGAAAGTTTTTTTAATTCCATCGAATCCAGTCCGCTGTAATACCCGCGAACGATACGAGCCGAATCCAACATCACGAACTTATCGCTGTGCACGAAATTGGAATCCACGCCTTCCCCATCGATCAATCCCAATTTGACCTCCTCCAACACGAAACGATAAATGGAATCGCGGTTGCCGGTCAGGATCCACCATTGGTCGGGGTTGATCTGAAAACGATCGGCCCAGGCCTTGATCCGCGCCAGGCTGTCCCTCTCCGGATCGATGCTGACCGACACAAAATGAACGCGCTTGTTGGTCTTGTCCCCCACCCGCTTGCCGTTGTGGATCGACTCGGCCATCCGTTTCATGTTCAGGGTCATGTAAGGGCAGATCGTCGGGCAACGCGTGAAGAAGAAATCCAGGATGAGGATCTTCCCGCGCAAACTATCGAACGTAACCGTGTCGCCGAGTTGATTGATCAATCGCGGCTCCTGCGCCCGATGCCAAACGGTATCGGACACTTGCTTTCCCTTTTGAACCCGCTGTACCACGGAGTCCGGAAAATAATGGCGGGGCATTTGCGTGGCCGACCCACTCAGGTCAGACACCAGAAAATAAGCCACCAGGGGCACGAAGAGTGCCAATAAAATGGCGAGAAAAGCACGTTTGTTCAAGGTGATACGATTGCGTCGTTCTTAGAACAACCGGGAACCCCGGGGGTTCGGCGAAAACGACTATTTATGTGCCCCATGCTTGACGGGCATGGTAGACTCCTTGAAATGCCGATCGTATTTGTTGCGCAAATTCTTATACGAACTGCCATCCCAGATAAAAGCGCCAATGAACCACACGAAGAGCAGCAAGGGAACCACGATGGTCATGATCATATTGCGGACCTCATCGCCCAGGTGCATGAACACTGATACGATGTAGTAGGCCTTGGCCAAGGTCAGGATGCAAACCATCCCCTTGAACATGAGCACCAGCAGTTCACTGGGATTCTCACCCTTGTGGATGTTGTAGATAGCCAGACCAATGGCCAGTTCCACCACGGTGATGACCGACAACAAAATGGTAGTGTTGCGGACACGCTTCTTAAAGGTTGCGTCGTCTACGTGGTGATGTTCGGTTACTTCTTCGAAGGCGGGATGTATCATAACTTAATAGTTCAGAGTTCGGAGTTCAGGGTTCAGAGTCGTAGTCGTTAGCTTTCAGTCGTTAGTTGTTAGTCATTAGTTGTTAGATCAAGTAGAAGCAGAGGAAGACGAATACCCAAACCAGATCCACGAAGTGCCAGTAGAGTCCGGCTTTCTCGATCATCAGGTAATGGCCGCGTTTAGCGAACACGTCTTTCTGCGTCATGATCAGCATGATAATATTAATGATCACGCCGGAGAATACGTGGAAGCCGTGGAACCCGGTGATGCCGTAGAAATATCCGCCGAAGGCAACGGGACCATTCTTGCGGATGTGCAGGGCATCGAGGTTGGCCGAAACCGTCTTCATCAGGTCGTCGTGATTCATGTTCATGGCCGCTTCGTGCGTGATGTTGTGATCGCTCAGGTGTGCCAAGCTGACGAGCGTTTCATGCGGGGTCTTGGCCAACGCCGCGATCGCCGCTTCATTTGTGACCAAGTCACCCCAGGGATTGACGCTGGTGGTTTGTCCCACGATGTCGAGCCGACCATCCATCAACACCGCATGCTCGCCGGTGATCAGGTGATGCCACTCCCAAGCCTGACAACCCAAGAAGGCTGCGCCCCCGATGATGGTCCAGATCAACCACTTGATCACACTCTTCTTATCGTTGTTGTGACCGGCATGCACCGCCAACACCATCGTCACCGAACTGATGATCAGGATAAAGGTCATTACACTCACAAAGGCCAACGGCAGGTTCGCATGGCCCGCACCGGGAAAAGCATTGAAGACTACGTTGGGATCGGGCCAAAAATTCTGGCTGAAACGGATCGTTCCATAGGAGATCAGGAAAGCCCCGAACGTGAAGGCATCACTCATGAGGAAATACCACATCATGAGTTTACCATACTCGAGGTTGAAGGGGCTTTTTCCCCCGGTCCACCATTTGGTTTGCTGAACGGATGCTGTTGTTGTCGACATGCTATATCGTTTATCGAATGTTATTGTTTTTTATTGTCCGCCGCCCACGACCCAGAAGAAGACGAACAGATAGATCCACAAGAGATCCACAAAATGCCAATAGGTAGCCGCGATCTCCACGGGTATGGTGTTGTAGGACTTCACCGAACCCACAAAGGATCGAATGGCCATCACCAGCAACACGATCACCCCGGCGATCACGTGCAAGGCATGCAACCCGAAGATCACATACAGGAACTGCCCGGCCCCAGCACCCTGAAAGGTTACCTGGTTCGACCATAATTCCTGAAACCCGATCCACTGACACGCCACAAAGCCCACGCCCAGTACCAGCGTCACCCACATCCACAGCCGATAGTTCCGCATCACCCGCTCCCGAAAACTCTTCAGTGCCAACTGCATGGTGCCACTGCTGAGTAACATCAGGATCGTGGAAGCCGTGAACCACAACGGCATGGCGACGGGTTTCCAGTTCACCTGATTGCTTTTTACAATGAAAGCACTGGTGAGACCGGCAAACATCATCAACAAGCTTCCGATCGCCACCCAGAGGGTAAACTTATGCGGATGCATGCGCTTTTGTTCCATCTTATTCGTCATACTCATGTTCATCTTGTCCATCTATCTTATCCAACCGTGATCCTGCTGAGCAACCAGCTCAACATCACCACCGGCAAATACAAATAACTACCAAACATCACGCGGCGTGCCTGCTTCACGTCCATCCCCTGATACAACTGCACACACCGAACGATCAAAAAGGCGTTCGAGAGCAAGACCAATCCCAATCCCACTTGCCCACTCACCGTAGCATATTCACAGATGCCGGTGAAAAAAGGCATCAGCGTAACCGGCAACAGCAGCAAGGCATAGAGCACCGTCTGCAGCGCGGTGAAGCGGGTGGGACCTTGATCCGACGGAAGGAGCTTGAACCCCACCGCCGCATAATCCCGATGCGCCACCCAGGCAATGGCCCAGAAATGCGGAAACTGCCAGAAGAACTGGAACGCAAACACGATCCATCCTCCCAAACTCAGTTCGCCCTCGCCGGCCGTCCACCCGATCAAACAAGGCAACGCCCCCGGAATCGCCCCCATCAACACGGCCAGGGAACTGACTTTCTTCAACGGCGTGTAGATGAACGCATACAAGAACAAACTAAGGGCCGCCAGCGCCGCCGTGAGAAAGTTGAACGCCCATGCGAGCCAACTCACACCCAGCACGCCCGTCAAGATCGCAAAGACCCAGCCGGCCGTTACCGACATCCGGCCCGAGGCGATGGGACGAGAAGCGGTTCGCTTCATGCCCGCATCCGTGTCCTTTTCGGTACACTGATTCATCGCATTGGCACTGCCCGTGACCAAAAATCCACTGACAAAGAGCGACAGGATCCGGTAGAGCGGGTCGGCGAACGACTCATAGCCGCGGGTGAGCATAAAACTCACCACACTGCTGAACACCACCAGGATACTCAGCGTAGGCTTCGTCAACATCCAATAATCGCGTATTCTCGACATCGCCAACGCTGTATATTTTTATAGAACCACCGGCGATCAGTGAGACTTCGTCTCCTGCGCGCTGACCGGTTCTGTTTGTGGAATGAACTCGCGTCCATCCTTTCCATAATCATAAGGCCAACGGTGCACCTCGGGGATATCGCCCTCCCAGTTCCCGTGACCGGGACGGATGGGGGTCGTCCATTCCAACGTATTCGCACCCCAAGGATTGGCAGTACGAACCTTACGCCCTTTAAATATGGAATAAAAGAAGTTGAAAACAAAGAGGAGCTGCGCCGCAAACACCACGATCGAAACCACGGTGATCATCTTGTCCAGGTCCGCAAAATCATTGAACGATACCCAGCCGCGCTTATCCAGATAACGACGCGGTACACCGGCCAACCCCTGATAGTGCATCGGCCAGAAGATCAGATAAGATCCGATCATGGTCACCCAAAAGTGCATGTAGGCCATCGTATTGTTCAGGTACCGACCGAACATCTTGGGGAACCAATGATACACCCCGGCAAACATGCCAAAGAATGAAGCGACTCCCATTACAATATGGAAGTGCGCTACCACGAACATGGTATCGTGCAAGTGAATATCAATGGTCGAGTTACCCAAGAAGATTCCGGTCAGTCCGCCGGAAATGAACAAGCTCACAAAACCGATCGCAAACAACGTGGCCGGCGTAAACCGAATGTTTCCGCGCCAGATGGTCGTGATCCAGTTGAACACTTTAATGGCGGAGGGTACCGCGATGAGTAAAGTCAGCAACACGAATACCGATCCGAGGAACGGATTCAGTCCCGTTACGAACATATGGTGCGCCCAAACCAGGAAGGCAAGAATACAAATCGCGAACAATGAACCCAGCATCGCCATATAACCGAAGATCGGCTTGCGGGAATTCACCGACAGGATCTCGGATACCATGCCCATCGCCGGCAACAGAATGATGTATACCTCAGGATGACCCAAGAACCAGAACAAGTGCTGATACAGGATCGCACTACCGCCCTCATTGGGAAGGATCTCACCATTTACAACAATATCACTCAGGTAAAAACTGGTGCCCAGGTTGCGGTCGCAGAGCAGCAGGATGGCGCCGGAGAGCAACACGGGGAAGGACAATACGCCCAACACGGCCGTAAAGAACATCGCCCAGATGGGAAGCGGCAAGCGCGTCATGCTCATGCCTTTGGTACGCATGTTCAGGATGGTAGCGATATAGTTCAAGCCGCCCAACAAGGAAGAGATGATGAAAAGCGACATGCTGATCAACCAAAGATCCGCGCCGAGTTTTTGTCCGTCGCCAGCCTGACGAAGGGCACTGAGGGGCGGATACATCGTCCAACCACCCGAAGCCGGACCGGTATGTACAAAAATGGAACTCAACATCACCACCCCGGCCAGGAAGAAGAACCAGTAGGATAACATGTTCAGGAACGGAGAGGCCATGTCGCGGGCACCCACTTGCAGTGGAATGAGCAGGTTCGCAAAGGTTCCGCTGAGTCCGGCGGTCAACACGAAGAATACGAGTACGGTTCCGTGGATGGTTACCAGTCCGTAATAGAATTCAGGCTGAATCTGTCCGCCTTTGGCCCACTCCCCGAAGAAGGTCTCGAGGATCGGAAAGGATTCTTCCGGATAGCCCAACTGGAGACGGAAGAGCACGGAGAAGAGTCCGCCAATAATGGCCCACACGATACCCGTGATCAGGAATTGCTTCCCGATCGTCTTGTGGTCCATGCTAAAGATGTACTTCGATACAAAGGTCTCGTGATGATGCTCATGTGCCTGCTCATGCGGGTGGGCAATATGGGCGCCTTCGGAGACGGGGGCGGATGTTTTCACGACTTCACTCATACGATTGGATTTATATAGGTTCTTGGATGGATCGATTAGTTTTTAGCAACGGCATTCACCGGTGCGGCAGGGATCTCTTTCGGAGTGGCCGGGTCTTTGTCGGGGTTGGCTACCAGGTACTGCGGTTTCTTGGAGGCCAGCCAGGCATCGAACTCCTCCTGGGTCTCTACTACCACTACGCCGCGCATACTCCAATGTCCTCTTCCGCACATCTGATCGCAGGAAAGCTCATACACGAAATCCGGATTGCCGGTCTTCTCTTTCATTTCCTTGGTCGTGTATTTGGGCGTAAACCACATCGTGGTTGGCGTACCGGGTACCGCATCCATCTTCATGCGGAAGTGTACCAGCCCCACATCATGGATCACGTCCTTGGCCCCGATCACGAGTTTCACGGGCTTGCCTACCACCAGGTGCATTTCTTGCTCGACGAAAATATCATCCTTGTTCGTAGAGTCTTCCCAGATCTGACCGGCCGGATTGCCGTTGACCGGATCAACGTTCTTGAAATATTTTTTTCCGAGGATGCCATCGGCGCCCGGATAACGGAACTCCCAACCGAATTGCTTGCCCACCACTTCTACCTGCATCGCTTCCTTGGGCGCTTCGCCGGTGATGCGGAACCAATACACGATCCCGAAACCCACCAGCACGGTGAGTGCAATGGCCGGGATCACGGTCCAGATCAATTCCAGCGTATTGTTGTGCGGGTAATAATAGGCCTTGCGGGTATCCGACTCCTGATACTTATAAGAGAACCAGAACAGGGCGATCTGCGTGATGAGAAATACTACGAACGTAACCGCGATGGTTACATACAACATCTGATCGACCAACACCCCATGATCGGAGGCGGGTTCGCCCAGGATACGGCCTTTGAATTTTTCGTTGCAGAGATATACCCCGATCAGTCCGAGCACCAGAAACGCCAACAACATAAAGGCATTGATCCGATTGGTCTGCTTTCGGGTACGTTCCCAACCGCGCAACACCGCCACATACTCACTGGCTTTGGAGATCTGAAAAATGATCACGAAGGCCAGTACCAGGATCGCTAGGATTAACAAAGCTTGCATAACGTAAAGTTCTAGGACGTGATTGGATTAGGTTGAATTCGTTTAGGTTATCAGGTATGATGGATCAGACTTTCTTTGACGAACGGGTGATTCTTGGCCAACAGGGGGGCTTTCGTCAAAGCCCGACCCACTACCCAAAGGATCAATCCCACAAAAAACAGCGCGACACCGAAATCATACACGATCATCGGCACGTGATCAGGCGATACGGCCGGAAATACCATTTGATAAAAATCGAGCCAGTGACCAAAAATGATCATCACGGCCATGAAGGCCACCGTTCCATAATTCCGCTTCGCCCCACGGGTCATCAGGATCAACAACGGCGCGATGAAGTTGATGACCAGCATCAGCCAGAAAATACCGCTGTAAATTCCCTGGGCACGCGGCTTGAAATAAACCGTCTCCTCCGGAATGTTCGCATACCAGATCAGCATATACTGCGAGAACCAGAGATAGGTCCAGAACACCGAGAACGCGAACATGAACTTACCCAGGTCATGCAAGTGCTCGTTGTTGACATACTCCAGATAATTGTTATTCTTCAGATAGATCACGAACAAGGCGATCAGGGCCACCCCCGACACGAACGTGCTGGCAAACGTATACCAGCTGTACATGGTGCTGTACCAATGCGCATCAATGCTCATCAGCCACAACCAGGGGGAAGAAGAAAGGACCGTGAGGGCAAACACCACGATGAACAAAGCTGCCCAGACGGTATTGTTCCAGATGTATTTTTTGCGTCCCTCCAGATCGGCAATCGGATGCTCATCCAGGCTGCGGGAGAGCTGACGCATTTTCCAACCCAGCAGCGACCAAAGTCCGATCGTGAGGATCGTGGCTACGGTAAAAAACGTCTTATTCAAAAAGCCTTTCTTATGATTCAGCACCGGATCTTCCACCACATGATGGGTATCCGTCCAATGATAGATCGAATGATCGCCGCCAAATACAATGGCAAGCAAAATGCCCAAGCAGATCACCCCGATCACGGGCACCACCGCTGAAATGGCCTCGGGCACGCGACGAAAGGCCATTTGCCAGCCGCCCCACGCCAAGGTAGTGGCACAGATAAAGAACATGGAAGCATTCACCACCAACAGAAAGAAGACACTGTTCTGCAACAGGGAAGCCCAGAAGCGGGCGCCTTCGTGGCCACCTTTTGCCCCGTGTGTAAACCAGAGGGCCCCAATGGCCAACAGGCCAATGGCCATGAGCGCCAACGCAAAGGTGTTGTATCGCTTCGGAATGATGAATTGATCGCGGGTTGACATCAGTATTCGTTTTTGTTCTTCGATTGTTTTCAGATTACATGGGCTTGGCGGCCGTTTCCGCTGCCGGAGCAGCTTTGGCGCCTTGCTGATTCTTTATATAAGTGATCACCATCCAGCGTTGCTTGGTGCTCAGCTGGGAGGCGTAACTGCCCATGGCATTCTTTCCGTAGGTCAGCGAATGGAACATAGTGCCCGCCGCCATCGCTTCGTATTTCTCATCGCCTACCAGGGCAATGGGCTTGGAAGGATAGGGACCGTTTCCGTCATTCCAAAGCGGACCATTTCCATCGAGCTTCTTGCCGTGACAGATGCCGCAATTCACCAAGTACAAACGCTCGGCTTCCTTCAGGTCCACGGTCGTGGGATCCAGCGGATTCTTCACCCCGGCCGACATCGCATACCCGGCCGAATCATTGCGATACGGATAGGCCGGCGCCTCCCCCTGAGCAATGGTGCCCGATACCGGCGTGGCGGTATAATTCACCCCGGCCTGTTTCAATGCCTCGGTAGAGGCATAGGTTTCATAGGCACGGCTGTAATTCATGTCCGGCATATAAACCGTACCGGGGTCACGACGAACCTCGGAACAACCCATCCACCCCAAGGTGGTGGCCAGCATTCCGGAAAAGATCAATAAACGTTTCATCAAATTCGGTATTAAGTATTAGGCGTTGGTCGATTTTTGGAACCGCATGGTGTCGTGGTCATAACGACCCAGCCACCAGCCGGTCTCTTTCTCCATCACGGTCACCTCCGTGGCCCCGACGCTCTCCAGGAACTTCTTGGCCTCGGTTTCATTGGTCTCCTCGGTACACTCGATGGCCATCACGAACGTGTCGTCGGTGGAACGGGGATTGAAATGGTCCTTCTTCACAAAAGGTGCCAGCTGACAGAGATAACAGAAGGTCAGTACCATTCCCACGGCGGCAAACAACACGGTCAACTCAAAGGTGACCGGGATCCAGGCCGGCAAAGCAAAGAAGGGCTTTCCTCCAAAGTTGATCGGCCAATCCAGCGTCAATGCCCAAGTAATGAATCCGACCGCAGTTGACGTACCGGTGATCCCGTAAATGAAACCGGCGGTGTGCAAACTGGTGTCGCGCAGACCCATGGCCTGATCCAATCCATGAATGGGGAACGGCGTGAACACGTCGTGGAGCTTGTACCCGGCACGGCGTACTTTCTTGACTGCGGGGAAAAGGACCGCCTCGTCGTAAAAGTTACCGACCACGAATTTTTGTACACTCATAATATATAGCCCTTTCGGGTTATTTGCGGCTTGCCCGTAGCAAACCTGTTAACAAATCAATGATGATCGTCGTGCACATGCTTGGCGGCATAGGCATCGAGCGATTCGTTCTCCACCGGCGTCATGTCCGCCTTGTAGTTCTTCGCATTCTTCTTCAGGATGTGTTTGATCTCGGCAATGGCGATCACCGGGAAATATTTCGAGAAGAGGAAATAACACGTAAAGAACAATCCGAACGTACCCAGATAAAAACCTACCTCCCAGATCGTGGGGGTGTAGTACGTACTCCAGGAAGAGGGGAGATAATCGCGGTAGATCGAGGTAACGATGATCACGAAACGCTCGAACCACATTCCGATGTTCACCAAGATCGACATGAAGAAGGTCACGAACAGATTGCGGCGCATCTTGCGGAACCAGAAGATCTGCGGCGACAATACGTTACAGCCCATCATGATCCAGTAACTCCAGCCGTAGGGACTATTCAAATTCAATCGATTCTCTTTAAAGGCATACCACTCGTAGGGCACGGCACTGTACCAGGCCATGAACAACTCCGTGAGGTACGCAATGCCCACGATCGAACCCGTGAGCACGATCACCTTATTCATGACATCGATGTGCTCGAGGGTGATGTATTCTTCCAGCGACAATACCTTGCGCGTCACCACCAACAAGGTTTGCACCATCGCGAATCCGGAGAAGATCGCCCCGGCCACGAAGTAGGGCGGGAAGATCGTGGTGTGCCAACCCGGCACGATGGACGTGGCGAAGTCGAAGGATACGATCGTGTGCACCGACAATACCAGCGGCGTACTCAAACCGGCCAGTACCAGCGAAAGGGCCTCATGCCGCTGCCAGTGCTTAGTGGATCCGGTCCAACCGAAAGACGCCACACCATAGAACATCTTGCTCCATTTCTTCTTGGCGCGGTCGCGCAAGGTGGCCAGGTCGGGGATCAGTCCCGAATACCAGAACAACAACGAAACCGTGAAATAAGTAGAGATCGCGAACACGTCCCACAGCAGCGGTGAGTTGAAATTCACCCAAAGCGGACCGCGGGTGTTCGGATAAGGCAGTACGAAAAAGGCATTCCACACGCGACCCATGTGCCAGATCGGGAACTGACCCGCACACATCACCGCAAAAATGGTCATCGCCTCCGCCGCCCGGTTCACCCCGGTACGCCATCCCTGACGGAACAGCAACAGGATCGCGGAGATCAGGGTTCCGGCGTGACCAATACCCACCCACCAAACGAAGTTGGTGATGTCCCAACCCCAACCGATGGTCCGGTTCAAGTTCCATTGCCCGGTACCGTAGGTCACCTCCATGGCCACGGAAAGGACCCCGAACAATAGCAGGGCGACCGATACCAGGAATCCGATCCACCAAAGCCGGGAGGGCTTAGATTCGACCGGGCGACAGATGTCTTCCGTCACCTGATGATAATCCTTGGTGCCTTCTACCAGGGGTTGTCTGACTTGTGATTCATACCGAAGTGATGCCATATTCTTTCTCTTTCAAGGTTCAATATCAATGATGCGCCGGAGCTTTTTCGCCCGCAGCAGGAGCATGCTCCTCCCCCGCCGCCGCATGATGCCCGGCCGGTTCGATTAGCTCCTCCGTGTTCCGCACTTTGGCCAAATAACTCACATTGGGCAATACGTGCAGCTGCTCCAACACATAATAACTGCGACTTTCGTTGCTCGCCCGCACCTGCGCGATCTCACTCTGCTTATCGTGCACGTTTCCGAACACGATCGCATTGGCCGAACAAGCGGTCTGACAGGCCGTCTTCGCATCCCCGTCGGCGAGCGGACGATTTTGCTTCTTCGCTTCCAACTTTGCCGCTTGCAAGCGCTGGAAACAGAAGGAACATTTCTCGATCACCCCGCGCGAACGAACCGTTACGTCCGGGTTCAAGACCATGCGGGTCAGGTCGTCGTTCATCTGCTCGATCACCGGATCCAACTTGCCCACCACCTGCTGGTCGCGGTTGTTGGGGAAGCTATCCGCTCCGGTATAATCAGCCCAGTTGAAACGGCGGACTTTAAAAGGACAGTTATTCGCGCAATAACGCGTACCAATGCAACGGTTGTAGGTCATCTGGTTGATGCCCTCGGCACTGTGGTTGGTAGCCGCTACGGGACAAACATTCTCACAAGGAGCATTGTCGCAATGCTGACACATCATGGGCTGGAAGACCACGCCCTTCAGCTGATCCGGATTCGTGGCATCGCTCACGAAATACCGATCGATCCGCAACCAATGCATATCATGATAACGCAACACCTCACTCTTGCCCACCACCGGAACGTTGTTCTCGGCGTTACAAGCCACCACACAAGATCCGCAACCATAACAAGCATTCATATCAATGTTCATGCCCCACTTGATGCCAGGCTGACCATGCTCTCCATATAAGGTTGCGTTCTTGCGGAAATCCGTCGTATCCGAACCCTTACCATAAGCCTCCTCGAGGTGGTTCCGGTAATCCGGAATGGTGTTGGGGTATTTCACCAGCGTAGCCAGCGTCGTCTCGCGCACCACTTCCGTACGATCGTCATAGGTTCCGTGGATCTGCGTGGTGGCCACTTTGTGCTTGCGACCGGCATCGGCCAGCGTCACCGCACCCTGATACGAAACCGTTGTGCCGTCGAATGAACTGAATACATACGCATTCTGTCCAACCCCCGCCGCCGTCTTACCCAATTTCTCGCCGCGACCATAACCCACCGCAATCGCAATGGTGTTGGATTGCATGCCGGGCACCACGATCACCGGTAACTCTATTTCCTTCTTGCCCATGGTGATCTTCACCACCGGCTTTTGCGGATAGAACTCGTAATTGTTGATCTCTTTCTCGCTGCCGTGCATCAGGTCCAAGCCCAACAACTCCTTTGCCATGGGCATGCTCATCAAGGCGTAGTTGTCCCACGTGGCCTTACTCACCCCATCGGGCAACTCTTGCAACCAGGGATTCGTGGCACCGGTACCCGTACCAATCGATGTTTTCTGATATAACACCACTTCCGTTCCGCTCACCGCCGCCGCCGCTTTGATAGCAGCCACAGCACCCGTCAAGGTAGCTGACGAATAATTACCCGGGGCCTTCCCTTCGGAAGCTTCTTCGCGTACGCCATTTTGCAATCCCTCATTGAAGGCTGCTTCCCCACCGGGCTGGTTATTCCAAAAATTCTTAAAGTAGATATCATAGTCGGTGTCCATGCCACTCCACTTCAACAAAGAGGTTTGGAAAGGACGGGTCTTGAACAACGGATGAATGGTGGGCTGCTGAAAACAGGTTACCCCCGCTTTCGGATTCGCATCCCCCCAACTCTCCAAATAATGCGGGGCCGGCACGCTGAACAGACACTGCTCGGTGGTCTCGTCCAACCGCTCGTTGAACGAAACGGTCAGCTTCACTTTCTTCAACGCCGCGGTAAAACGTGCAGCATCGTGATAATTATATACCGGATTAGCGCCGTAGATCATCAGCGTTCCGACCTGGCCGGCCTCCATGGCCTCCACTAGCGCGGTCATATCGCCGTCAATACCCTTACGGTAATTCGCGGTCTGCTTCCAGTCGATCGTAGAACCATAGGCTCCGATCGCCTGGTTGATGGCATTCACCACGATCTGTACGTTCTTGTCGTTACTGCCGCAAACCACCAACCCTTTTCCTTTATTCTTATTGAGATCGGCCGCCACTTTCTCGATCCCTGCCTTCAGCTTCGCATCGGCGATCTCCACGGCACCACCGTTCAAGGCCGCCAACAAACCCATTGCCACGGCACCGGTTTGAGAAGGACGATGTACGATCCGCTCATCGGCACTGGCACCGGTCAAACTCAAATAGCCTTCGAACTGATAATGCTTGCTCATGCTCGGATGCTTCGCGTCCACCTTGCGACCCACGGAATATCCTTTGGCGAATTCAACCGGACTCAGCCACGTACCCAGAAAATCAGCTCCCAAACTCACGATCACACTCGCCGCAGCAAAATCATAACTGGGGAGGGTCCGTCCAAATCCGCAAGCCTCATTGGCCAGCAACAAACCGCTGTACGAAACAGCATCGTATTGAACATGCTTCAAGCCGGTATAGCCGTTGATGATGGCCTGTGTAGAGGGAGAATTCAAGGTCGTGGTCAACAGCACCGTGGTGCCGCCGGCAGCTTTCATCTGCTCCGCGATCATTTTATCGAGCTGCTCGTAAGTAGGAACCTCCTGAAACGAATCACCTTTTTTCTGTTGCGGATAGCGCAAGCGATGTGTATCGTACAGATCCAGTACGGAAGCCTGTACCCGCGCAGACGTACCCCCGTTGGCAAAAGAACTGTTGGCCAACGTATTTCCTTCGATCTTGATGGGTCGGCCGTCGCGTACCTTAGCCAAGACGGGTACTACATCACCCTCTTGTATATAAGTGGTAGCATAATACTGCGCCACACCCGGGATCAGGTTCTCCGGCTTGTTGGCGTAGGGAATGACCTTCTTCACCGGGATCTCGCAACTGGCGGCCAACGTAGCGGCAGCCGTGCTGAAACCGAGGTATTTCAAGAAATCGCGGCGCGGTGCTTTGGCATCGGCCAATGCGCCATCGAATCCTTCGAAGGGAAGCTCCTCACGGAACTCATCTTGATTTTGCTGACGAAACGATTCGTCCGCCTTCACTTCTCCGAAACTTTGCCAGTACTTGTTTTGGCTCATGGAATTCAGTTTGTAAGATTCTGGTTGCTGCTATGGGTTCCGTGATGAATCAATAGTGACATTTTTGGCACTCCAATCCGCCGATGTCCTTCACTTTCACACTATCCATCTTGCCGCTCTTGAGATCGTCATGGAACTTCTCGTATAAGCTGTAAAACTTGTTGCCCCCGGTGCTGTCGTAATTGAAGTTGACCTTGGTCTCGCGGTGACAATTGATACACCAGCCCATGCTCAGATCCGCCACTTGCTTCACCTCGTGCATGTCGGTGATCTCGCCGTGACAACTCTGACACTGAACATTTCCAACCCGCACGTGCTGTGCGTGATTGAAGTATACGTGATCTGGCAGGTTGTGGATCTTCACCCACTCAATGGGCTTGGCCATCGACGGATCCCACTGGTTGGGATTGTTGGGATCGAACCCGGCGTATTTATACAACTTGGCGATCTCGGCCGTACCGTTGATCTCCTTGCCTTCTTCGTCGTAGAGCTTGGGACCTTTTTCGTAGGCATTGATCGCCTTGTGACAATTCATACAGACGTTGGTGGAAGGAATGGCCGCATGCTTGCTCTCCCAAACGTTACCATGACAATACATGCAGTTGATCTGGTTGATGCCGGCATGCACTTTATGTGAATAGTAAATCGGTTGTTCGGGTTGATACTCCTTCTGACGCCCCATGCCAATGGCCCCTTTCGCCACCATGTAACCACCGAATACAAAAAACACGATCGAGATCAACGCAATGTTGGTCTTGTTTCGGAAAAAGGGGATCGGAGCCGGTGTCTTCAGGCCATCTTTCTCATCCGACAAACGCTTGAGGTTGCTGTTCACCTGCATCAGGATCAGCGCGATCACGCCCAATACCAGGGAAATGATCCCGAAAATGACCGCATTCTGATCGCCCTCCGGCTCGGCCGTGCCCGCACCGGGTGCGACAGCTTTGACGATGGCCGCATCATTGATGTAGGCCACGATGTTGTCTACGTCCGGGAGGGTGATCTCGGAAAAAGCAGTCATCATCGAACCATATTTGGCCTTGAGCCCCTGCGTGTAAGGGTCTTTGGCCATGTATGCCGCCGGATTGTTGATCCAGGCCTGCAATTCTTTGTGATCAGCCCATTTGTGCCGCTCCTCCAACCCTTTCAGGGCAGGACCGGTTCCGTCCTTCAGCACGTTGTGGCAGGAAGCACACTTGCCCATGAACAGCGCCTTACCGGCAGCAATATCTTGAGCAAACAACGAGAAAGAAACGGATAGGAAGGAGATCAGGAGGATCAGAAAACGTTTTGCGAACACGTGTTTATGAATCATACGACACGATTGTGAGGGAGGGTGGATAATGGTATCGAAAATCGCCGCAAAAATAAGCCGGCAGGACGAAAATACTCGGTGGTTGGGGGTTTTTTTTATGATACCTTATCGCTTGCGGCTCAATCCCTTTGCACAAAAACCGGAACCTCGAAAAACTTCGGGTAATTTCCGGCTTTCGCAAACCGGAAATGCCGTTCAAATCGGTCGGATTTCCGGACCTTTGCGCCACAAATCACCCCCCATGCCTTGGTACGTGCGACTGCAACAAAAATGGAAAGTAAACGGGTTCCAACTGATCCTGATCCTGATCACCTTTGCCGTGGGGGGAAGCCTGACGGGACAAGTCGCCAAATGGGCCATGGATGCCCTAAAAGTAGAGGGAGTTTGGTATTGGGGATTACTTTACTTGTTGATTGTCACTGCTTTATGGCCAATGATGGTGTTGCTCGTCAGCCTGCCAATGGGACAGTTCCGCTTCTTCCTCAACTACATCAAGAAACTGGCCGGTAAGATCGGCCTGCGAAAAAATATATGATCCGCTTAGCGATCCTCGCCTCCGGCGGAGGCTCCAATGCCGATGCCATCCTCCGATATTTCTCCGGGCACCCCCAGATCCAAATCGTGCTGATCGCCTGTAACCGAGAGGCGGCAATTGTCTATCAAGTAGCTGAATATCATTGTGTTGAGTCAATTCAATTGTCCCGCGAACGCTTCCAGGCGGGGGATGGATACCTGCCCGTTTTTCAGGATAAACAGGTAAGTGGACTGATCCTGGCCGGCTTTTTATGGAAAATACCCTCGGTTCTGATCGAAGCATTTCCGGACCGTATCCTGAACATCCATCCGGCCTTGCTGCCCAAGTTCGGGGGGCAAGGCATGTACGGCCTCCGAGTACACGAAGCCGTCCTCG
Organism: Bacteroidota bacterium; assembly: GCA_005789565.1. Classification (GTDB taxonomy): domain Bacteria; phylum Bacteroidota; class Bacteroidia; order Chitinophagales; family Chitinophagaceae; genus JJ008. The sequence goes on along the minus strand of SXXL01000042.1, from coordinate 26,647 downwards.
CCGCCCATGAAACCGAATCAGGCATCACCATCCACCGCGTCGATGAACACTACGATAACGGCGATGTTGTTTTTCAGGCCCACTGCCCCGTCAACCCCCACGATACCCCCAACTCCCTCGCCCAACGCGTCCTCCAACTCGAACACCAACACTATCCCCCCACCATCGAAAACTATTTCACCCAACAAACAAACTCCGAACTAACTCTGAACTAACTCCGAACTCTGAACTCTGAACTAACTCCGAACTCTGAACTCTGAACTCTGAACTCTTCAAACTCTTCAAACTACCCTTGACCACTTTTGTACGATATCATCTCTTATCCCTTTTCATCCTCCTATCCCCCCCTCTCCTCGCCCAGGAGTATACGGTCAAGGGTTTCGTCCTCGACAGCTCCCGCAACTACCCCATGGAAGCCGTGAGCGTACAAACCACCTCGGGCCGGGGCACGATCACCAATGCTGATGGATTCTACCAGGTCCGCGTCAGCGAAACCGATTCGATCTGGTTCAGCTACCTGGGCAAAAGCACCCAAAAGTTTCCGGTACTGCGCATCGCCAACCCCTTGCAATTCGATGTATCCCTCCAAGTCAACGTCCCGATCCTCAGGGAAGTGAAGATCCGGCCTCGCAATTATCGACAAGACTCGATCCAGAACCGACTCGACTATGCCAAGATCTTCGATTACCGCAAACCCCGCATCACCCCCGTCACGCCGCAATACGGCATGGGCATGGGATTCGATCTGCAAGAACTGATCAATATGTTCCGCTTCCGACGCAACCGTAGCATGCTGGCCTTCCAGGAACGATTGCTGCTCGAAGAAGAGGATAAGTACATCGACTTCCGATTCAATAAAGCATTGGTACGCCGGCTTACCCTGCTCGAACCACCCGCCCTCGACAGCTTCCTGCGCGTCTTTCGCCCCTCCTACGATTTCACCAAGAACGCAGACGACTACCAATTCCGCCTCTATATCAAACAAGCTCATTATCGCTTCCGGTACGGACTGCCCCCCGACCCGCGCTACACCACCCGCTTGCTGCCGATGGAGGAATAACTGTAACTTGTCGTAGAATCTACCGCGTATATTTTATGCTCAAATGGATCGGCTGGCTACTGCTACCCACCTCCCTCCTCGCCCAGAATGACCTGCCCGATGTACTCATCGTGAACGGACGCATCGTCGATGGTACCGGCAACTCGTGGTATCACGCCGACGTAGCGATACGAAACGGTAAGATCGACGCCATTGGAAAACATTTACCCCGACAAGCCAAACGCCTGATCGATGCCGAAAACCGGATCGTGGCCCCGGGCTTCATTGATGTGCATACACACATCGAGGACGATGAAAAACGAGATCCGCTTGCCCACAGCTTCTTGTACGACGGCGTGACCACCTGTATTACCGGCAACTGCGGCCTGTCCCGCGTCAACATCGGCCAATACCTGCGCGAGATCGACTCACTTCAACTTTCTATCAATGTCGCCACGCTGATCGGACAAAACGATATCCGCCGGGCCGTGATGGGAAGAGCCAACCGAAACGCCACGCCCGAAGAAATGAACCGCATGGAACAACTGACCGAAAAAGCCATGCAGGAGGGCGCGGTCGGACTCTCCACCGGACTCATCTACATCCCCGGCACCTTCACGCCCACCGATGAATTGATCCGACTCGCCACCATCGCCGGCAAATACAACGGCGTATACGCCACGCACATGCGCGACGAAGGCGATAGCGTCACACAAGCCATCGAAGAGGCCCTGCGCATCGGCCGCGAAGGAAAGCTGCCCGTACAGATCTCGCATTTCAAGCTGAGCGGACAACAAAACTGGGGACGCAGCAAACAAACACTGGCCCTGGTGGAATCGGCCCGCGCAGCAGGACAAGACGTCACCATCGACCAATACCCCTACACCGCCAGCAGCACCTCAATCAGTACCCTGATCCCCGATCACATTTTGGCCGACGGACAAGATTCCGTCCGCGCCCGACTGCAACGCCCCGAGATCCGTAAAGAAGTGACCGCCAGCATCCTGAACCGATTGAAAAAAAGAGGACTCAAACACCTGAGCTATGCGGTAGTGGCCTCCTTCAAACCCGATAGCACTTACAACGGAAAAAGTATCGAGACCATCAACCAAATGATCGGAAGAAAACACAAGGCCAAATACGAAGCCGAAACCGTCATGGACATTCAGATCGCCGGCGGGGCCAGTGCCGTTTTTCACGGAATGGGAGAAGAAGATGTACAACGCATCCTCCGCTACCCGTTTAACATGATCGCCAGCGATGCCAGCATCCGCGTCTGGAACGAGGGCGTTCCGCATCCGCGCGGGTACGGCACCAACGCCAGAGTGCTCGGCAAATACGTGCGCGAAAAAAAATTGATCCCCCTCGAAGAAGCCATCCGGCGCATGACCTCCCTGCCCGCCCAAAAATTCAATTTGAAAGACCGCGGCCTGCTGAAAGAAGGCATGGCCGCCGACATCGTCGTATTCGATGAAAAGATCGTAACCGATGTATCAACCTTTGAAAAACCACATGCCTATTCGGTGGGATTTCAATACGTACTCGTGAACGGTATCATCACGATCGATCAGGGAAAACACATTCAAGCCCGGGGAGGAAAAGCCCTGCGGAGCCAGATCCACTGATCAATCGATCACGAGCAACTGCTTCGCCCCAACCGGTTTACTGCCTCGGGTTACTTGAACCAAATAGGTACCAGTGGTATGAAAAAGATTAGGGACTGACATGAAATTGGAACCGGCACGCATTGAATAGTTCCGGTGAAACAGCAGTCTTCCTTCCGAAGAATAAATACTTATCCCCGCCGGAAAAGACTGACCGGCAATCAACTTGATGGTTAAGGTAGCCTCCCGCTTCAATGGAGATGGATAAATGCCCCATCCCAAGATCGGTTCGAGTTGAGGATTGCTTGAAGGAGTACAAAAAGGGTCGCTCCAACGAGCATCGGTCGTCAACAACGTATCTGTCATTGTTCTCAAAAAGGCGACCAATGCACGTTTCTCCGTTTCTGTGTAACGAATAATTCGGGGCGGACAAGTATCACAGGTATTATTATTGGGATCGATAGTCCCAGGCAAGATCTCTCTTAAAAATCCATCAAGGTTGGGGTGTGGCTTGATTGAATCGCTATAAAAGTTGACCACCTGCTCCAGTGTTTTATACCGGCCGTCGTGCATGTAAGGTGCCGTCATGACTACATTGATCAAGGAGGGAACACTGAACTCCCCGTTTTTCCTGGAAATATTAAAAGCTGCACCCACCCCATTGTCCGCATAAACCAGATCCAAGCCAATATTTTTCGATCCTTGCGGCACAAAAATATTGCGCGTATGACAGGCCTGACAATTTCCTCTACGCTCATCCATGAACAAATCCTTCCCTAGATTCTCCTCCGCCGTCAAGTTTACCAATGGTACAATAGACGGATTCCCATTCGTCGTGTTGACCCCTATCCGATACCTGGATCCAAAGGTGTTCATACTGCGTATAAACTGGGCTAACGCTTGTGAAATACGCAAGGACGTTACCGTCGTTGAACCAAAAGCTGCCCGAAATAGCGGTGCGTAATAAGACTTAGCGGTTACCCGCGCCACCAGCGTGTCCAAGGTCAATCCCATTTCCACATTGCTCTGAATAGGCATCAACGTCTGTATTTCCAATGTTCTTGCCCGATTGTCCCAAAAAAAGGCACTATCCTTTTGGAAGCGAGCATGTGCCAGACTCATGGAATTTCGATGCGTCAACTGCCCATCAAATCCCACACTAAAGCGAGCGGTATCAGTAAAGGCGAACTGCTGTTGATGGCAAGAAGCGCAGGAAATCTTTCGATTCTTAGAGAGTTCCACATCATAAAAAAGTACCCGCCCCAACGTGGCCCCCTCATCCGTGGTCCGGTTATTGGCGGGCATATTATCCATCTCGGATAGGTTATTCACTATGTCTGACGGAAAAATGATATTGGAGTAGTTATACGGCGTCGATGGTAAATTCAGACAGTCCCCCTGCAGCCGCTGGGTCATAAACGAACATAAAACAATCAACGAAGCAAGGATGACTATGGCCTTAAGTCGCATGACTTGTAATTTAGGTCCGTTAGACAAGGAATAAAACGAAAGGTTTAATCAATATTCCATTAACGCCCCTACGGCATTGGCCAACCTCGACTTGGCCAGGAACTGTTGTTCCAATTCGAGGCTGAACGGCACCGGTGTATCGAGCGAAGCACACCGCATGACGGGTGCATCGAGATATTGAAAACAATGCTGTCCGATCCAAGCACTGATCTCCCCGCCAATGCCTCCGATCAACGTATCCTCGTGTAGTATCAAAATGCGACCGGTACGTTTCACCGATGCTCGAATCGCTTCATAGTCCAACGGCAATAAGGTCCGCAGATCGAGAATATCAATGGAAAGACCGGGATTGGCTTGTGCGTATTCCAGCGCCCAATGCACGCCACTGCCATACGTAATGATGGAAACCTCATCGCCCTCCTGCACCAAGCGTGCTTTGCCGATCTCGATGGAATAATAGTCGTTGGGAACGGTACCGCTCACCGAACGATACAAGGCCTTGTGTTCAAAGAACATTACGGGATTGGGGTCGTTGATGGCGGCGATCAACAATCCCTTGGCATCGGCCGGTGTGCTTGGATAGACCACTTTTAGTCCGGGTGTATGCACAAACCAGGCCTCGTTGCTTTGGGAGTGAAAGGGACCGGCGCCCACGCCGCCGCCGGTGGGCATGCGAATCACCACATCGGCGTTCTGTCCCCAACGGTAATGGATCTTGGCGAGATTGTTTATGATCTGATTGAATCCGACGGTCACGAAATCGGCAAACTGCATCTCCATCATGCTCTTGAAACCCTCGAGCGACAAACCCAAGGCCGCTCCCACGATCGCACTCTCGCAAAGCGGTGTGTTGCGCACCCGCTCCTTCCCAAACTTTTGAACAAACCCTTCTGTAATCTTAAAGGCGCCCCCATACTCCGCAATGTCCTGCCCCATCAATACCAGATTCGGATGCTGCTCCATACTCTGCTCCAACCCCGCCTTGATCGCATCAATCATCCTCAACTCCGAACTCTCAAACTCCGAACTAACTCCAAACGCGGAACTAACTCCAAACGCGGAACTCCGAACTCCAAACTGCGTTTTCGCGTACACATCATCCACTTCAGCAGCCTCCTCCCCGAAAACGCCCGTTGCTTGAAACCCAACCGCCAACTCCGACTCGATCCGGTCCTTGCATTCCTGTCGGATCTCCGCCACTTTCATCTCTGTCAGCACACCGGTTTCGATCAACCAGCGCTGGAAATTTTTAACAGGATCTTTTTGTTCCCACGCCTCAAAAAGATGGGGCGGTACATACTTGGTGCCACTGGCCTCTTCGTGTCCGCGCATCCGAAAGGTCATGCACTCGATCAAATACGGTTTCTGTTCGCGGATGCAATACTCCCGAACGCCTTTGATCGTATCATAAACGGTCAGCAAATTATTTCCGTCGATCTGTACGCCTTCCATGCCATATCCCTTAGCCTTATCGACCAACGATGCGCAGCGATACTGTTCGTTCACCGGCGTGCTAAGTCCGTACCCATTGTTCTCAATGATAAAGATCACGGGCAAGTCCCACACCGCCGCTACATTCAAGGCTTCGTGAAAATCGCCTTCGCTGGTACCACCATCGCCGGTGAAGGCCAGTGATACTTTATTTTCGTGTCGCAACTTATGGGCGAGTGCCACGCCGTCCGCGATGGCCAATTGTGGCCCGAGGTGGGAAATCATTCCACAGATATGGTGTGCTCGGGTACCAAAATGAAAACTTCGTTCGCGACCCTTTGAATATCCCGTTGCCAATCCTTGCCATTGCATGAAAAGTTTGCTCAGCGGCATATCACGGGTGGTGAACACGCCCAGGTTCCGGTGCAGCGGCATGATCCACTCGTCCGACTCCAAGGCCAGTGTGGCGCCGACAGAAATGGCTTCCTGTCCGATACCACTGAACCACTTGGAGATCTTTCCCTGGCGAAGCAGGACCAACATCTTCTCCTCGATCATCCGGGGCCACAAAATAGCCCGGTAAAATCGGATCAAGTCGTCGTGGGTATGTTGCTTGCGATCGAATGTCATGATGCGAAGATAGAGCAGCCCGTGGGGTTTAGGGTTGAGGGTTTAGCGTGTAGGGTTTAGTTTGGAATCCATACGTTAGGTTACGACCAGTTCATAGAAATCCTGCTCTTGCAAGTACCGCTGGGCGAGTTCGCGGAGTTGCTCGGGCGTGATGGATTTAATGACCCGGATGGTTTGGTAAAAATATGCATCGGTGCAGCCGTTTAGGATGAGGTTTTTCCATCGACCGATTATATGAAAAGGTCCGTCCAGGTCCCCCAACAACGAGCCCATCAGGTAATTCTTCACGAGCGACAACTCATCGTCATCCACCAGTTCTTCCCGAAGGATCCGCATCTCCTTATATATCTCTTGAATGGTGGCCTCACAAACGTCCTTGCCCGCTTCGGTGCTGATCATCCACCCGGAGGCCTGCAGCAAGTTCATCAGGTAGCTGTGAATGCCGTAAGTGTAGCCCTTGTCCTCCCGAATATTACTCATCAACCTCGACCCGAAGAATCCTCCAAAAAGGGTATTCAACACCATCGAGGGCTGGAAATCGGGATGCGAACGGTCCGGGAAAGACCTTGCCAACCGGATCGCACCCTGTACGCCCGTGGGATCATTCTCGATCCGATATTTTTTTTGCTCTGCCGGATGAAAGAGATGCACCGGGCGATCTACTTTCCGATTCGGGAGATCGCCGAAGTGCTTGTCCAACGACTCCCGAAAATTTGCCGGCAACTTCCCCGCTACGAACAGCATGAACTCGCCGTTCCGGTAGTACCGATCGTAAAAACGCATCAGCTGCTCGGTCGTCAAGGCATCAAAATCGGCCGCCTTCGTATACCGACCATACGGGTGATCGGCCCCGAACAGATACGCGTCGATCAACCGGCCCGCCACAAAATCACATTTTTTCAAATTGACCGACAACCGCTGTTTCATGTTCTGGACATAGATCGATAATTCCTCCGCCGGCATGGTAGAATCCGCGATCAGCTCCCGCACCACGGGCAGCAAGGTGTCGATGTGCTTGGATAATCCATGCAGGGAGATCGTGGCCGTTTCATTGAAACAACTGCGCTGCAAAAAAGCCCCGTGATATTCGAAGAACTCATTGATCTGAAACGCCGTGCGCGTGGAGGTACCGTTGCGCAATAAAAAATTGGCCGTCGCCGCCTCCAGGTTGGCCGATTCATAACTGTTGCCCGACCAGAATACCCACTCCACCGACATGACCTCCTCGGCCCCGCCATTGAACGCATACACGGGCACGCCGTTGCGCAAGCTGAACGACTCTACCGTTGGCAAGGTCAATTCAAAATCGACAGCATCCACGATCGGGGGCGACTGGGTACGATCGAGACTCATGCGGGAACGGATTTAGCTCGGTAATACAAAACATTGGCATTCGAGGGACGAAACACGTTTCTGGCCTGATCCAACAGCTCCGGCACGGTAACCGCCGCATAGCGCGCCAACTCCGTATTCATCCACTGCGCATCTCCCAACAACTCATAATAAGCCAGGCTGTTGGCCCGGTTCATCAAACTCATGTCCTCAAAGGCGATCATGCTCTCGGTCTTATTCTTCACTTTTTGTAATTCAGCTTCCGACACGCCCTCCTGTAAGAGCCGATCGATCTCCAACTGTACCGCCGCTTCCGCCGCTTCCAACGTCACGCCTTGGACCAATTTTCCTTCGATGGTCAGCAACCCCCGATCGGTCGATCCGAAATGATAACACTCCACATTGCTGAATAATTTTTGTTCCTTCACGAGCGACTGATGCAAGCGCGCCGAAGCCCCGCTGCCTAAAATATCCGTCAGCATGTCCACCGCCTGATACCCGGCTTCCATCCGCGCCGGCATGTGCCAACACATATACAACGCATCCAGCGGAACATCGGCCCAACGCTCCAACCGACGCATGGCCGTTTGCTCCGGCTCCGCCGGCAATCGACGCTCATAGGCCGTGCCCCCCGGAATATCACCAAACCATTTTTCCGCCAAACGACGGATGTCGTCGGTTTGCACCGGACCCGCTACGACCAAAATGGCGTTCGAGGGACAATAATGCTTCTTAAAAAATGCCTTCACATCCAATAGCGTGGCCTCCTCAATATGCCTCAATTCTTTTCCGATGGTCATCCACCGATACGGATGCCTCGTGTAGGCCAACGCCCGCAGAGTATGCCCAACATCCCCGTAGGGCTTATTGAGATAATGCTCCTTGAATTCCTCACAAACCACCTTGCGTTGCACATCCAGACTCTTGTCGCTGAACGCCAGCGACAACATCCGATCGCTCTCCAGCCAAAAGGCCGTCTCCAAATTCACCGCCGGCAAACTGATATAATAATTGGTGAGGTCGTTGGTGGTATACGCGTTGTTCTCGCCACCGGCCCGTTGCAACGGTTCATCGTACTCCGGAATGTTCACCGAGCCACCAAACATCAAATGCTCGAATAAATGGGCAAAGCCGGTTCGTTCCGGATCCTCGTCACGAGCCCCTACATCGTACATCACATTCAACACGGCATTGGGCGTGGTAAAATCGGGGTGGACGATCACCCGCAAGCCGTTCGACAACTGAAACCGTTCAAATAAGATCATGGCGATGAACCGCAAAACTACCGAATGCGGAGCACCCGGAACTCGAGTTCACCGATCTTTTCCTCGCGCCGATAAATGATGCGCACCCGCTCCCCCGCTTTTTGAAGCTGGATCTTGTAGTCGTTCAGCACCCCATTGAAGCTTTTATTGACGGCGATCACCTCATCCCCCTCCCTCAATCCGGCCTCGGCCGCCGGAGAACCAGGTGCCAAATACCCCACTTTTATTTTATTGCCCACCAAGTATAACTCCACGCCAGAATACGAATAATCAAAGGCATCCCCCAAAAATCGATTGGGGGAGAGGTGCATTTCTTTTTGAGGATAATTCACCACCACCTGAAACCGACGCAGAAGATCGTTGCCGATCAATCCCGCCCACTCCGGATAATTGGTGACATTGTAATCATCGTTGAAGATGTTGATGGGCACTTTCCGAAAACGGTAGGGACCGATCCGAAACTGACGCAGCGTGGTCAGCTCCATCTCGATCCGCCCCCCAATGCCCTCCCCCGATTTGATCCAACGCTTGCGCGTTCCATCCAACACGCCCGAGGACTTGACATATCGGCTCGAAAACAAAACATTCAGCCCCGCTCCTACATCCACCAAAAAAACTGGCTCGTCAATGCCCAAGTCCTGCACATACGCCGGGTGACTCGGCAGCTTATCCATCCCAAGCTTCATCGTAAAGCCTCGTTTCGGATACACCTGAGCCCCCGGCGCAAACCAATCCATCTGCAGGGCCTCCTGATCGATGCTGATCACATATCGACTCAATAAGGAATACCCGATGATGCCATCGATCCGCACGCCATAAACAGCCGTCAGCACCGAGTAATCATTGACATGAAAATCCAACGAATCAACCTGCAGGCCGCCCAGACGCATCGACCGCCCCGTCAAAAAAGGAACCTTCCGAATACCCCCCACCCCCTTGATCGCATACCCGCTGGGTACCGGCTTCAGCCCGAGATACGAGGCAGTGGACGAATCCAGCGAGATCCCACTGCTGCCCGTATCAAAAATGAATTGCAACGTATCCGGAAACGGAAGCATCTGCGCCGTCACGATCATCACCCCGCCCGTCACCTGCAAAAAAGGGGTTCGGGTCAACGGACGCACCCCTGACACCTGCGCCTGTAAACTTCCTAAGAAGAAATGTGTTACTAATAAAACCTGCAGAAAACGCATACTGTAAAAATACGTTGAGGAGATGAGGAGATGAGAGGTTGAGCAAAACTCCCACCTTTTCCTCATCTCCTCATCTTCTCATCTACTCATCTTCTCATCCCCTCAACTACCTTTGCCACATGAATCTAACTGATATTTACGCCAAAGCCTCCCGATTCGAGTTTCTGACATTGGAGGAAGGAATGCATTTGTACCACGAGGCGCCCCTGACCGATCTCATACACATCGCCGATGAGTTGCGGAAGATCCAGGTGCCGCACGGCAAAGTAACCTGGCAGATCGACCGGAACGTGAACACCACCAACGTCTGCATCGCGAATTGTAAATTCTGCAATTTCTACCGCATCCCCGGTCACCCCGAATCCTATATCACCGATATGAACACGTATCGGGAAAAGATCCGGGAAACCCTTCGCTACGGCGGTGATCAATTGTTGCTCCAAGGCGGTCATCATCCGGAACTGGGACTACAATACTACGTCGACACTTTCCGACAGATCAAGGACGAGTTCCCGGACATCAAATTGCATGCCCTCGGCCCACCCGAGATCGCCCACATCACCAAACTCGAAAAAAGCACCCACCACGAGGTGTTAAAAGCGTTGAAAGAAGCGGGACTCGACTCCCTCCCCGGTGCCGGAGCCGAGATACTGGTCGACCGCGTACGCCGCCTCGTCAGCAACGGCAAATGTGGTGCACAGGAATGGCTCGACGTTATGCACGAAGCCCACAACCAACACATCACCACCTCCGCCACCATGATGTTCGGTCACGTCGAAACCATCGAAGAACGCTTCGAACACCTGATCAAGATCCGCGACGTCCAAGCTAAAAAACCCCCCACGGCCAAAGGATTTCTGGCGTTCATTCCGTGGACCTTCCAAGATGTTGATACATTACTGGCCAAGATCCGCGGCGTACAGAATCTGACAACGACCGAGGAATACATCCGCATGATCGCCCTTAGCCGCATCATGCTGCCCAATGTGATCAATATACAAGCTTCGTGGCTGACCGTAGGCCGACAAACCGCCGCGATCTGCCTGCATGCCGGTGCCAACGATTACGGATCGATCATGATCGAAGAAAATGTGGTCAGTGCCGCCGGCGCCCCACACCGATTCACCTACAAAACCATCCAGGAAGCCATCCTCGAAGCAGGCTTCGAACCCCAACTCCGCAACCAACAATACGAATGGCGGGAGATCCCCGAAACAATCGAAGAACAAGTCATTCAATACTGATCATGAATAAGTCCTACCCCCGCTTTCGTCGCATCGCCCAATGGGAAGGCTATTCCTACCTCGCGTTGCTCGGCTTGGCCATGCCCCTGAAATACCTGGCAGGCATACCCCAGGCCGTCAGTATCGTCGGATCCGTTCACGGATTTCTGTTCGTAGCGATGGGCCTCCTCGCACTGGAGGTACGCCAAGAAGCCAAACATCCTTTCACTTGGGTGATCACCGCCTTCCTCGCATCGATCATTCCGTTCGGAACGTTTTTTTGGGACAGGAAATGGAAAGAGGAAGAGATGAGGGGATGAGCCTTCGGCGTTCAGCGTGGGAGTTGATACTAGAAAGACCGAAGCACCCGACCCGGATCCGTATCCTTCCGGTCGCGGTCATAGATCAATGCGCCCACCGCCCATTCCATCGGCATCTGAAAAAGCATTTGCAGTTCTATCTTGATGGATTCCGAATAACTATTGGAAGGCTCCAACTCAAATACCAGCGACGTGAATTTTTGATCGAGGTTGGGCACCTCATAGGGACTGCGAAGCTTGTAGGCACGAGACCCGATCCGCACCTGTAACCCCTGTAATTGCTGATAAGCGGCCCGAAATTTCTTTTTGGCCTCGGCATGATCCTCCGTGGTGACCAACCTCGCCTGCCAACTGATCACCGACCGACCACTCAGCGAATGCTGCACGAATTGTACCCCTTCCGCCTCCGACAACTTGACTTTTGATTCAAAACTGCTATCCCCCGGCTCCCCCATCAAATTCGAATACCCGTTGGGATAATCCTCCAACACTTGCTTCACCGCAGTGGCCAACTCATTTTTCATCCCCGGAATCCGCAACTGCGCCAAAACCAGCGTGGGGAAAAGTGCAAGGATAACAATCAGGTGTTTGATTGGGTAGAATTTGTACCAATATTACGAAAAGAAGGGTGAAGGATGAAGGATGAAGTGGTTGAAGGTAGATAGTTGAATGGGCGCCACCCTACGCCAAGGCTGGCAAGGTTGGACATCGGACCTCCTCGGCCTTCTGACAACACTGCGGACGGCGGTCAGCGGACCGAATCAATTGAGCGAAGCTCAATTGATTCGTACATCCCTCATATTCCGCTCCATGAACCGCGGCATTTGCGGTTGCGTACTCTTACCGGCCATCCGGTTGAGATTGAAGAGCAGGCTTACCATAAAATAGCGACGAAGCACCATGCTGCGCACATCCTCAAAATAGTTGTCGCCGGTGTTTCGGGCAATGCTCTGGTTCTGGTTCAGCAGGTCGTTGATCGTAAACTTCAACTCCGCATTCTTCTTTTTCAGGAACTGCTTGGCGAAGCTGGCATTCCACAGCGGGATGTTCTGGTTGAAGCCAGCGGCACGACCCGTATTGATATAATAATCGATGTCGGTCGATAAGATATAATTCTTGGGGAAGGTATACGCCACATCAAAAGAATAGGTCTGCGACAGATACGATTCGTTCAAGGCCGTGTTGACAGAGTATTTGATATTGTAGTACGACAGGCTTCCCTTGAAGGCCAGGTCCCATTTTTCCTTCAGGTTGAAATTGGCCCCGACCGTTTGCGTCAGCGTGATGGTCTTGCCGACGTTCAACTGCTTGTAGAGTTCGCTGACGTCTCGGTTGTACAATACAACGGAGGTGAAGTTCAAACTAGATCCTTTGAGTTTGGCGTTCTTGAACGGCAGTCCAACCGTAAAGAAGGCAGAGGTCGTAAGGGCTCCGTTCAGATTGACCGGACGCGTCAGCTGAATGCCCTTGCGCAAGGTATCAATGCTGTTAACGATCTTGTTCTGAACGGCATTGACGTTGATGTTGGCGGCGATATACTTGAACGTTACCATGTCGAACGTGTTGAAGTTCAGGTTCACGTTGTGCGAGAACTCCTGGTCCAGTGCCGGGTTACCGGTACGGACAAAAAGCGGATTGGAAACATCCAACACGTCCTGCAATTGGGTCACGCTGGGCTGATTGGTACGACCACGATAGTTGAACCGCAATCCCTTCGTCCGACTGGGGGTCCAGTTGAAACTCGCTTGCGGGAAGAAATTCGTAAAGGACTGCTGGGTCACGGAATCTTTGCCCAGGATCGCCTGATAGCTGTCGCTGGTCAGTGTAGCCCGCTGCACCCCCACGCCCAACTGATAATTGTATTTCTTTTCCTGCACGCGGAAATTAGCTCCGAAACGACTGGCCTCAAATGTATTTTCGAAACGATTGGTCAACAATAGATTCACGATGTCATATTCCTTGGAAAGGGTATTGTAATTGAACGTGCGTCGGTCGGAGGTGTTCTTATTCAGGGTATAGGCATAATTGAGCTCCAGGATCTTGTTTGCCGCCAGGGGTTCGGTATAAGAAGTACTTAATACATTGTTGCGGGTGAAGGTCTCCTGTAAATTCTGCTGATTTTGGTTCAACCCTCCCTGTGAACTGCCATCGGGCTTGAAGAAATAGATGGGCGAACGGTTGTAGCCTTCGCTCTCGCTCTCCCCGTACGTATTGTTCCACCCCAGCGTAAAGGTTCGGCCGATCTTCTGGAAACGACGACGATACAACAGGTTATTACCGGCATTCAGACCATCGCGCACGTTGGTGTTCACCGTGTTGCTGGTCAATGCCAGGTAGTTCAGCGTGGGCGATACGGAGCGGGTCCAGGAACTGTCTTCATTAAAATTATCCGATCGCTGAATCGTCAGGCTGGGAGTATACAGAATGGAGTTCATGGAATCGATCGTGTACTCGATCCGCATGTTCACGCGATGATTCTCATTGGTGTTGTCGGAGTAGCTGTTTCGGTTCAGGTAAGCGATCGAATCGCCGGGAAAGAACGTTTGGCGATAGGTCTCCTGCCGCTGCTCGTTGTTCGTACGCGAGAAGAAATAACTGCCGCTGGCTTTGAGCTTGGTTTTGTACTCGGTATTGAAGTTCAATCCGGCCGAAAGCGAGGTCGTGATACCGGTAGGACCTGTACTCGGACCAAACCCGCCAAAACCTCCACCGCCGCGCGTGGCGATCATCGTCATTCCACCACCGCCGCCGCCGCCAAATCCACCACCACCACCGCCGCCACTGCCACCGAAGCCGCCGCCACCACCACCGCCACCACCAAATCCGCTGAATCCACCCATCGAACTGATGATGTCCGAAAAGGAGAATCCCTGTTTGTTGATGTTGTTGGTGTTGAAAAGAACCGAAAGTCGATTGTTCCCGTTGAAAACATTCGCACTCAGATTACCCTCGTAACGTCCTTGATCGCCATGAGCGGCCAGGGCCCGACCAAAAACGCCCTTATTTTTATCTTTTTTGAGTTTGATATTGATGGCTTTGCTGCGACTGCCATCGTCCACCCGCGTGAACCGTGCTTGCTCACTCATATCATCGAACACCTGAACACTCTCCACCATCTCTGCCGTCAAGTTTTTGGTGGCGAGTTTAGGGTCGTTTCCGAAAAATTCCTTCCCATCTACATAGATCTTCTGAACCGACTCCCCTTGTGCCGTTACCCCTCCGTCCTTATCGACCTGTACACCTGGAATTTTTTTCAACAGATCCTCTACGGTGGCATTGGGACGGGTCTTAAAGGCATCCGCCTTGAATTGAACCGTATCGCCCTTGATCTGAACAGGTGCTTCGGTATTGATCACGACGCCGGTGAGGGTTTTGACTTTCGGAGCGATCTTCAGGTCGGTCAAGTCGACCGAACGATTTTCAGCGGTGACGGAGATCAGTTTTTGAAACGATTCCAAGCTCTGATGTGCAATAACGACTTTGTACGCTCCGTTGGCGATGCCTTTGAACTCGAATTGCCCGTTTTTATTGGAAACCGTAAAGGTGACCAAAGAAGAATCGGTCGACTGCAAGAGACTGACCGTGGCCCCGGCTACCGGCTGTACGGATGCCGAATCCAAGATCCGACCCCGAATCGCCCCGTCCGCTTTCTGCGCTTGGAGGTTTAGGGACAAAGAAAACAAGGCAAAAAGGCTATAAATCAGTCTCATAGATAGTTTTGATGGCCGCAAGTTAGACGCATTCCGGGGAATTATCATTTGCCACATTTGAACTTTAACAAAAGAACCCTGAAGAGGTTTAGGGTTGAGGGTTGAGGGTTGAGGGTTTAGCATATAAGAGAAATCACGAAATATTCAAGCGTAGCCTCTAAACTCTAAACCCTGTTCTCTAAACCCTCAACTAAACAGGTATTCAACATCTTCCCGTGTCAGGGATTTAACAAATCCGGTCTCGTCGGAGACGATATCGCGGGCGAGTGCCCTCTTTTTTTCCTGTAACTGCAAGATCTTGTCTTCAATCGTGTCTTTACAGATCATTCGATACGCGAAAATGTTTTTAGTCTGACCGATCCGGTGCGTCCGGTCGATGGCTTGTTGCTCAACGGCCGGGTTCCACCACGGATCGACGATATAGACATAGTCGGCTGCCGTTAGGTTTAATCCCACCCCGCCGGCTTTCAAAGAAATCAGGAATACCCGCACCGAATCGTCGTCCTGAAAACGTCGAATGGCCTTTTCCCGATCGGGTGCCGTGGTACTGCCGTCAAAATATTCATATGAAACGTTCAATTCCTTGAGTCGGTCCCGGATCAACCCCAACATCCCCAGAAATTGAGAGAACACCAGGGCTTTGTGGTTACCAATCCCTTCCATCAACTCCCGGGCCAGCTCTTCCAGCTTGATCGAGTGATTCTCAAATTTTTCCTTTTCGTTCAAGATGGCCGGGGAATCACAGATCTGGCGGAGTTTCATCAAGCCCTGTAAAATGGTCAGTTGTGATTTTTGGATACCCATGCTTTCGATGGAGCCCAGGATCTGGTTCCGATAATCGTTGCGGTAGGCATCGTAGATCGAACGTTGTTCCGCTTCCATCTCGCAATAGAGGATCATCTCCTGCTTCTCCGGAAGGTCTTTGGCGACTTGCTCTTTGGTGCGACGAAGAATGAAGGGATACAACAATTTGCGCAAATGTTCCTTTCGGTCGGCTTCGCCCATCTTATCGATGGGAACGGCAAACTCCTGTTTGAAAAACTCCATCGTGCCCAACATTCCGGGATTCAAAAAATGCATCTGCGCATAGATGTCAAACGTATTGTTCTGCAACGGCGTTCCACTCATGCAAAGTCGATATTTCGCCTGCAACAATCCCGCCGCCCGCGTCACCTTGCTGGCCGGATTCTTGATGGCCTGCGATTCGTCGAGCAGCACGTAATCCAACGGTAGCGCACTCAGGATCTTGATGTCGCTGCGCAACGTGCCATAGGTGGTAATCAGGATCTCGGGCTCGGCCAGGGATTCGGGCTGACGGATCCGTGCCGCGCCGTGATGAATGCGATAGGTGAGCGTAGGCGTGAATTTGCGAATCTCATTCTCCCAGTTATAGATCAGGGTAGTTGGGCAAACCACCAGCGCCCGCAACTTGCCTTCGGTTCGACGAAAATGCTCCAGCATCGACAAGGCCTGAACGGTCTTACCCAATCCCATATCATCCGCCAAAATGCCCCCCCAACCTACTTCCCGCAAATAATTCAGCCACTGAAATCCGGAAACTTGGTAAGGCCGCAGGATGGGCATCAGGGTTTCGGAGGGTTCGACCGACTGGATCTGATGCTGATCTCGGATCCGCTCGTATTTTTCCTCTAACTCGATCTCCTGCTGCGATTCATCGCGCTGCGCGTACAATTCATCCAATACCGAAACGTGAAAACGCGACAATCGAAGCTGATCGTTCTTTCCCTCACCCACCCGAAACAACAAGGCATATTTCTTGAGCCACTCATCGGGCAATATGCCCAGCGTACCGTCGTCGAGTTGTACAAAGGACTGATTATTCGCCAAGGCTCGCTTGACCTCGGCAACCGTCACCCGCTGATCGCCATATAATATATCGACCTTGGCATCGAACCAGTCGGTATGACTGCTGATGAATACCCGGGTCTGCGGCTTGGCCGTATTGAAACGAAAATTCCGAAGCGATTCAAATCCATACACCGGCGTCTTCAACTCCTTCATCGCATCCACGAACAAAAAGAACCAGTTATTCTTCAGGATCTCCGTACCCTTCAGGGCAAGTGTATGCGTGGCTTCGTCGTAGGCAAAACCGGAATGCAACGCCCGCATCCGATCGATGAACACCTGCTCCTTGTCGCGCCGACGCTGGATCACCATCACCTTCTCGCCTTGCGGCACGATCAACTCATCGCGGTCCGAAGGCGTTACCTCGTACCCCAAATAAGCAAAGCGTGGCTGAAATACCAAGTGATCATTTCGCTCGGCGAGATAGAGGCTGAGGGCCGGCGACTCATCCTTCACCGACTGCATAATGCCCTTTTCGAATTGGATCGCATACTGACGGGCCAACGGCACCAACTCATTTTTCAGGTAATCCGGCCAGGCACCGGCCGTGATCGTTTGCTTGCCGCCCGAACGAAATCGCTCGACCATCCGGATCCGATCCTTGTCGGGCCATAACCAAGCCTGATGGTTGTAAACGAAGAATAAAGGTGTATCGTATTCCTGATCGCTGAGCGGAAGCTCACTCACCCCGGATTTCATGCGACCGGTCACCTGATAACTACTTTTTTTCTTGACCGAAAGCAACAATTGAGCCGGTTGTGACTCCAATTGCAAAGGCTGCAGGTTCGCCGTCGTAAAAGGCTTGCCCGGTGGCAGACAATAGGCCCAGCCCGCATCCAACTCAGAAAATAGTTTCTTCAATTTGGGCAGGAGATACTCCGTGATCAGGTCACGGGTGTCTTCCGGTAACTCCTCATCCGCCGACTGAACGATGTTCTCCCAAATGCCGGAGAAAGGAGAGTTTCGGCTTACATATTTGTTGATCTCCGGTGCCTGCATCTTTCGCAGTAAACCGATCCATTCCTGATCCTCCTCGGAAATATCGATGCCCGAAACATGTCGGGTGATGTCGAGCTTCTCCACCTTGCCGGCAAACCCGCTGCCGGAAGCGTTGGGCTCACCCAGTACCGCCTCCACGCTGAAATACGGATAGCTCTTCTTTTGAAAGACGAACACGACCCCCACCCGCTTGGCATGAATCAGGGCCGGTTGCGGTTGCTCCTCGTCCGCCACCACCGCTACCGGCATAACAGGCTTGGGCTGGAGTACACTGGGACGAGGCGTGGTAACCAACGGGGTCACCCGCTTGATCGATGCATCCAGTACGCGCAGGAATGGCTTTCCATCCTTGTAGGAAAATTCAAATTTACCGGTCAGGTCATCTTTCAAGGAATAGCCGTAGGCCTCCAGAAGTTTGTTCTTCTCCTTGTCCCAGTTTCGAATACTGTCAAAATAATTGGCTCCATACGTGTGAAGGAGTTGGAGGAACACGATGACTTTCGGCAGACAAAGTGCGTGGCGCTCATCCACATAATCGCAGCTCGTATCAAAATGTCGCTCCTCGTTCTTCTTGATCATGACCAAATAAGTCTGACCCTCAAGCGTCACATTCGCCCTTATCACCTCATTCTCAGCATACTCGATCTTAGCCTTCTGCGTCCGAAGAAAATTCTCCGCGGCCGAAAAGATATCGGGACCACTCAACATCCGCAAGGTCTTCAGCTCGATCTGCTTCATCTTAGCGACCGTGTGGCGCTGATCGAACGTGGCATGCCCGGTGCGCAACTGCCCTCGGTCCAACATTTCCTGTAACTGCAGCAGGGCCGCTACCTCATGGCGACAGATATCGCCGATGTTATAGGGACAAGTACAACGCAACGTAATAGTCGAGGGCTCCTTGAATTGCTGGATGTGAACTTTGTAGGATGTCGCATAATTATCGTCCTTCACCCGAAACACCGCCGTGGCAAACAAGTCGTCGTAATCGGCCAATTCCGCGTACCCGATGGCATGGATCTTTTTGCCTCGACGAATGGTCTCGTCAGTGCCTAACGTGTAAATGGGTTTGAGCAGGTGGGGTAAGGCCAAGGGGTATTGCGATTTTAACGTCACCCCTGAGTCGATTGGAGTAACCGGCAAAGGTATGCGAAAGATTGTCAGATTACGAAGGAAATTGGCAGGAAGTTATTTACCGAAGGGATTGTCCGCTGCGTGGACGTCCGCCACCAAGCGCCCATCCCGGTACACCGGTAAAACCGGAGCAGCGTCTACGGTCAGGCAGAACTCGATGTCTTTGATCAGTCCGAACCGATTCACCAACCGGTGGTAATGCGTGAGCTGAGGGGCAAAACCGATCAGATCCGCTTGTTGCCGACGATATTGATCCACCGCCATGCGCGACGAATCACAATGGATCGTGACGTGTTGCTCGAGCCGATCGATCACGGCTCCCGCAAATAAGGTATCCTCCAGATTGAAACGATCCTTCCAGCCCGCACAACCCAGGATCACCGACTTACCAGAGGCCAACAGGTAATCACAGACCTTGGAGAGGTTGGGAAAAGACCCGCTGATAATGGTATCGGCATGACGGTCGAGAGCCATCTGCAAAAGCCGCGTGCCATTGGTGGTTGTCAGTACCAGTGTACGCCCGCCGATGAAATCACGCGTATACTCGAGGGGAGAATTGCCGTGCTGCAGCCCCTCGGCGATCATACCATCCCGCTCACCGGCCGCGATCCCGTCAATGCTTTTGCTGATCTCGATGGCCTTGGGGACGGAATCGACGGGAATCACGGACCTCGCGCCGTTGTGCAACGCGGAAGCAATGGTAGAGGTGGCCCGAAAAACATCAATGATCACCATCACACTGTTCGACAAGTCGTATAAGTGCAACAAGGCCGGAGATAAACAAGTATGCAGAGAAGGTTTAGACTGACTCATTTCATCAAATAGGTTTGCCATCGCTTGCTTTCGGCTGATTTCCGAATGGCGTCGATGTGAAGGTTCAATATTTTTTCGAGATAACTTCCCAGGTACAGCCGGTCCGCCACCCGGCCCAACCGACCTTGCTTCCATTCATAGTGCACCAGATCGATCAGGATCGAGCCGTTTTCACAGGACTTCACATACCGCTCCTCCCGAAAGGAATGAAAAGGTCCCATCATCTGCTCCAAAATGAGGCGATCTCCGGGAATCATATCCAACACCTTGAAACGGATCAGTCGGTCGCTGAAAAAATGATGCGCCCGCCACGTGATCGTCTCGCCCGACTCCAGCAATCCGAAACGCGTTCCGGCCACGGCCTGTTGCCGATAGGACGAGAGTGCATCGCGCTGCAACCCCACATGTCGCGCAAGATCGAATACGACATCGGCCGATTGAGCAATGAAAGTGGTGAGGTGAATGGTGGGCATACCTCGGCAAATGTAAGAAACCGAAGCCCGCGTTTTACTGGAACGGGATCTTGGCCACCCGCGCCTGCAAGGGTTTATCCCGGACGATAATGGTCACCGGTGTATCGATGGCCGCCCACTCGGGTTTGACATACCCCATGCCAATGGCCTTGCCCAAGCTGGGCGATTGCGTACCGGAGGTTACATGCCCGATCGGATTTCCTTCCAAATCCGCGATCACATAGCCGTTCCGAGGTATGCCTTTGTCGATCATCTCCAATCCCACCAGCTTACGGCTAACCCCCCGCTGCTTTTGGGATTCCAGAAAATCATGCGAGAGAAAGGTTTCCTTATTCAATTTGGTGATCCAGCCCAACCCGGCCTCTAATGGAGAAGTGGTATCGTCGATATCGTTTCCATAAAGGCTAAAGCCCATTTCCAGGCGCAGCGTATCACGAGCACCCAATCCGATCGGCTTCAATCCCTGTGGCCCTCCGATCTCGAAAATTGCCTCCCAGATCTTATCCGCCGCCCCCTCGGTGGGATCAAAATAGATCTCCACCCCGCCGGCACCGGTATAACCCGTGGCACTGATCAAGACATTATCGACCCCGGCAAATGTTCCTTTGACGAACGTATAATATTTCAGATTGAGGATGTCCATCTCCGTGAGCGGTTGCAACATCTTGGTGGCGTTGGGTCCCTGCACCGCCAACAACGCCGTTTTATCGGAGATGTTATGCATCTCGACGTGATCGCGGTTGTGCGACTGGATCCAATTCCAATCCTTCTCGATGTTGGAAGCATTCACCACCAACATGTACGCGCTGTTCTCCTCCAGGCAATACACCAACAGATCATCTACGATACCACCGATATCATTGGGAAAACAACTGTATTGAGCCATCCCCTTTTTCAATTTGGAGGCGTCGTTGCTGGTGACGAACTGGATCAAGTCCAACGCCTTGGGACCTTTTAAGACGAACTCCCCCATGTGACTCACATCAAAGACCCCGGCATTGCGGCGAACCGCCAAATGCTCGTCGTTGATACCCGTGTAGGAAATGGGCATATTATATCCGGCAAAAGGTGCCATCTTGGCGCCCAAGGCAAGGTGCTTGTCGTTAAAGGGAGTATTCTTGATGCTCATACGGCTTTATTGACCGCAAAGGTAACGGAAAGCCGGCTTGCCTACCGGGCACGCGTTCCATCAGGACCATACAACTCCCCATCCGCTTGCATGGTATACGTAACCCCGGGACGAAAATGATCCAGATCGGCCTCGTATACACCGTCGTCTGAGCCCGGACGACCCGACTCCGCCACATCCCGCATCGACAACCAACGGTGATCGTCCAATATCCGCTTCGAGAATTGAACCGATTTCCCCTTCGGCACCAATAAGGTAACCACCACGTGCTGCCCCCGGTATTTATCAGCGATGCCCACACCAAATCCCGGTAGCAAATCGATCACACTGTCACGTGCCTGTACCGCATACTCGATTTTGGACAGACGATCCCTTGCCTCATCAGACGTACGCCCCCAGGCATATTTCAACAAACGAGCATGATAAAAGGAATCGGGACTCAACTCCACCCGCAAACCCACCGCCGGGATCTTCAAAGAATCACGGGTGATATCAAACCCCTTCGGATCACCATTGATCCACTGCCAGGTTCCGGTGTACTCAAAAGGCGGAGCCGTTTGATCCAATAACATGGTCGTTGCATTCGCCCGGGGAAGAACCACCTCCTCGCTGAATCGTTCCTTATGCTGAAAGTCACGAAGCAAACTCACCCCCACCCAAAACAAGGCGATCCATCCGATGGTCCATACGATCCCAAAACTCCAACGCAAGGCCGGCGACGAACGACGCACCCGAAACAATCGGCGAATAATGAAGATGAGTTCAAATAAAAACGGAAGAAAAAGGAAGAAAAAGATCATCGTCCAAAAACCCCATTGCTGCGCTGGGCTGCTCCAGATAAATTGCTGCGCCGGCCAGGTCACCAAACCAGCAAATAAGATTGCTACAGAAGCCACCAAAAAGGCAAAGGCAATCGTTCCCAAGAACAAATAGATGATGAAGCGGATGATGGATCCGATGGTATACAACACCCCCGAACGCTTTCGAGTCACTTCGGAAAACTTAGCCGACAATTCTTTGGCAGACGTCTCTACCTCCTCCCCCCAGGATTTCATCCGATCCTCCAAGCGATCGGCCCCCTCCTTGACACGCTGACGGATGCGGTCCAGATCCACCTTCTCCCCCCGCATCTCCATTTTCTGATAAGTCGTGACCGCCTCCGGCAAAATGATCCACAGAATGATATACGCCAACACAAACGTTCCCGTCAAACTTCCAAAACCAATGCTGACGAAGATCGAATCATCGATGATACCCAGTATGCTCAAGATCGCATTGATTAGAATAGGCGCTGCAAAGATCAAGCGCACATTGCGGACCGGTGCCTGAAAATAGGCTGCCAATCCGCCGGCCACACCACCCAACACCCGATCCTCAGGATTGCGATACAAGCGACGCGCGAGTTGTCCCCGCAACGCCCGCTTCGGCAACACAATCCACAATACGATGTAGATCAAAAATCCAGTCCCAAATCCGCCAAACGTGATGATCGCAAACAACAACCGAACAATGGTCGGATCAATACCCAAGTACGAAGCGATGCCGCTACAAACACCGCCCAACACTTTATCATCCGCATCCCGATACAACCGCTTGGGCCGATACGAGGAAGAAGCCGTAGACGACGCAGTGGATTTTCCCTCCGGCGCTTGGTCAAAATCCTCAGGTCGACCGATCGAAGCGATCACTTCGTCCACCTCCTTGTCTGTGATGCGATCGGCTCCCCGCTGCAGTTTTTCAAACAACAACTCGGAAATACGTCCCTCAATGTCGTTGAGGATCTCCTCGCGGCTTTCCTCCGTTGCAAAATAGGTCCGCAATTGAACCAGGTAGTCTTGCAAGGTTTGATAGGCCGACTCCTCGATCGAGATCGCACGACCACTCAGGTTGATCTGTAATATCTTTTTCATATTCGAAATTTCAATCTTTATTATTTGATCTGTAAAGAAGAAAGAAACGCCTCCCGTATGGCGGCATCTGCTTTATCATTCCGGTTGGTGTGACCATACTGGATCATGTTGGTGCCCAAAAAGAACATGCGAACGATGAGTCTGTTAACCCCTCCCTCTTTTGACGGACGCTCCAACTGCAATTGCATCATCTTGGTACCATTCCAATCCAACATCTCATCCTTGATCAGCTTGGCATCGCCACCCATCTGACCCACCATGCCCTCGCGCGTCTGCTCCCAGAATTCCGGGGAGGCCTGCATCATCACGACCATCGATTCGTCCATGCCCATAGCCGTCATGTCGACCGATACCATCATAAAATTGGCAGAGCTGTCCGCCAACCGCAATTGAAAGCGCTTGTTGTTGCCCTGCTCGTCCACCTGCGCCTTACCCGGAAAGACCAACTGCAAACGATCCATACGAACCGTATCCGATTGTGCCGAGGCAAATAAGACCGCGAACAAGCCGCCGATCAAAAAAAAGAGATGCTTTCTCATGTGAGGGTTTTTATTGTTTATATAATTATATGTGATGAGACGACCGCTGGGGATCCGTGATCACCGCAACCGCATCCGATAACTCTTTCCACGTCCGCTCCAACTCCGCATACGTTGCGTGACCAGACTCCGTCAACGAAAAATATTTACGAGGCGGGCCCGACACGCTCTCCACCCAGCGATACGATAACAATCCCGCATTCTTCAACCGCGTCAACAACGGATATAAGGTGCCCTCCAAAATCGGTAACCCCGCCCCCTTCAACTCCGCGATCAAATCACTCGGATACGCCTCGCCCCGCCGGATCACCGCCAAAATGCAGTACTCCAAAATCCCCTTTCGCATCTGACTCTGCGTATTTTCTATATTCATCTGAACACTGTTTCAAATGCAAACATAATAACTATTTAGTACTATGCAATACAAAGTACTAAAAATATTTTTTGCCGTTCACGCTACTACAATAGTTTTTCTCAGGTTATCGAAAAATAACCCGATTTTTGCCTGATTATGATAAAAAACAAGTCTTTTTGGGCCGTTTTATCCCTGATTTCAATCATTTCCGGGTGCTCAGATAAATACCTGCCCCTGTCCAAAAAATACGGTCCGGTCAGTGCAGACGGCCGCCCCAACTACGGTGATTTGTCCTCTTGGGCTGCCCACCCCGCTAAATGGGACCCTTCCGACAGCGTCCCCAAACCCCTGCGATCGGAAACCACCGACCAACCAGTAGACGTATTCTATATACACCCTACCACGCATACCAGTAAAGAAACGGCCGGTCAGCTCAACGGCGACCTCAACGACGCCTACCTGAATGCCAAGACCGACTACTCGGCGATGCTCTATCAGGCCAGCGTATTCAACGCCTCCGCCCGCGTGTTTGCACCGCGCTATCGGCAGGGACATATTCAACAATTCTACGTGCCCGATACGGCTCAAGTCCGACAAGTATTTGAACTCGCCTATTCGGATGTTCGCGCCGCTTTTCAGTATTACCTCGAAAAAGAAAACAACAGCCGCCCCATCATCATCGCCGGGCATAGCCAAGGTGCCCTCATGGCCTCGCTGCTATTAAAAGAATTCT
This sequence comes from Bacteroidota bacterium, assembly GCA_005789565.1. Classification (GTDB taxonomy): domain Bacteria; phylum Bacteroidota; class Bacteroidia; order Chitinophagales; family Chitinophagaceae; genus JJ008. The sequence continues at coordinate 1,482 of SXXL01000042.1, read as the reverse complement.
TCGACGGAAAACCCCTGCAAGCCAAACTCGTAGCGGCTTATGTGATCGGTTGGCCCATTCGCACCAATGAATACACCACCATTCCGCTCTGCACCACCCCCACTCAAACCAGCTGCTTCTGTAGCTGGCGCACCTTCAAGGAAGGATTCCAACCCCCGAATAAGGTAAAAGAAACCGGCACCATCATCGGGGTCACCAATCCGCTGAGCTGGACCACCGACAACACTTTTGTCTCCCGCGAACAAAACTTAGGAAGCGTACTCTATAAATACAATAAGGTATATAAGAAAACCACCGACGCCCAGATCAATGGCGGTTACGTCTTCACCAAAAAACCCCGCTTCCCCTGGAGCTTCCTTTACCGCACCTCCAATTACCACGCCGGCGATATCAATTTGTATTATTTGAACGTGCGGGAGAATGTACGGTTGCGAGTGAGTAGTTATTGGAAGAAGTGATTGTCCGCTGACCGCGTTCTTCTCAACCCTAAACACTCAACTCTCAACTCCTTCACCCTTCACCCTTCATCATTCACCCTTCACCCTTCACCCTTCAATGTATTCCCACCACAGGCACTCTTGCTTCCTTTAGGATCTTTTTGGTGGAGCTGCGTTTGAAGATCGCCTCGAGAAAGCGATGCTTTTTGGGAATGGTGATCAGGAGGTCCAGGTTGTTCTCTTCCGCAAAGCGGTTCAGCCCGGCTTCGATATCGTCTTCTTCAATAAAGTGGTAAACCGGTTTACTACTTTCTAATAAGGTGTGTAGCATTAGCGATTGTTCCGGCGTATCGGCCCGAAATTCCCGATTCTCAAAATCGACATTGATCACGTGTAATTCGGCCTGAAAGGTTTTTTGAAATTCCTGAATGAAGCGAGTGGGCATAGTATCGACCACCTCCCGGAAATCACAGGCAAGTCCGATCTTTTTGATGCCGTGTCCAAACGACCTTCCCTCCGGCACTACGATTACCGGATACTTGAGTTTTTTAACCGCCAATAAGGTCGTACTGCCGAACAATACGCGTTGCGCACCGGTCAGGCCGGTAGCCCCCATCACAATAGCAAACGGATCCAACTTCTCTGCCAGCTTCTGTACTTCCTCTACCACGTTGCCCAGAATAGCCTCGGAATAGATTTTCAATTCCTTTCCGTGTACATGCCGAAGATCGGCCTTGAGCTGTTCCAGTTGTTTTTCGGCCGCTTGGCGGAGGTCGTCGAGCGAGACCATGACTAGCGGACCATCCGCTAAGGCCACCGGCACCTGATAAACATGTACAATGGTAATACTGTGGCCGATGGACATAGCTAGATCCACCCCATAATTCATGGCATTGTGCGCAACCGTCGAAAAATCGGTCGCAATAATGATGGTTTTCATGCGACGAAACTATTCGTGCGCATCCATGGCTGGGGTGACCAAGATTGTGTAAGTAGATGACTTAGGGAAGATGAAGGATGAAGGGTGAAGGGTGAAGGGTGAAGG
>SXXL01000041.1 GCA_005789565.1 Bacteroidota bacterium | reverse complement strand
GTCTTCCCAAATCCCACATCGCCGCAGATCAACCGATCCATCGGCGAAGCCGACTCCATGTCTTTTTTAACATCCGCCGTGGCTTTGCTCTGGTCCGGTGTGTCCTCATACATGAAAGAAGACTCCAACTCTGTCTGTAAATAATTATCGGGTGCATGCATGAATCCGCTCATCGCCTTTCGCTTGGCATAGAGCGTGATCAGATCGAAGGCGATCTCTTTGACCTTGGCCTTGGTCTTTTCCTTCAGCCGACTCCACGCATCTGAACCGAGCTTATTGATCTTCGGCATCGTGCCCTCCTTCCCGGTGAACTTAGCGATCTTGTGAAGACTGTTTATGTTGACATAAAGAATATCGGAGTCCTTATAGATCAACCGCACCGCCTCTTGCAGGCGGCCATTCACATCGATCTTTTGTAAGCCACTGAATACACCCACGCCATGATCGATGTGCGTCACATAATCGCCCGGCTGCAAATCGCGCAGCGTACGGATGGTGAGCGCCTTGTTCTTATTGTAAGCTTGCTTGACCTTGTATTTGTGGTATCGTTGAAAGATCTGATGATCGGTATAACAAAGGATCTTGAGGTCGGTATCGATGAAGCCCTGGTGGACCGATGCCTGAAGCGGCTCGAAAACCAATTCCGCCTGCAGGTCGTCAAAGATCTGCTGGAGGCGCTCGAGCTGACGAGGATTCTCGGAAGCGATACAAACGGAATATCCCTGTGCGGCGTGTGCCTTGAGGTCATGCAACAACAACTCAAATTGTCGATTGAACGCCGGCTGCGCCCGGGTCGAAAAAATCAATTCTGAATCGCCGGCAGGGGCCGCGTGACCAAATCCCAAGCGATGAAAGCGGGTAAGTCCCGCCTCCAACTCTCCGATCGTCAGCAGGTCAGTCTTGCGGGGAAGACGCACCATCCCTTTTTCCTCTTCTTCGGCCGATTCAACCGGCTGCGCCCGTTCGAGATACGCTTCCAGATCGAGCAACCATTCCTTGGCTTGTTCGACCGAAGTGGTCTCCTCTTCCAACCATAAGATCGTATTGGCGGGAAGGAACTCAAACAATGACAGCTGCGGGGCATCGGAAGCCAGTGCTTCCACGTGCGGAATGATGCTCACCTGCAGGATCTTTCGCTCACTGAGCTGCGTCTCCGGATCCACGATCCGTATAGAATCCACCTCCGAACCGAACAATTCGATCCGGTAGGGCTTGTCGTTCCCGAAAGAATAGATATCGAGTATTCCTCCTCGGATGGCGAATTGCCCGGGCTCGTACACAAAATCCGTTCGGGAAAATTGATGCTTGTCCAATTGCTGCAACAAGCCGGGCACATCCAAGGTGTCGCCGGTCTTGATGGAGATGACATGATCGGCATACATCGAGGGCGACTCCACCTTCTCCAACAGGGCCTGCGCATAGGTGACGAGTATCTTCCGATTGCCACCCTTGCTCCATCGCATCAAGGCCTCGGTGCGTAACATGACGTGTGAGGAGCTGAGTCGGATGAAATCACGAGGCGATCGATACGAAGCAGGAAAATAAAATAAGTCCAATGCCCCGGTCAGGCTCTCCATCGCATTGTGAAAATAGGCGGCCGACTCCGGAGAATCCAGCACCACGACATGATTGAAACGGGAGAAGGCTGCCTCCTGATAAATAGCCGCCAGTAAAAAAGTGGAGGTACTGCCTTGGAGTCCGGCCAACCGGATCCGGCCAGGTAGTGGCAAAGAGATCCCGGCCCCCAATTCTTTTAACCGGGGGTGCGCCGCGTATCGATTCACAAGTTCAGCCAGCGCCATGAGCGCCGCAAAGATACGAACCCACGGGCGCGAGCCGGCGTGAACCTGCTATTTTGTTTCGTCGTATCTTTCTGTAAAGCAAGTCCCATGCCTCCTCAACCCTGGCGGACCGGAACGGTCATTCGACTGGAGAACGAAACGGCCAACACCCGTCGTTTCTGGATCCGGGTGGACGAACTGGATACATTCGATTTTGAGCCCGGTCAGTTCGTTACGCTCGATCTCCCCATCCACGAAAAACCCAATAAACGCTGGCGCAGCTATTCGATCGCCAGCTGGCCCGATGGCACCAACGTATTTGAGCTGGTGATCGTACTGCTGGACGGCGGCGCGGGCACCACTTGGCTATTCCAAAACGTGCAAGTAGGGACGACACTGACGCTGCGCGGCCCCCAAGGCGTATTTACCTTACCCGACCCGATCGACCGCGACCTGTTTCTCATCTGTACCGGCACGGGCATTGCCCCGTTCCGTTCCATGTCGCACCACTTGATCAACCAACAAATCCCCTATCAAAATATCTACCTGATCTTCGGTTGCCGAAAATTCGAGGATGCCCTGTATGCCGCCGAATTAAAAGAACTCGCCAGCCGCGTACCCAGCTTTCATTATATCACTACCTATTCACGGGAAGACATCGCCCGGGAAGACGCCCAAACCCGAAAAGGATATGTGCATCAGGCCTACGAGGATCTGTGCAAGCAAAACATGGTCCCTTCCCCGGAAGATTCGAATCAGTCCATCGTCAAGCCTGCCTACTTTTATTTATGCGGATGGCGCAACATGATCGACGAGGCCAAACAGCGCATCGTTCAGCTTGGATACGATAAAAAATCAGTTCACCTGGAATTGTACGGGTGATCAGATCGACAACGATTGCTGCACGATGGATCGCAAGTCAGCGATCGGAATACGCTCCTGCTCCATCGAATCGCGGTTTCGGATGGTAACGGTATTATCTTCTTTGGTCTGATAATCGACCGTGACACAGAAAGGCGTACCCAGCGCATCCATACGTCGATATCTTTTCCCGATCGAATCCTTCTCCTCGTAGAAGCAACGGAAATGCGGTCGGCATTCGGCCAGGATCGACTCGGCGATCTCGGGCAATCCGTCTTTTTTATTCAGCGGCAACACGGCCATTTTGATCGGGGCCAATACAGGCGGTAATTTCAAGACGACGCGACTGTCGGTCTTATCGGCCGTACTGAGATCTTGCTCCTCATACGCCTGACTGATCACGGCGAGGAACATCCGATCGAGTCCGATCGAGGTCTCGATCACATACGGAATATAATTGCCATAGGGCTTACCCGTGGCCGGATCAAGGTCGTTGTCGAAATACTGTTGCTTTTTCTTGCTGTATTCCTGGTGTTGCTTGAGATCAAAATCGGTGCGGCTATGTATTCCTTCCAGTTCTTTGAATCCCATTGGAAAGGCAAACTCGATGTCGCAGGCCGCATCGGCATAATGGGCCAGCTTGACGTGATCGTGGTAGCGATATTTTTCGACGGGCATGCCCAAGGCGAGATGCCATTTCATGCGCTCGGCCTTCCAATACTCGTACCATTCTTTTTGCGAACCGGGCCGAACGAAGAATTGCATTTCCATTTGCTCGAACTCGCGCATCCGAAAAATGAATTGCCGGGCTACAATCTCGTTGCGAAACGCCTTTCCGACCTGTGCGATCCCAAAAGGAACTTTCATCCGGCCGGTCTTTTGCACATTGAGAAAATTGACAAAGATCCCTTGAGCGGTTTCCGGCCGCAGGTACACGCGGTTGTCTTCGCCGTCCGTTGAACCGAATTCGGTGGCGAACATGAGATTGAACTGGCGGATGTCGGTCCAATTACAGGTACCACTGATGGAACAGGAGATCTTATGGGATTCGATGAGTGATTTCAGTCCGCCGAAATCATCTTTGGCCAACAATGCCTCCATCTGCTCCAGCAACTGCTCGGCCTCTTTCTCCTTTCCGGCTGCTTTCCATTGCTCGGCTTGTCCCTCCAGGAGATGATCGACGCGGTAGCGTTTATGGCTGTCCTTGTTGTCGATCATCGGGTCGTTGAAATTATCGATGTGTCCGCTGGCCTTCCAGGTGGTGGGGTGCATGAAGATGGCGGCGTCCAGTCCGACGATATTATCCTGCAGCTGCGTCATGCTGCGCCACCAATGGTCCTTGATGTTCTTTTTCAGTTCGCTTCCCATCTGTCCGTAATCGTATACGGCTTGCAGGCCGTCATAGATCTCACTGCTGGGGAAAATGAATCCATATTCCTTGCAATGGGCGATGATGGCGGGCAGTTGATTGGTCTCGTTGGCCATGGGCGCAAAGATAAGTTGATTCAGGCCAGCTTGGGGTTATCGCGGTGGCGATCGGCATCGCGCTGTGTTTTCTTTTGCAGATTTTTTTCAAAGGCGGCTGTCAGGTCAACACCGGTTTGATTGGCGATACAGAGCAGGACCCATAAAACATCGGCTATCTCATCGGGCAGCGAATCGGGTGATTCACCTTGTTTGAAACTTTGGTCGCCATACTGCCGGGCCATGAGGCGGGCCAGTTCGCCTACTTCCTCGGTGAGGATGGCCGTGTTGGTCAGTTCACTGAAATAACGGACACCGACGGTTTTTATCCATTGGTCCACCTGCTGTTGCGCTTGCTCGATCGTCATATTTTATTCTTTGTTTTGGGTATCGATCCAAATGGTCACCGGACCATCATTTACCAACTCTACTTCCATGCTGGCACCGAAAACACCGGTGGCGATCGGCTTGCCCAGGTCGGCCGCAAGTTGACGGATCATTTTTTCATAAAGGGGCTGGGCAAGTTCGGGGCGGGCGGCCCGGATGAAAGAGGGTCGGTTGCCTTTTTTGGTGGCGGCATGGAGCGTGAACTGGCTCACCAGCAAGATATCTCCGCCCACGTCAGTCAACGCCAGATTCATCAACCCCTGATCGTCGTCAAACAACCGAAGCGCCACGATCTTTCGGCTAAGCCAACACAGCTCCTCCTCCGTATCAGACTCCTCGATCCCCAGGAAAACGAGAAATCCTTTTTGGATAGACCCGCTGACGGTTCCGTTGACGCGGACGGTGGCCTGACTGACTCGTTGGATCAAGGCGCGCATGAAGGATGTAACTTTGAGGAATAAAGGTACCGATCGGACCCATCCCTGCCATGCAAACCGCAAGCCTTCTTCCACACATTCGATTTCAGACCACCCGTAGCGGGGGAAAAGGGGGGCAAAACGTCAACAAGGTGGAAACGGCTGTGATCGCTTCCTTGAATATCGAAGCGGAGAGTTTGTTTACGGAAGAGCAGCGTGCATTGCTGCTGGAAAAACTCGGTAATCGGATCAATTCGGAGGGAGAGTTGCAGGTAAAATCGCAGGTTCACCGGTCGCAGCAGGCCAACAAAGAGGAAGCCATTGAGGTGCTCAGTCGACTGGTGCAGCGGGCCCTGGAAAAAAAACGACCCCGCATCACCACGCAGGTGAGCCTGGCCTCCCGAGCAAAAAGGATACAGCAGAAGAGGATTCAATCGGAGCGAAAAATGAATCGAAAAAAATACAGACCCGATTCCGAATGAAGCGAAGCGTTTATCTGCTACTGATCGGCTCTCTGGTGCTATGGGGGGGTACGGGCTGCCGCAAAGAATCGACCCGACTGCATCCGGTTACCTTGCGCGTACCCGAGGGGTTTCCGGCCATGGAACAATCCCTCTCCAATCTCGACCTCACCGTCGAAGGGATCGCGCTGGGACGTCGTCTTTTTTATGACAAGCAATTGTCGGCCGATGTATCCGTATCCTGTGGCACCTGCCACGAACAACGGGCCGCGTTTGGAACGTTTGAACACGATCGAAGCCACGGGGTGTTCAACTCCCATACCTTACGAAATGCACCGCCGCTGTTCAATTTGCTTTGGCAGAAAAGTTTTCACTGGGATGGTGCCTATCGCAGCCTGACGGAAGAGGCGGTTCAACCCCTGACAGGATCTACGGAAATGGGAATGGATTTTGAGCGGATCAAGGAGTACCTACAAAGTGATGCGAGCTATCGGGAATCGTTCAAAAAAGTATACGGCACCTGGTTCATCCGACCCGAATTAGTAACCAATGCCCTCAGCCAGTTCACCGCCACCTTTATTTCGGCCAACAGCCGATACGACCGGGTCAAACAAGGCCGGGCGCAATTCGATTCCTATGAACAGGCCGGGTATCAGGTGTTTCAACGTCAGTGTGCGAGCTGCCACACCGAACCCTTGTTCACGGATCATAGTTTTCGTAACGTGGGACTGCCGATCGATCCATCGCTCCGGGATCTGGGACGATTTCAGGTCACCCGAATCGTCAGCGATTCCATGAAATTCAAGGTACCGAGTTTACGCAACGTGTCGGCATCGGCAAACTATATGCACGACGGACGGTTTGCTACCGTTCAACAGGTCATCCGCCATTACCGGTACGGGATACAACGGTCCACTACCCTGGATCCAGCGCTGCAAAACGGACTCACCATGAGTGATGCGGAAGAATACAACCTGATGCAATTCCTCAAATGCCTGACGGATTCCAGTTTTTTGCAGGAGCAACGACTGGCCCGCCCGAATTGATCGTTATTGAGCGCGCTTGGCCTTTAATGTGTCCAGGGCCAACTGCTTGGCGGCGATCTCTTTGTCGGTGTCTTGCTGGGTAGCGAGATTGGTCTGTAATTTTTTCTCCAGGTCGATCTGCTCAGCCTTTAACGTAGATAATTTTTTCTGCGCCTTCGTCACCTCCGCGTCCTGCGCCTGAATTTGCAATTCGAGATACTCTTTTTGCACCGAGGGCTCGAGGGAGGATAGAAAACGTTTCACTTTTTTGATCTCCTCTTCCTTCATGTCGGTCTTCTGGTTCAAGGAACTTTTCATGATGACAAAGCTCAGCGTAGCCGATTCGGCCGATTTTTTGGTGCGGCCCTCGACCTTGACCAAATAATCGAACTTGTCTTTGTTGAGTTCCGTAACAAAGGCGTCCTTGAAGATCTTGAATCCTTTATCCTTGTTGAAAATCCCTTTTTCCTCCACCGGCTTGTAGCCCAGGTTCTGAAAGTACTTCACAACAGCTAACTCTACTGCCTCGGGAGAGGCCGCGTAATCGCAGAGGAAGGCATCCTGTCGCTTTTTGTCGTATTCCACCTTGCCCTCATACGGTTGAGCCAGCACGTTCATGACAGCGAAAAAACAAAAGAACAATAAGCTATAAAGACGCATAAAAGTTTGTTTTTCCAAATATAACAATCCCATCCGAAATGCTGAAGGGAGGGGCATGGAGTATGTTCATATCGAACGCAACGTTCAACGCTCCGCGCCTCAACTTTCTTTGACCTACATTTGTGTAAACCGTTTTCCTTGAGCCGAGTGAAGAAACTGGCCGGACAAACCCTCTGGTACGGCCTCCCCACCATCGCGAGCCGATTTCTCGGCTACCTGATGAACCTCTCGTTGCCCCTCGTCTTTGCGCAGCCCGCCACCACGGCCGATCTCACCCAACTCTATGCGCTGATCCCTTTTTTGAACATCCTGTTCACTTACGGATTGGAAACGGCCTATTTCCGCTTCGCCCAACAAACGGATCGGGCAACGCTCTACAACACGCTCTCCACGTCCTTATTCATCAGCACGTTCTTCCTCTGTATCGGACTTTGGCTCACCACCACGCCCCTGGCCTCGTTGCTCGGAATGTTGGCACATCCGGAATATATCCGATGGATGATCTTGATCCTGGCCCTTGACACCCTCTCCGCCTTGGCCTTTGCGCGGCTTCGGCTGGAGAATCGTCCCCGCCGCTACGCCTTTGCGCGGCTGACCGGAATCCTCATCAATGTGGGAGTGGTACTGCTCTTTTTAGGTGTGCTGCCGAAGTTTGGGGAACTGGACACGATCGGCTGGATCCAAAAAATTCATCCGAATGAAGAAAGCGGGATCGTATACTACCTGATCGGTAATGCCCTCGGCAGCGGAGTAACCTTACTGCTGCTCACCGATCAATTCCGGGAATGGAAAGCCTCGATCGATCCAACCCTTTGGAAAAAGGTGATGCGCTATAGTATGCCGTTGATCTGGGTGGGCATGGGCGGCATCGCCAACGATATGATGAGTCGACTGATCTATCAGCACGTGGTCGACCTGCCGACCGAGCAAGCCCGACATGAATTGGGTGTATTCGGGAACATCATTCGATTGTCGGTCGCCATCACCATCGCCATCCAGGCGTTTCGGCTGGCGGCTGAACCGTTTTTCTTTCGGGAGAGCAGCGAAGCCGATGCCCCCAGAACCTATGCCCGCATCATGCGGTATTTCGTGCTGGCCGCCTGCAGCTTGTTTCTCCTGATCAGTTTATACATAGATGTGGTGGGATGGTTTTTTGAGACGATCGACCGGGGGGAGTGGACGGAGGGTTTGTACGTTGTTCCGATTTTTGCCATGGGCAATGTTTTTCTTGGGATCTATTATAACCTGAGCATTTGGTATAAGCTGACCGACCGCAATCGCTGGGGTGCCTGGATCACACTGATCGGGGCCCTGATCACGATCGGCTTGAACATCTGGCTCATCCCCACCCTTCACTACCTGGGTGCTGCCCTCGGTACGGTGAGTTGTTATTTCGTGATGATGGTGCTGAGTTATGTTGGGGGACAAAAATTCTATCCCGTACCCTATCCGCTAAAAAAGATCCTGAGCTATCTGGTCGTCAGCATCCTCTTGGTGGTCCTTCATCGATGGATAGCCGATACAATGCAGGTAGGCTGGATGAATGGGGTCATTGCCACCCTTTTTCTGGGGGGATTTTTAGCCTATGGCTGGCGGGAAATTCAACAAGAAAGAAACCCGGCGGCTTAATTCGATCCGATGCGAACGAAGGGGTTGGATGATTTCTCGGAACCAATGGTGGTAGCCGGACCATGTCCCGAGTACACCATCGTTTCCTCCGGCAATGAAAAGAGTTGCTCCCGGATGCTGCTCAGCAACAGATCCATGTTGCCCCCGGGCAGGTCCGTTCGTCCCACGCTTCCCTGAAACAAGACATCTCCGCTGATGACCCAGCCACTGGTAGAGCAGTAAAACGACAAACTCCCGGGCGAGTGACCAGGGGTGAACAGACATTGGATGGTCTCCCCGCCGAGGGTCCACCGATCCCCTGCCGCCAAATATTCGACCGCCCCCTCGTAGGGTTCACAGGGCACCTGATAGAGGTCACCGGTCCTGGCCGCAAAATCCAACACCGGCTGCTCGGCCCGGTGGATCCGGAGGGGAAGTTTCCAGGACTGATACACGAAGTTGTTCCCGAAGACATGGTCGAGGTGACAATGCGTATTCAGAAAATAGGTGGGAATCAGTTCGTTTTGGCGGATATACGTCTCGAGTGCCGTTTGCTCGGCCTGGGAACGACAACCCGGGTCGATGATGGCACAGGTGCCGTTGGCCGCCGACACTACATAAGTATTTTCCGCAAAGGGATTGAAACAAAAGGATTTAACCTGCAGCATGGGCCTTTTTCGTAATTTTATACGCTCGTGGCAAAGGTAATGAAAGCCTTATCCCACCCCCATCGAATGAGAGTCCATACGCAGTTATTTATTCTAACACTGCTGGTCCTGACCGCCGGGACAGCCCCCGCCCAGGTCAATACGGTCGAATTCGGGAAAAATCGAGTTCAGTACCAAAAATTTCGCTGGGAATACAACCAGTCCGAAAACTTCAATGTGTACTTCACGGAAGATGCCCTGGGGCTCGGACGATATGTGTCCCAAGTGGCCGAAAAAGAACTTCCCTCCATCGAAGCATTTGTGGAATATGCGTTGCAGCGACGGATCAACATCGTCGTGTATAACCACTACGATGCCATGCAGCAATCCAACATCGGCATTGGCATCGACTGGCAAAACACCGGCGGACTCACCAAATTGGTGAACAACAAAATGGTGGTCTATTACAACGGCAACCGCGAACACCTCCGCATCCAGATCCGCCAGGGCATCGCCCGAAACCTGGTCGAAAATCTTTTGTTCGGCGACAACCTCGGAGAATTCGCGGCCAATCAGGCGCTGCTGGACCTTCCCAAATGGCTGACCGACGGATACATTGCCTACGCAGCCGAGAACTGGAACCCGGACCTCGACGATCAGCTGCGGGGCATCTTACTGGCCTCTTCGTACAAGACCTTTTATCATTTTGCATTCGACAAGCCTATGCTGGCGGGACACGCCTTCTGGAAATACCTGGCCGATCGGTACGGAAAGGCCAGACCCACCTATTTCTTATACCTCGCCCGGATCTATCGGAACCTCAACCAGGCTTCCTATAAGATCGCCAAGAAAAAATTCAAGGACCTCCTGAAGGATTTCATGAATGAGACCACGGAGACCTATTACAAGGATATCCGCGGCCGACGCAACACCCCTAAGGGACAATTGGCGGTCAGTGAATATTACGGTAAAACCGATTATATCCGTTTCAATGCCAACCCCGTCCCCCGCAGTTTCACCTATGGTGTCGTGGAATTTCGTCAAGGCCGCTACCTAGTGGTACTGATGGAAAATTTCGTGCAACGCCGCGTGCTGCTAAAACTGGGCGTTCGCTCCCGAGAAGATGACCAAAACCCACATTACCCGATCCTGGCCTGGGATCCCAAAGGCACCCGCCTGGGCGTATTGTACTGGGAGGAGGGTAAGATCAAGTTTTTCATTTATGATGTAGCCCGCCGGGTGAAGATCAATAAACAAGAGATCAAGGGATTCGATCAGATCCAGGACATGAAATTCATGCTGAACGAGAACAATCTGATCTTCAGTGCCGTTCGAAAAGGACAGTCCGATATCTATACCTACAAACTCGACAAACAAACCTACGAGCAGATCACCAACGATCCCTTCGACGACCTCGATCCTTCGTTCGTGGCCTTCCCCAGCAAAACCGGCATCCTCTACGCCTCCAACCGACCTCATCCCGATGTGCGGGCCACGATGGATTCCCTGCCCGCTCCGCATTTCAATATCTACCTGGTCGACAACTGGAATAAATCCGCCGATCGACAACTCTCCAAGCTGACCGACCTCAAATGGGGCAATGCCCGCTTCCCCTCCCAATACAACATGTCGCATTTCACGTTCATCAGCGATGAGAACGGCGTGAACAACCGCTACGCCGGTTTCTTTACCACGGAACGTGCCGGTATCGATACCCTGGTATTCATTGGAGAGGAAGTGTTGCGCAATCCCCCGCAAAAGGAAGTGGATAGCCTGTTAAAGGAGTATAAGAAAGACGACGTGGATTCGATCGGCTTCGTTTCGCTCACGAACGACTCGGCCTACGTTTTTCCGCTGACCAACTACCAGAGCAGCATGCTGGAAACCCGCACGGCGGGCGACAACCAACAGGTCAGCGAAGTGGTACGCCTGGGCGATGTAAAACTCCTCTACCGCCTGCGGGTTGACGAGAATACACTTCGTCGACGCAACATCAGCACGCCCCCTACCCAATACCGTCGCAAGACCATCGAAGAAGCGAAGAAGGCCAGTAAAAAAACCCTTCTAAACGGACCGATCGTCCAAGACACCACCCAGAAGACCGGTGAGTTCACCAGCGGATTCGAGGAGGAAGGGGACAGTGCGATGAACTTGGGCACCAAGATCACCGCCAAACCGATCGAATCCCTGAAACTCAAACGCTATTCGTACCGACCCCCGAAATTCTTCAACGATTATTTGGTCAGCGGATTCAACAACAACGTACTCGTGACCCGGTATCAACCTTTCCAGGGTGGCTATGGTCCCGTGCAACTGAGTAACAACGATCCGTTGAACGGGATCGTGCGAGTAGGCACCTCCGACCTGATGGAAGACTGGAAGATCGCCGGCGGCTACCGGATCAGCCCCAACCTCAGCAACAACGAATATGTTTTCAGCTCTCAGTACCTGAAAAAACGGGTCGACTTTGGTTTCACCTATTATCGAAACTCCATCAGCAATCCCCCGCTCTACACCGATTCTACCTGGTACAATACCAAACTCCTCTCCAACCTCTACCAAGCCACCATCAGTTATCCGTTCAGCAAGGTGCGTAGCCTTCGATTCAACCTGGCCTACCGGAGCGATCGGTACGTGAAGCTGGCAAACGAATTCTTCCCCGACCGTTCACTGTTCGCACCGGACGATCGCCTGAGCTATGCCCTCGCCCGCGTCGAATTCGTACACGATGATGCCATCTCACCCGCACTGAATATTTGGGAGGGACTGCGCTGGAAGATCTACTTCGACTACAATGCCCAGATCGGCAAGAATACCGTTACGGGTAAAGGCGATTTTCCCTTCGTCATGAACGCCGGGTTCGATGTTCGTCACTACCTGCCGATCTACCGAAACATCAGCTGGTCGGTACGCGCCGCGGCCGACTTCTCCTTCGGAACGCAGAAGATCATTTATTATCTCGGGGGAGTTGACAACTGGCTGATGTTCGCCAACAATCAAAAAGCAGATGGCACCTATCGATATTTCGATCCGGCTCATCCGCTCGACCCCGACAACGACTATGCCTATCAATCTCTGGCGGTGAACCTGCGCGGATTCAAACAAAATATCGCCAACGGAAACAACGCCGTAGTGCTGAATAGCGAAGTGCGGATTCCGGTCTTCACCTCGTTCGTTAACAAGCCCATCAACAACGCCTTGCTTCGCAATTTCCAATTGGTTCAATTCATCGATCTGGGTACGGCCTGGAACGGCGCCTATGACAAGATCGAACGCCCGGCCCTGTACTACCGCGCCCCACCCGTTACCGTAAAAGTCAAAGCCGGTGGCATCGGCCCCTTCGCCGGCGGATACGGTTTCGGCGCCCGCAGCACCCTGCTCGGTTATTTCCTTCGCGTCGATGCCGCCTGGCAAATGGACGGGGTCTTCAAGGGCAAACCCAAATGGTATTTGGCGATGGGACTTGATTTTTGATCCACAACCCCGAAAGGATATCGATCCCGACAGACCTGTCGGGATTTTTCATATACCGATAACACAAATCATTTATCTTTCCTAATCATCCCGCCTGCCATGTCCAACCGCTATATCCTCTCGCTGGATCAGGGAACCACCAGCAGCCGATCCCTGATCGTTGACGCCGGCGGACAGATCATCAGCATCGCCCAAAAAGAATTCAAACAACACTACCCGCAACCCGGTTGGGTTGAGCACGATGCCGATGAGATCTGGAGCACCCAATCCGGCACCATCGCCGAAGCACTGGCCAAGGCCAAACTCCAACCCGAACAGATCGCAGCCATCGGCATCACCAATCAACGAGAGACCACGGTGGTGTGGGATAAACAAAGCGGTCACCCCATTCACCCTGCCATCGTTTGGCAGGACCGGCGCACCGCCGACTATTGCGATCAGTTAAAAAAAGAAGGCCGGGGAGCAATGATCCAGCAAAAAACCGGATTGCTCATCGATGCCTACTTCTCCGCTACCAAACTCAAATGGGTCCTGGATCATATACCAGGCGCCCGAGACAAGGCAGAAAAAGGTTTATTGGCCTTTGGCACCATCGACAGCTGGCTAATATGGAACCTCACCAAAGGAAAAGTACATACTACCGATGTGAGCAATGCTTCCCGCACGATGCTCTACAACATCCATGAACTTCGTTGGGATGCCGATCTATTAGCCCTTTTTGATATCCCACCCGCCGTGCTGCCCGAAGTTCGCTCCAGCAGTGAGGTATATGGCGAAGCCATCCTCCACGGCATCGACCCTTCCAATGGGATTCCCATTGCTGGATTGGCCGGTGATCAACAAGCCGCTCT
>SXXL01000003.1 GCA_005789565.1 Bacteroidota bacterium | reverse complement strand
CTTCGTGAATGGGGGAGGCTTGTAGTCCGCGGTTCAGTGCTTCGTCCAGGTCATCTTTGTCGTGCACGAATCCGCCGCCGGTGCCCCCGAGGGTGAAAGAGGGGCGGATCACGAGGGGAAATCCGATCTGTTGGGCGAATTCTTTTCCTTCGAGGAAGGAGTTGGCGGTTTTGGCGGTGGCCACGGGTACGCCAAGATGGATCATCCATTGGCGGAATTTTTCCCGGTCCTCTGCCTTATCGATGGCTTTGATGTCTACCCCGATCAGGCGTACGTTGTATTGTTTCCAGATACCCAGTTCCTCGGCTTCTTTAGCGAGGTTGAGGGCGGTTTGTCCGCCCATGGTCGGCAGTACTGCATCGATCTGATTTTCCTGCAGGATCTGTTCGATGCTTTCGACGGTGAGGGGGAGCAGGTACACGCGATCGGCCATCATGGGGTCGGTCATGATGGTAGCCGGGTTGCTGTTGATGAGAATGACCTTGATACCTTCCTCTCGTAGACTTCTGGCGGCCTGGCTGCCGGAGTAGTCGAATTCACAGGCTTGTCCGATGATGATCGGACCAGAGCCGATAATTAGGACGGAGCGGATCGAGGTGTCTTTGGGCATGGGGTGGTTTTTACAGGTCGGTCGCGAAAAAACAAATTGCGCAAAACTAAGGGGGCGGCGCCTATGTTGGTAAGCGCCCGTAAAAAGATTTTTCCCCAGTTTCAACCATTTTCCGGGCAGGGGGTTTTTATGTAAATGTTTTTATCATGGTTGAGTTGGAAGCGGGACAAAAAGCGCCGGCCTTTGCCGGTCTGGATCAATCCGGAAAAACACTGCGGTTAAGTGCCTTCAAGGGGAAAAAGGTGGTGTTGTACTTCTATCCGAAGGACATGACCTCCACCTGCACCGTACAGGCCTGTAACCTGCGGGATCATCACCGGGACCTGATCAAAAAGGGATGGGTCGTGGTGGGGGTTAGTCCCGACGACGTCGCCAGTCATCAAAAATTCATCTCCAAAAACGACCTGCCCTTCTCATTGGTGGCTGATACCGAGCAGAAGATCCTGCAGGCCTATGGGGTTTGGGGTGAAAAATCGATGTACGGTCGTAAGTATATGGGGGTGTTGCGCACGACTTTTCTGATCGATGAAAAAGGGGTGATCCGCCACATCATCCGTAAACCTCAGGCGGCCAAGCATGCTCAGGAGATCCTGCAATTGGCAGCTAATATGGGTTAATGTTCGATCCGCCATTCCAGTCCGCTGACGATCCGTCTGGGATGGTCGTTCTCTTCGATAAGCAAGGCGCCTTGTTCATCCACTCCTTGGATTTTCAGCCATTTCTCCAAGCCGTTTTCCCGCATGCGAAACGTCTCGTTTTTCCCGAACAGCCGGGCGCGATAGGTATCCAAAAGGGGTTGAAATCCTTTTGTTTTCCATTGCTCAAGGTGTTGGTTCAGGGACTGCACCACCTCCCAACAGATCGATTTGGGATCCGCTTCTTTTCCGGTGATCTGTCGCAGGGAGACGGGGTTGGGGAGGCTGGGATCGAATTGGGTTTGATTGATGTTGATGCCGAGGCCAACCAGGCTCCAGGTTTTTTGGGTTTCGAGGAGGAGTCCCCCGATTTTCCGTCTTTTCCAATAAAGGTCGTTGGGCCATTTGAGCCACATATCGCCTTGGGTATGTGCAGCCAGGGCCGACCAGCCGCTGAGGGCACAGCAGACGCTGAGGTGAAAGGGGATGGCATCCGGTAATTGGGCATTTTCGACCAGTAGGGTCATAGCCAGGTTTTGGCCCGGTTCGGAGAGCCAGGATTTTCCCATTTGCCCGCGGCCGGCGGTCTGGTGCCGGGCAAAGAGGATGTCGCCGTGTAGGGCCATTCCCTGCTCGATCCACTCCCGGGCCAGGTCGTTGGTGCTGCCGACCTGCTCCCATTCCGTGAAGCGGTGACCGATCGGGTTTTCGAGGGGACTCAATGCCAATTAATCGCTATTTTTGGGCGTAAACGTAATCAAAAAACAAAACGTCCAGACACAAACCTTTGGCTCCGTCCCCCAAACGTCGTACCGACACCCCAGCTGATCGTCCCACCGCGTCCAAACGCATCAATCGCAACTCCAAGTTATTCAAGACCATTCTTTCGGCCATTCAGGCGAAAAAGGGGGAGGAGATCGTTTCGATGGACCTGCGCAAGATCCCGGAGGCCGTTGCAGACTTCTTCTTTATTTGCGACGCCCGCAGCCAACCTCAGATCAGGGCTATCGCAGATCATATCGAGGATCAGGTAAAAGAGAAATGCGGGGAGATACCTTACCGTCGGGAAGGCAACCAAAAGCTCCAATGGGTGTTGATCGATTATGTAAACATCGTGGTACATGTCATGCTGCCGGAAAATCGGACGTTTTATCAGCTGGAGGAGATGTGGAGTGATGCGGAGCAGATAAAACACGACTAAGCTGTTAAAGTTTCGTCAACACAGGTCGCCTGGCTCGTTCCTTGCACCATTATATTTTGAAGCAATCGAATTTTGAATAGTATGAATGAAAATCGAATCGGCGGAACGGGTAAGTCACCCAAAAAGACCCCTCGTTTCAGCTTTTATTGGATCTATGCGGTGGTCTTTGCCGTATTGATCGGCATGCAATTGTTTGGCCCGTTGGTGCCGAACATGGTGAAGACGAACGAAAAAGAGTTCAAGCAATTGGTCTTGAAGGGACAGGTCGATAAATACCTGATCATCGACAACCGTAATTCGGTGCGTGTATTTCTGAACGACTCCGGATTGGTGGCACAAGCGGCCCGCCTCAAAGAAGTGGGCGGTAAAGTGGTGAAACAAGGTCCCCACATGACCTTCCGCATCACGGGTGGCGAGGCCTTTCAGAAATCCATGTCCGATCTCTACACGAAAAATCCAGGCATCGCGGAAGTGGCCTTTGATGTCGACAATGAACGTGACTGGATCGGCAACATCCTTCAATTCCTGTTGCCCGTCCTGCTTTTCGTAGCCATCTGGGTGTTGTTCATGCGTAAGATGGGCGGACCGGCCGGTGGCGGCGGTGGCGGCGGCGGTGGTATTTTCAGCATCGGAAAATCAAAAGCCACATTATTTGATAAAGGAACGAAAGTCAACATCACGTTTGCGGATGTAGCCGGACTCGACGAGGCCAAAGTAGAAGTGATGGAGATCGTCGATTTTCTGAAGAATCCCAAAAAATACACCAACCTGGGTGGTAAGATCCCCAAAGGCGCCTTGCTGATCGGCCCGCCCGGTACGGGTAAAACCCTATTGGCCAAGGCCGTTGCTGGCGAAGCACAGGTGCCGTTCTTTAGTTTGAGCGGATCGGATTTCGTAGAGATGTTCGTGGGTGTCGGGGCCAGTCGCGTTCGCGACTTGTTCAAGCAAGCGCGGGAGAAAGCGCCTTGCATCATTTTCATTGATGAGATCGATGCCATCGGTCGCGCTCGTGGCAAGAATACCATGATGAGCAACGATGAGCGGGAGAGCACGCTGAATCAGATGCTGGTGGAAATGGATGGGTTTGGCACCGATGCCGGAATCATTGTGCTCGCGGCCACGAACCGTCCCGATGTACTCGACTCCGCCCTGCTGCGCCCGGGTCGATTCGACCGACAGATCACGATCGACAAACCCGACCTGAAAGGACGGGAGGATATTTTCAAAGTGCACCTGAAGCCCATCAAGGTATCCAGCACGCTCGACATCCATAAGTTGGCCGAGCAAACACCCGGATTTGCCGGTGCGGATATCGCCAATGTCTGCAATGAGGCGGCCCTGATCGCGGCCCGCAAGAATAAAGAGGCGGTCGACATGCAGGACTTTCAGGATGCGGTGGATCGGGTGATCGGTGGGCTGGAAAAGAAGAACAAGATCATTTCACCTGAAGAGAAAAAGATCATTGCTTATCACGAAGCCGGTCATGCCATCTGTGGCTGGTATCTCGAGCATGCTTATCCCTTATTGAAGGTGACGATCGTGCCCCGCGGGACAGCGGCACTCGGCTACGCTCAATACACACCCAAGGAGCAGTATCTCTACAACACCGATCAGTTGAACGATCAGATCTGCATGACCTTGGGCGGTCGGGCCAGTGAGGAGATCTTCTTTGGGAAAATCTCTACTGGTGCCCAAAACGACCTGCAACAGATCACCCGCACGGCCTACGCGATGGTTACCGTCTACGGCATGAACGATAAGGTGGGGAATATCAGTTTCTATGATCCGATGCAGGACAATACATTCACCAAGCCCTATTCGGAAGATACGGCCAAGCTGATCGACGATGAGGTGCGCGAGTTGATCGACGAGGCTTATGACCGCACCAAGCAATTGCTGACCGATAAAAAAGAGCAGGTCGAAAAGTTGGCCAATGCCTTGCTGGAGCGAGAGGTTCTTTTTCAAAGCGATGTGGAAGCCTTGATCGGCAAGCGTCCCTTCGAGGAGAAAAAGCCATTGGCGGATGCGATTCCGGCCGAGCCGACGGTGACGGCCGATCCGGTTGCGGATACCCCGGCTGGTGAAACGTCAGCTGAACAGCCAACCGGCGATGCGAATGAGCTTCCTTCGTTAAACCCATCTGTCTGATCGATATGAATATATCGCCCTCTCGGGAGAATATCTTAAAACGCGTCCGTCAAGCATTGGCTACGGATACACCGTTGCCCTTTCCGCAGCGGGAGGTGTCGGAGCCGGTGGTGCCTTCCTTGAAACAGGAGATCGAGGTGGAATTCGCCGAGCGCTTCACGGCCCTCGACGGAAAATTCATTTACTGCATCAACCGACAAGAACTTGCTTTTCAATTGGGTAGCCTGATCCGAAAGATGGATTGGGAGAAAGTGTATTGTGTAGAGGAGAAACTCCGGCCGGTGGTTGATCCCGTGCTGGGTCATCGCTTGTACCTGGAGGATCTGGGCGGGTCGGATGTATCCATCACCGGTTGCGAATGTTTGGTGGCTCGAACGGGTAGCATCGTGCTCAGTTCGGCACAGACGGAGGGCAGAACGGCTTCGGTATATGCACCTGTGCATGTGTGCATCGCTTATTCTTCCCAGCTGGTGTACGACATTGGAGATGCTTTTCAGCGGATCAAGAACGAGCATGGGGACGCCTTTCCTTCTCTTGTCAGTTTTGCTACCGGACCCAGTCGAACGGCCGATATCGAAAAGACCCTGGTGGTAGGGGTGCATGGTCCCAAAGAGGTTTATCTCTTTCTGGTAGAGGAGTAGTCCGCTTCGTTTTGTAACTTCCCCACGTGCAAGCACGCATCTATTTTCTGTCCGATTTTCATTTGGGAGCTCCGAACGCGGTCTCCAGTCTCGAACGCGAGCGTTCGCTGGTCCGTTTCCTGGAGTCCATTCAACACGATGCCACCGAGATCTTTCTGGTGGGCGATCTGTTTGATTTTTGGTTCGAGTACCGATCGGTGGTGCCCAAAGGCTATGTGCGCCTGCTCGGGAAATTGGCGGAGTTATCGGATCGTGGCATCGCTTTACATTTTTTCATGGGCAATCACGATATGTGGGTGCGGGATTATTTTCAAAAGGAGTTGAATATGTCGGTGTACGACCGACCGGTCCGGTTCGATCGGCAGGGGAAGAAATTACTGGTGGGGCATGGTGACGGACTGGGTCCGGGCGACCAAGGTTACAAGCGACTGAAGAAGTTATTCCGTAATCCGCTCGCGCAATGGCTGTTTGGGATCTTGCCCCCGGCCATCGGTATGGGGGTCGCGAATTTTTTCAGCCGAAAAAGCCGGGCTCAGGTCGGCTCGACCGAAGAAGTTTTTCTGGGTGCCGAACGAGAGTGGCTGATCCAATACGCCACTCGCAAACAGGCCGAGTCGCCGGTCGATTATTACTTATTCGGTCATCGGCATCTGCCGATCGATCATCCCATTGAGCCAGGTGCCCGTTATATCAACTTGGGTGATTGGATCCGATATCAAACCTATGCCGTGTTGGAGAATGGCGTGATCCAACTAAAGAGTTTTGAGCGTTCTGAATCTTCGATCGTCCGTTTATGAGGCGATGGCGTCTATATTACCTATTGATCTTTTTTGCCCCCCTTTCCGCATGGGCCCAGTTCGATACGCTATATCAATACGAGCGGACTATTCGGGGTGATATCCGGTTGTTCACCGCCGATCAGTTGGGGAATCTGTATTTGATCGACCGAAAGGACCAGGTGAAGAAGGTTAGTCCCGGCGGCGATTCCCTCGCCGTGTACAACGATGTACGACGATTCGGGCCTCTAAGCAGCATCGATGTGGGGAATCCCCTGCAGCCGATCCTGTTTTATGGCGACGGGGTTCGGTTTGTGGTCCTCGATCGATTTTTGAATCCCGTTACTCGAATTGACCTGCAAGCGAGCAACATGGTACAACTCCAGGCCTGGGTGCGCAGCTACGACAACCAGCTGTGGGTATACGATCCGCTGTCCTACGTATTGCGGAAAGTTGATCTGACCGGTGCCATTCAATGGAGCACACCCGATTTTAGGCTGATCCTGGGTCGCCCCTTTTCTCCCAGCCGGATGATGGATCAGGATCGTACCCTCTATCTCTATGAGCCCAAGCAAGGGGTCTATGTCTTCGATTATTTTGGGAATTTGAAAAATGGCATCCAGCTCTATGATTGGTCGGATTGGCAGGTGGACGGAGGGTTTATCTACGGACGAAAGGCGAACACCCTTTATCGCTATGAGATCAAAACCACTTACTATGAGGAGTGGATGCTTCCTGCTGCGATGCGGGGTGCGGTCCAATTCCTCTGGCGGGGAAAAAGACTCTATGTCTTGATTCGGGAAGAATCCGGCGATCGGATCCATATTTATACTACACGATAAACGAGCTATATGAATATTCGTGCTTGGTGGGATTATCAATGGGGCGACAATACCCTCGGGGCCTATGTGATCGTCGGGGGCGTGATCCTCTCGATGTTGGTCTTGCGCCGTTGGATCTCCCAATACCTGGCGGGATTGTTATTTCGGTTGGTGCACCGGATCTGGAAGGATGTAGACAAGCCCTCTTTTGTGAGTTTGGTCTTTCGTCCCCTGGGCTTTTTTCTCATCGTACTCGTTTCGGTCGCCGCCCTCTACAAGTTGCGTTTTCCCACCTTCCTAGATTGGACGTTGTTTGATTTTACGTTCCGGCAGATCATTCAGGCCGCTGGCACCATCTTACTCATCGGCTCCTTCATTGCACTGTTGCTGCGCATGATCGATTTCATTGCACTTTTGTTGAGTCGGCGTGGCAACCTGGGTGGGGATCTTTCAGAAAATCAGCTGATCGTTTTTTTCAAGGACTTCTTCAAGGTCCTTTTGGTGATCAACGGCGTGTTGTTGATCGTTCGTTTTGCATTTGGGTTTCAGATCGGGGAATTGCTGACCGGACTCAGCATCGTGGGGGCGGCCATTGCGTTAGCCTTGCGGGAGAGCCTGGAAAATCTCATTGCTTCCTTTATTATCTTTTTTGATAAGCCCTTTCACACGGGCGATCAGGTCAAGGTGCATTCGATCTCCGGGGTGGTAGAGCGGATTGGCTTGCGGAGCACACGCATTCGGACCGAGCAGAAGACCTACGTGACCGTTCCAAATAAACAGATGGTCGATAGTTTGTTGGATAACTTGACCGAGCGCAGTCACCGTCGGGGTGATCTGCGGCTGGAGCTCGATTTACGGACCCGGGCTTCGCAGGTGGAGGAAGTCATTCGGCTGGCGCGAGAGATTTTCTCTCGTTCCCCTTTTGAGTCCACCGCCGTTCACTTCTCGGATGTGACCGGCAATGCCCTGGTTGTAACCGCTGAATTTTATGTGTCGGTTCAGGTCTCCGTCTCGGAGTTCTTATCCGAGCGCCAGGCAGCTTACCTCGAACTGATGAAGGCGTTGGAGACGATGGGAATTGAATTGGCCGGGGCCACGACGGAGGTAAGGGTAAAGGCGGAGGAACGTTAGCGCAAGATCTCGGCCAGTTCCTTGTCGAACATGCCGTATTTCCCGTACTCGACGATCCGTCCCATTTCTTTGCCGTTTTTAAATACCAGGATGGTGGGCACCAGGGTAACGTTCCAGGCTTCGGAGAGACGCCCAACGGTTTTTTTGTTCCGATCCACCCCGACCAATGAAAATCTCTCTCTCGGAAATTTCGCACTGTCGAGCAAAGCGATCAGCTGGGGGATGATGAAGTGGGAATCCTCGCACCAGGTACCCATGAAGGCGACGATCTCAAGGGAGTCTTTTTGTCTTCCAATATTCTCCAGCGCATCCGGCCGGGCTTTGTAATTCTTGTAAGTCGTAGCAAACCAATTGAAACTGGTATCCGATTCCAGCAAAGCTCGAGGGAAATGACCTTTGATGGTTTTCTCTCCCGGCCGCTCCGAGAACGTCTCGTACGGCTGCGACCAAACTCCAGCCGACACCAACATCCCAACTATAAACATAACCAACCTCATACCCATCTTAACTTTTGTAACAACAACGATCCAACTCCTCAAACTTTTTAAACTTTTCAAACTTCTCAAAGAGTTGCTTTCAACTCCAGCAGGAACTGGCGGATCTGTTTGAGCGATTGAATGGCGGCCATTTGTTGCTCAGCCTTATTTCCTTTTTTCAAGTAGTCGCGGGCGCCGTCGATCGTGAATTTGCGGCGTCGAAGCAGGTCATAGATGAGCACCAGGTTCTTGATATCGACGGGACGAAAAAAGCGATCGCCTTTGCGGTTCTTACGGGGTTGGAGGACATCGAATTCGGAGGCCCAGTAGCGGATCAGGGATTGTTTTTCCCGGAACATTTGGGCCACTTCGCCGATGGAATAGTATTGTTTTTTGAACAGTTCTTCATCGTCCGGGATCTCGATACGGTCCACGTTGGCAGCATTCTCCTGCAACGAGCGACGCCCTCTTTTGCCGGGCGTATCGGAACGTGGGATACCAAGGCGGGGACTATTCATTTCAACGGGTGCTTCCGGGTTGGCTGCCACCGGCGCGGGTTTCGGGGAGCGGACCGGTTTCAGTTTATGGGGCGGAGGCGGTGGGATCAGGGTGTCCTCGTCTCCGAATGAAAACGTGATCTGGGTTAGTGGTTTGGCCATGTCCGGTGCTTTACTGCGTAAAGTTATCGGAGGGATGGTCTTCTTCGCTTGAACGAAGTTACAGTGTGGAAAAGTATGTGGCAGCCGGCATTAATCCAGACTTTGGTTGCTGGCAGCCGCTTTTTTCAGCAATTGATCGAATTGAGCAGGTGTCAGGTCGTTGTAGAAGAAGTAAACCGGATCAATGCGTTGATTGAATTTGATGACCTCATAGTGACAATGTGGGCCGGTGGATTTTCCCGTACTGCCTACCCATCCGATCACTTCTCCGCGTTTGACGGTTTGTCCCACCCGGGCTTTGATCCGCACCATGTGTCCGTACAAGGTCTGATACCCGTAACCATGATCGATGGTAACAAAATTTCCGTACCCGCTGCCTTTGTTGCCGGCGTGGCTGACCCGACCGTTCGCCGTGGCATAAATGGGGGTTCCTTGTGGGGCCGTAAAATCGAGTCCCTGATGTAGTTTTTGCGTCTTGTAGATCGGATCGATCCGGAAACCAAATCCGCTCGCGATCCGATTGAGGTTACGGTTGGAGACGGGTTGAATGGCCGGGGTATGGGCCAGCAACGTGGCTTTGTCCTTCACCAAGTCCTCCACCGTCTGATACGATTTCTCCTGGATCTTCATCCGGGCCGATAGCGCATCCAGGGTTCGGGTGATGGAGAGAACGAGTTCGTCGGAAGGCATTCGCTCGATCTTTTCGATCTCGAGCACTTCGGCCTCCAGCTGGGCCCGGGCACTATCTGGGATGGGATTGGCCTCGAAAATGGACCGGTACACCTCGTTGTCGCGTTTTTCCAACTCCGCGAGTTTGATATCGATCGACTGCAGCTGATCTCCCAATTCCTCGTATTGGTCCCGGAGATAGCGATTCTGTGATTGCAGGTATTTTTCCTGCGGCGACCCAATGAAACGAAAAGCGGCAAAGGCGATCAGTCCCGCCGTCACCAACGAAGCTGCGATGAAACCAAAGATGCGCAGGAGGCGGACACGCAGCGGCGTCTCGTGCTTTTCATATTGCAGCGTCTGGGTATTGAAGATGAATTTGACCTGCTTCATGGGGGAGGTGAGGGGTTCGGAAAGACACGATTCGCTTACCTTTGCACCTACAAAGATACCCGCTCTCCCCGAATTGTATTCACCATGACCGCTGCTCAGATCCGACAGGCATTTTTGGACTTTTTTGCGTCGAAAGGACACGTGATCGTGCCCTCGGCCCCCATCGTGGTCAAGAACGATCCGACCTTGCTCTTCACCAATGCCG
>SXXL01000040.1 GCA_005789565.1 Bacteroidota bacterium | reverse complement strand
CTCATCCCGAAAACATTTTACGATCTGATAATAACGATCGTAACCACTCACCATCAGCAATTGCTTGAAGGTTTGAGGTGATTGCGGCAGGGCGTAGAATTGACCGGGGTTCATTCGGGAGGGGACGACAAAGTCGCGCGCACCTTCCGGGGTCGACTTGATCAGAAACGGGGTTTCGATATCCAAAAATCCCTGTTGATGCAAATAATTGCGGGCGGCACGGTTGACGGCATAGCGGAGTTCGAGATTTTTTCGAATGGCAGTCCGACGAAGATCGAGGTATCGATACCGCATGCGCAGATCATCGCCACCATCGGTATCATCCTGAATGGTAAAGGGTGGCGTGGCCGCCGTGTTCAGAATGTTGAAGGAACTCACCAGGATCTCGATATCACCGGTGGGTAATTGGGGATTTTTGTTGCTGCGTTCGCAAACGGTTCCCACTACCTGTAGTACGTATTCTCTTCCCAGGGGATTTTTCTCCAGCTCGGGATTCAGCGACTCATTGAACAACAATTGGGTGATGCCATAGCGGTCGCGCAGGTCCACGAACGTAATGGATCCGAATTTCCGGATGGTCTGTACCCATCCTGCGAGGGTAGTGGTTTGTCCCACCTGTCCGGCCCGCAATTCACCGCAAGTATGTGTTCTGAACATGAAGGCTATTTTCCAGCGCGAAGATAACCCGAATTCGGGGCAACCGGACCGGGCTTTATAGCAGTGTGGTGGTTCGTTTTTCCCGAATTTCCCGGGGGCGTTGCAGGATGTAGTAATTCACCAAGATCAGGACCCCGATCACAAAGGGAATCAGGGAAAGTTCTTTTCCGGTGATTTGTCCCCACACGATGGTTTCATCATATCCCAAAAACTCCGTGATCATCCAAAATGAGTTCGCACTGATCCAAAAGGCCACGGCCAGGTTGTGGGCCAGCTCCGAGGCGATGTGGCGGGTCCGCCAACTGATCACGATCGCAATGGTGAGCGTAGGGATGATCATGGCTACCGCCAATTCCTTCCAAAACAAACACCAGCTGATGTCTTTTATCAGCCAAAAAATGATGTGCATGTTCTCCATGCGCCGAAAACGGGCCGGGATGGAATACATGGATTCGGAGTGGTCGGGCATGGTCGTTGGTTTGGGGGAAAGATAAAAAAAATTGGATTCAACGGTCCCCTGAAAAACGCTCGATCGAGGCCTCCGGGTGGATGGGCTCCTCGTTCAGCCAATGACGGATCAATTCACGGGCAAAAAATGGAGCCAACGAACACCCCTTGGTGCCCATTCCATTAAGAACACCCACGCGTGGTTTCTGTGGATGAAAGCCTACAAAGGGGCGGCGTTCGAGGGTAGCGGGACGAACCCCCGCCCGATGATCTACCACCCGAAAGGGAATTTTCAGCCAACTTCTAAGGGAGCGCTCCGTCTCGTTCCGGAATGCCGGCGTGGGGTGGGGGTGGTCGAACGACCATTGATAACTCGATCCGGCCCACCAGCTGCCATCCGAGAGTGGCGCCAGCATCAAACCCTGTTTATACAAATGTTCCCTTGGCAAATCAGGAATTTCCAGTATCAGCACCTCGCCTTTATTGGGCGCGAAGGGAAGTCCCGGGAAAAAATGTTCCGACAGCCCGGCCGTGCCCTCACAAAAAACGATCCGTTCGGCCCGAATGTCTTTGTACTGCACGTGATCGGAACTCACCTGCAGCCGCTCCATCTCAAATGGTTCCTCGAACAGCGAATCGAAACGCATCAGCTTTTTTCGATTTCCCTCGAGAAAGCCGGGCAGGTCGATCAAATAAACCGGATCAATGATGCCTGCTCCGTAAGGCTGTTGAAAGGGAAGATGCTTTATCTGTGACTCCTCGGTGAGGGAAACGAATTTTCCTTTTTGTGCGATCCGGTCCTGAAAACTGCGTTGCATTTGATCCGACGGGAAAAAATCGATCAGGGTGGTTTGGCGGATCAGAGATTGACCCAAGGAATCGCCCATTGCGGTATAAGCGGTTTGGGCATGGGATAACAGTTCATCCGACATCCAAACTTCCACGTGCCGCCTGCCGGTGATGGGATTGATGATGCCTGCTGAAATGCGGGAGGGGGAATTTGGTTGAGGAGCATCGATCACGCATACGCGCAGTCCGGCTGCTTGGGCCTCGTAACTCAGCCAGCTGCCGCAAAGGCCTTGACCAACGATCAGTAGATCTACCTGCATGAAGTGTATTCAAGAAAAAACCGCATCGGAGATGCGGTTCGGTTATCTTTTTTCGATGTCATTTTCCGAACACCTCGGCCATTTTCTTGCCGATGTCGGCGGGACTACTCACCACATGTATACCACACTCGCTCATGATCTTCATCTTGGCTTCAGCGGTATCCTCGGCGCCCCCCACGATGGCACCGGCGTGGCCCATACGACGACCGGGAGGTGCGGTTTGTCCCGCAATGAATCCCACTACAGGTTTTTTATTTCCCTGCTCCTTGATCCACCGGGCTGCTTCGGCTTCCATGCCGCCTCCGATCTCGCCGATCATCACGATGGCATCGGTATTCGGATCGTTCATGAAGAGTTCCATGGCATCGCGGGTAGTAGTTCCAATGATGGGATCGCCTCCGATACCCACGGCGGTGGAGATGCCCAGTCCGGCCTTGGCTACCTGATCGGCCGCCTCGTAAGTGAGGGTGCCCGATTTGGAGACAATGCCGATACGTCCGGGAATAAATACAAACCCGGGCATGATGCCCACCTTGCATTCACCGGCGGTGATGACGCCCGGGCAGTTGGGACCGATGAGACGGGTATTCTTACCCAGTAGATAATTTTTGGCCTTGACCATATCCTGCACGGGGATTCCCTCGGTGATGCAGACCACCAACTCAATACCGGCCTCGGCGGATTCCATGATGGCATCGGCGGCGAAGGCCGGGGGGACGAAGATGATGCTCACATTGGCCCCGGTGGCTTTTACGCCCTCGGCAACGGTGTTGAAGACGGGTCGGTCGAGGTGGATACTTCCACCCTTACCCGGGGTAACGCCCCCCACGACCTGGGTGCCGTATTCGATCATTTGGGAGGCATGAAAACTGCCTTCGGTGCCGGTGAAACCCTGTACCAGGACCTTAGATGATTTATTGACGAGGATACTCATATGTGCGTTGGAATTGTCCGCAAAATTAGGGGGAAGCCGGGCTATTTCAGCAGGTCATCCATGTTCCTTTCCGGATCGATCTTGCCCCGTTCCTCCAGCATCCGCATATCCTTGGCATCCTTCAAAAAATCGGAGGCGAAAATAAAGTCGTTCAGCCGCTGATTCTTGCTGAAAATGATCTCTTTGTTGCTGCCCTCCCATTCTTTTTTGCCCTGGTACATGTAGAGGATATAATGGCCGATCTCCATGACGCTGTTCATGTCGTGGGTATTGATCACCGTGGTCATGTTGTATTCCACGGTGATGTCGCGGATAAGCTTATCGATCACCAGCGAGGTCTGCGGGTCCAGTCCCGAATTGGGCTCATCACAAAAAAGATATTTGGGGTTGAGCACGATGGCGCGGGCCAAGGCCACTCGCTTTTTCATCCCCCCGCTGAGCTCCGAGGGATATTTTTTGTTGACGCCGGGTAAATTAACCCGCTCCAATACCTGATTCACCCGTTCTTTTTTACGGGCCGGCGAATCGGTCGAGAACATGTTCAGCGGAAAGAGAATGTTTTCCTCCACGTTCAAGCTGTCGAACAAGGCCGATCCCTGAAACAGCATGCCGATCTCTTTGCGGATGGCAGTGCGCTGCTCCTCATTCATTTTCGTGAAAGAGGTTCCGTCGTATAAGATCTCGCCCGATTCGGGTTGGAAGAGTCCCACCATGCACTTCATGAGCACGGTCTTTCCGCTGCCGCTGGCTCCAATGATCAAATTGCACTGTCCGGCTTTCATCACCGCATTCACATCTTCGATGATGACCTTTCCGTTGAAGGACTTCTGTATATTTTTTACTTCGATCATGTCAGAGCAGTAGGGCGGAGAGTATGTAATCGGCAAACAGGATGAGCACACAACTCACCACCACCGCCTTGGTGCTGGCGCGACCGATCTCCAGCGCCCCGCCTCGTACAAAATACCCGTAAAAGGCCGGGATACTCGAGATGATGAAGGCGAAGACGTAGGATTTGGTGAGTGCGAAATAAACGTTGTAGGGGACAAAAAACTCCACTAGTCCCTTGTCATAGATATTCGCCGGAATGATACCGGCCATGGTACCGGCCAGTCGTCCGCCCCAAATCCCCAGCACCATCGCAATGATCACCAGCAAGGGTATCATGATCAGGGCCGCGAGGATCTTGGGTAAGATCAAATACGCTTTGGAATTGATGCCCATGATCTCCAGTGCATCGATCTGTTCGCTTACCCGCATATTTCCGAGCTCACTGGCAATCCGGCTCCCGGCCACGCCCGCCAGCACGATACAAACCAGCGTAGGGGCAAATTCCAATATCACGGTATCGCGCACGATCTGGGCGATGGTGGTGAGGGGAATCAGCGGACTCACCAGCTGATAGGCCGTTTGGATGGTGGAAACCGCCCCAATGAAAACCGATATGATGGCTACGATCCCCAAGGAACCAATGCCGATCTCGGCACACTGATGCATGAACTCCCGCCAATACATCCGTCCGTTCTCAGGTTTAGCGAACATACCTTTCAGCATGTTCACAAATCGTCCTATATCACTAAATACATTCATATCAGCTTGCCTCCGCAGAGGGTTTACGGAACCGTTTCCACCAACGGGAACGTTTGACGATCTCGGCGGTGGCGGTTTTTGATTTGAGTTGCGCATCCACCACGGCGATCATGGCCATGTTGACGATGCTGCGGACGGTCGATCCCAGTTGAAGGATATGCACCGGGCGTTTCAACCCCAGCAGGATCGGTCCCACTGCATCCGCCGTCTCCAACTCCTTCATCAGGTTATAGGCGATATTACCCGCGGCCAGATTCGGGAAGATCAGCGTGTTCACTTCTTGATCGGCCAACTCACTGAACGGATAATTTTCCTTGATCAGTTCCTGATTGAAGGCCACGCTGGCCTGCATCTCCCCATCCACGATCAGGTTGGGCATTTTTTGTTTGACGATCTCCCGGGCCTTTGCCACCAACCGTGCTTCCGGCGAATCACTGCTGCCAAAATTCGAATAGCTCAGCATGGCAATGCGGGGAACGATGTTGAAGTTGCGTACTTCCCGCGCCGCCAGTAAGGTGATCTCGGCCAGTTCCTCGGCGGTGGGATTGAAATTCACGGTGGTATCGGCCAGGAAAAGAGGGCCTTTCCTCGTCAGCATCAAATACATGCCGGCGATCTTCTTTGTGCCTTCTTCCGTGCCGATGGTTTGCAGTGCGGGCCGAATGGTATCGGGATAATTTTTGGAAAGTCCTGAGATCATCGCATCCGCATCGCCACATTCCACCATCATGCAACCGTAATAGTTACGGTCCTTCATGATCTTTTTCGACTCATAGGCATTGAACCCTTTGCGACCACGCTTGGCAAAGAATAATTCGCCGTAGTGATTTCGTTTTTCTTCGGCCGCATCACTACGCGGGTCGATGATCGGTAAGCCCTCCACATCAATTCCATTGGCTTCGGCAATACTCCGGATCCGGTTTTCATCTCCTAACAAGATCGGATAACCGAGTCCGTCATCAAATACGATCTGGGCGGCCTTGAGCACTTTTACATTGTCGGCCTCGGCAAACACGATCCGCTTGGGATCGCGACGGGCCTTGTTGCCTAAAATGCGCATCACTTGGTTGTCGAGTCCCAAGCGCTTATTCAATTCCGTCACATAACCCGGCCAATTGGTGATGGGGGTTTGTGCCACCCCGCTCTCCATGGCAGCTTTTGCCACGGCCGGCGCTACGGTCGAAAGCAAACGTGGGTCGAGGGGTTTGGGGATGATATAATTCGGACCAAAAGTGATGTTGCTTTCATTGTAGGCCATGTTCACGATGTCGGGCACAGGCGAACGAGCGAGTTCGGCCAGTGCTTTGACGGCTGCCAATTTCATTTCCTCGTTGATGTGCTTGGCTCGCACATCCAAGGCCCCCCGAAATATGTAAGGGAAACCGAGTACGTTGTTGACCTGATTGGGGTAATCGCTTCTTCCTGTAGCCATGATCACATCCTTGCGCGCCCCGGTGGCGGCCTCCCAGCTGATCTCGGGATCGGGATTG
>SXXL01000039.1 GCA_005789565.1 Bacteroidota bacterium | reverse complement strand
GGGCGCGAGTCGTCGACTCATCGTGCTCATGACAGCTCCCATGGCCAGCGCCGCGTGGCACGGCGACAGCGCAGGCCTGGTCGACGGCAAGGAGGGCGGGGCGACCGGTATCGCGGAAGAATTCTCCGATAGCGGCTCCGGCAAAGGGTGCATAGAATTGCAAGGGGGCGGGGTCAGAAGCCGACGCCGCAACGATGATGGTGTAATCCATCGCGCCGTTGTCTTGCAGGGTTTTCATCACGCCGGCGATGGTAGACGCTTTTTGTCCGATCGCCACGTAAATACAATAGACCGGCTTACCGGCTTTATAAAACTCTTTCTGGTTGATGATGGTATCAATACAGATGGCGGTCTTTCCGGTCTGGCGGTCACCGATCACCAGCTCACGTTGTCCGCGTCCGATGGGGATCATCGCATCGATGGCTTTGATACCGGTCTGCAGGGGTTCTTTAACCGGCTCGCGAAAGACAACGCCGGGGGCTTTGCGCTCCAGGGGCATTTCGTAGAGTTCGCCGGTGAGGGGACCTTTTCCGTCGATGGGTTGTCCGAGGGTATTAACCACCCGGCCCACCATACCTTCACCCACGTTGATCGAGGCGATCTTTCCGGTACGTTTTACTTTGGCACCTTCCTTGATGTTACCACTCTCTCCCATCAGTACCACCCCCACGTTATCTTCTTCCAGGTTCAGGGCGATGGCGCGCACGCCGTTCTCGAACTCAACGAGTTCACCGTAGCGAACATTGCCCAGTCCGTACACACGGGCAATACCATCCCCCACCTGCAATACGGTTCCTACTTCTTCCAAATCCGCCGAGGCATTGAAATTGCTCAACTGCTGGCGGAGGATCGCGGAGATCTCATCTGGCTTGATTGCTGACATATAGTTGCTGGATTAAATCGGTTATCGAATACTATAAATAAAATCGTTGCTTTCAAATTGTTTGGCAATGTTCTTCAGGTCGTAGGCAATACTGGCATCCACCAGTTGATCGCCCACCTGCAAGACAAATCCGCCGATCAGGGCCGGATCGATCTTTTCATGCAGTTCCACGTGTTGGAAACCGGCCGTTTTTTTCACTTGCTCCACCAGGGCCTGGCGGGTGGCTTCGGAGATCGGAGCGGCCGTGGTCAAAAACAGGGTGTGGATGCCTTTGTGTTGTTTGTATCCGTCGATGAAGGCGGCTGCGATCTCGGGCAGGATGCTTTCGCGTCCTTTGGAGATGACCAATTTATTGAAAGAGGTCGTCAGTGTGCCGATGCTTTTATCCGTAATGGCCGATACAATTTTTTGTTTGGTGTCGGCTTTGATGATGGGACTGCGCAGCATGTTCACGAAATCGCGGTTCTGACGGCAAACATCCTGCATCCATTTCATATCGGCATAGACCGCCTCCAACTGATCTTGCTCGATCGCGAGGTCGATCAAGGATTTGGCGTAACGGGCGGCGAGGCGGGGACTGGGCATGAATGCTTCTTTAATTCCGTTTCGTTCAATTCAATTTCACTTCGTTGACCAGGCCTTGGATATGCGACTCCTGGGCGGAGGCATTGTCCAATTGCTTACGCAAGACTTTCTCACTCACTTCGATCACGAGTTTGCCCACCTGGTTTTTCACTTCGGTGAGGGCGGCCATTTTCTGGGATTGGATGGCAGCTTGTGCTTCGGCCATGATCTTACCGGCCTCTTCTTTGGCTTGATCCTTGGCCTCGTTGATGATGCGGTCTTTGGTTTCGCGGGCTTCTTTCAGCAGGGCAGCACGCTCTTCCCGGGCCTTTGCCAGCAGGGCCTCGTTTTCAGATTTGAGTTGTGCCATCTCCTCTTTAACGCGTTGGGCCGTGGCGAGTGAATCCGCGATGCTGCGCTCACGTTCCTTCAATCCTTGAATGATCGCCGGCCAGGCCAGCTTCCGGAGCGTGAAGAAAACGACGAGGAACGCCAGCAGCGTCCAGATCAGCAAACCAAATTCGGGGGTCAACAATTTCATGGTCTATATCGGTTTCTTGTTTTTAAAGAACTGCATCCTCGGCCCTGTGCGTTGGATGCAGTACGAGGTTCGGCTTGGGCATTAGAGCACCATAGCCAGGAAGCCCACGATGATCGCGAACAGTGCGGCACCCTCTACGAGGGCGGCGGTCAGGATCATGTTTCCGCGGATGTCATTGGCGGCTTCGGGTTGACGGGCGATCGCCTCAACGGCGCCCTTACCGATCTGTCCGATACCGATACCGGCGCCGATCGCGGCGAGTCCGGCACCAATGGCTCCACCCGCATTGGCGGTGGCTTCCAGCAAAATCACATTCAAAAGGTCCATGGTAGGTTATTGATGGTTAAAAAATCCGTTTTAATGATGCACGGCGTGCGCTTCGTCGTGATGCTCGCCTTCAAAGGCTTGTCCGATGAACACCGCCGTCAGCATGGTGAAGATGAACGCCTGCAAAAAGGCCACCAGCACTTCGATGAAGTAAATGAAGACGGTGAAACCGACTGCCAGCGGAGAGGCCCCCCAACCGGCATAGACGCTTAATTCGCCAAATATGAAAATGAGTGAGATGAGACAGATGATGATGATGTGTCCGGCCACCATGTTCGCGAACAAACGAATGATCAGGGCGAAAGGCTTGATGAACACGCTCAGAAACTCCACCGGCACCAAGATGAATTTCACGCCCAGGGGTACGCCCGGGGGGTTGAAGATGTGCCCCCAATAATGACCATTCGAACTGAACAAGATGACCACGAAGGAGATCAACCCGAGTACTGCGGTGAAGGCAATGTTTCCGGTCACGTTGGCGGATCCGGGGATCAATCCAAAAATGTTATTGATGAGAATGAAAAAGAAAACGGTCAACAGATACGGAAGGTACTTATCGGATTTGTGGCCGAGGTTGGGCTTGGCCACCTCGTCGCGTACGAAGGTGATCACCGGCTCCAGCAAACCTTGCATCCCGCTAGGGGCCGAGGTAACGCCTTCCCCTTTTTTGTAGCGGGCAGCGACTTTGAGCATGATCCAAACAAACAGGATCAGGGCGATCAGCATTTGCACGACGTTTCGGGTCATGGAGAGGTCGTAGACCTTGACGGAGGCATCGTACTGGCCTGCTTCATTCACCGCTACGATGTCCTCCACAGAAAAAGCTTTGGGATCCAGTCCCAATTCGTGGATGCTGTGCTCCGTAAGCATCATATAGCCCTGGTGACTCTTGTGACCGTGCTCGAAACGGGAAGACATGAAAGCGGTCCACCCGCGCTCGGGCGAATACAGAATAATGGGAAGGGGAATGGTGACGGGATGGTCATCGATGTCCATGAAATGGAACTCATGGCCGTTGAGGACGTGACCAAAAATGACCTCGGAAGCGTTGAATTTCTTCTTGGGCTCGGCGTGGTTCTCGCCCGCGGGGTTTTCAGAGGCCCAAAGAAGGGCACTGAACAAGCTGAAAACCGCTACCAGTAGGGATTTGAGACGCCATGCAGTCATACCGAACCCGAATTTTGCCGCAAAGATAAGGGGGGAGGGACAAATACCGAGGAAAAACAGGGGTATTTCAGCCCTTTGGAGCGGCCTCGTTCAGCGAGCCGGCGTGCTGGGAATTCCGGACCATCCGGGCATAGGTTCCGTTGCGTTCGATCAGCTCCTCGTGCCGGCCCGATTCGAGGATCCGCCCTTTCTCCAAAACCAGGATCCGGTCGGCTTTTTGGACCGTGCTCAGGCGGTGGGCTATTAGGATGCTCGTCCGACCCCGGATCAAGGTTTCGGTGGCTCGTTGGATCAGGCGCTCACTTTCCGGATCCACTGAGGAAGTGGCCTCATCCAAGACCAAAACGGCGGGATCGTACAGGAGGGCTCGAACAAAGGACAGCAATTGCCGCTGTCCTAATGAAAGATTACTACCCCTTTCCATCACGGGCTGGTCATATCCTTTTGGCAAACGGGAAATAAACTCGTGCATCCCGATCATCCGGGCTGCCTGCTCAACCTGTTGTCTTGATATGGAGGGGTTATGCAGGGTGAGGTTATCGAAAATGCTGCCGGAAAACAGAAAGACATCCTGCAGCACGACCCCGATGTGGCGACGGAGGTCGCGCCAATCATAGCGCTCGATCGGTTCTCCGTCGAGCCAAATGGTACCGGAATCCATCGGATACAGCCGGGTCAGCAGGTTGATGATGGTCGATTTACCACTGCCGGTGGTTCCGACGATGGCCAGGGTTTCCCCGGGTTTTACCTCGAAATGGATATCGTGCAGCACGGGTTGATCGGGCAGGTAGGAAAAGCTGACATGCTCGTAGCGAATGGCTCCGGCGATGGGACGATCGGCGGGCAAGGGATTCGGTGTGTCGGGCAGGAAGTCGGGATTATCCAGCACCTTAAATACCCGTTCGCCGGCAATGACGCCCATTTGAAGCACATTGAACTTATCGGCGATGACGCGCAAGGGTCGGAACAGCAGGTTCAAACAGAGGATGAAAGAAATGACGATGCCTTGTCGGCTCTCCTGCAGGATCAGGGCCTCGTGGGAGGTCCACCACACCACCGCTCCGATGGAAAGGGCCAGCACGATCTCCACCACCGGAAAGAAAACCGAATAGGCAAAAATGGCTTGGATGTTCGCGTTTCGGTGTTGTTTGTTGATGCTGTCGAATTTTTTTTCCTCACGTGCTTCGGCCACAAAGGCCTGTACCAGCGACATGCCGGTGAGGTGTTCTTGTACGAACGCATTGAGATCGGAAACGGCATTTCGAACCTTTTGGAAGGAGCGGCGCGTGCTTTCTTTGAAGAAATAGGTGGCCACGAGTAAGATGGGCAGGGGGATCAGGGCCAGGAGGGTCAGCTGCCAATCGGTCCAGAACATATAGGTCAATACACAGGCGATCGACAAGAGGTCGGCCAGGATGGGGATCAATCCGTCGGCAAATACATCGTTGATCGATTCCAGGTCATTGATGGTGCGGGTGGTGAGCGTGCCGATAGGCGTTCGATCGAATTGACGCAGGTTGAGGTGTGTGATGTGTCGGAATACGTTCAGGCGCAGGTCGCGGACAACGGCTTGTCCCAGCCAGGCTGTCTGAAAAGAAAACAAAAAGCGGATCGCGGTTTCCATCAGTAACAGACCAACCTGAATGATCGTTACCCAAATCAACATCTCCGCAAGATTTTGAGCGATGTAAATGTTCACGGTTTGCTGAATGAGCCAGGGTCGGACCGGCGTCAGCAGGGCCAGTCCGATCGCCAACCCGAGTGAGAGGTAAAAGCGGCGCCGGTAGGGACGGGCAAAGCTGTAGAGCCGACGCAGCAAGCCCCATTGATTCGGAGTGATGGTGGGTTCAGGCACGGGCTGGCATTGAAGCGGCAAATCTACTCGCGTGTTTCCATTTCACGTTGATAGGCCTTGATGAAGAGAGCCCCCAGGTTCTTATAGGGAGGTATGTAGTCGTCGAATTCCTTGACGGTCACCAGACGGTCCAGTTCTTTCCAGAACGGGATCCAGTCAATGTCCTGCCCCTGACGAATTTTTTCCGTCAGCAATTGCAGAAAGGGCCGGTTCACGGAGGTGGCACCGATCTGTTTGGATGCAATGATGTGGGCATCGTTGGCTTTTTTCAATACATCGTGGATCAAGTGGTAGCCGCCACAGGATCCCAGAAATACGATCCGGGAGCTGGGGGACAAACGCAGGATGGTAGACGGCGCAAAATAACTGTGGCCGCGGTGGATGGTGATGGTCGGTGAAAGATCCTTATCCCTCAAATAAGCGGTGAGGGCCGCCTGGGCCTGGTCATCGCCACCCGTTTCCTCGGGCAAGGGCCTATTCGCAAAGAGGAAGACGGGACGGCCCTTGCGGGACTTGACCGATACCCATTGGGGATTGGATTCATCCACGCTCCAGTTGGCCGTGGGAAACATTTTTAGAAAGCCCTGAAAAATGCTCTTGCCATCCGCATCTCCATAAAAGAAAATTTGAATGACAACGCGACCACTGTCGTTCACCAACAATCGATACGGCACCTGGTATACCGGCGGAATCCCCAGTTCCCGTGTCAGGTCGAGGTGCTGGCTGGTATCGGCCGACCGAAACAGGACGTCCAAGATCCGATAGATCGTCTCTCCTCTTTTATGGCCGGCGGACCGGTTGCGCGCCCCTTCACGAGTGACTTGCTCCAGCATTTGGTCGGCAATGGGCTTTTGGAATTCGCGGATGCTGGCATAAGAATCAGCAACATCCACCCCCGACTCCAATCCGCTGGTCTGCTCCAGCTGGCTCACAAAATTTCGCATCAACTGCTCCGCTTCGCTCCGCTCACCCGGGTTGACGGCGGGCGGAAAGGTTCCCAGAAAATCGCCGAGGGTGTTATACCCCGCTGCCATCTTGATGAATTTCCGATACCGATCGAATTGCAAGATCCTCAGCAGCGAGTCGCCTCGGTTACCGATGCGCTGCATCATCAGCGGATAGATCCCTTTCACGAAACTGCTGGTATAGATCACGCCATCCGAGGCTACGGCCAGGTAATACAATTCTTCCGCCGTCAAGGACTGCAGACAAGCGAAACGGACCGAGGGGGCCGCATCGTGCAATCCATTGATGACGTGTACAAAATCCTCTTTGGCCTTTTTTTCCAGGCGTTGGGTCAATGCCTCGAACTCGAAGGCTGTGTCGCCTTGCAGGGTGCGGGACCAATAATCGCGTTGGGTTTTGACCAATAATTTATAATAGCCCAGCGTATCGTCGCGCAGTTGATCGATCTCCCGAAAACTGACCTTGCCGTTCAAGAGCTGGTCCAGAAAAGGAAAATATTGTTGCCCGTTCTTGCTGCCGGCCATGACCGCGATGGTCTTGACCATTGGATGATTGTTATAGCGGATGCGCACCCCGAGCGGGTCGAGAGCCGCCGCATAATCATACAACAGACGCGGTTGTTTTTTTGCGACCACCACGATCAGGCTGTCCGCCGCCGCCACCTCGGGGTGGAGCTGCAATTTGCGAAGGATCCGGTCGGGATGCTGTCGGCAATATTTGACCACCAGATCGTTCAGGGTTTCCCGATAACCGGGCAGCAGTGTAAATCGATCGGAACCCAAAAGGGCCATCCCCCCTTCATAACTGAGCGGGTAGAAAGCGGGACGGATGGAAACTCGTTGTCGCGCTCCGTTCAACAGCGTGGAATAGGTCTCTACCAGCAGAGCCCCCTCAGCGACCGGGATCCCCTCCCGCCCTGTCCAACTGCTGCGATAAGATCGGATCAGGTATTCGAGTCCGTAGAGCTGACTCATTTTCTCGCGGTGTTCCAACGTGGAATCGGCCTCGATACGGTATTGCAACCAGTCGACCTGCCGGCCAAATGCCCGTGTCAGCCGGTCGCGTAAGACCGGACCACCGGACGGATCGAAGACGGTATCGGCCTTGCCGTCGGATGCAAACAGGCGGGATTGCTCTTGGTCGACCAACTCGTGATTGCGCTCCCGCTTAAAGGCCGGTTTGTAACTTTTGGGGATATCAAAACTATCGACCGAGGCCAGGCCCTGCCCCTGAAGGGTCATCCAGGGAAAAAAGAAAAGATAAGCCAGGAGGCGACCATTCATGGGGCAAAGGTAGATGGCATTTATATTAATTAATCATTAACTCCCCTCGGGTGCGGGCAATTCGAAGTAGGTTTGTGAAAAGATTGACATGTCTGCCACCGACC
Source organism: Bacteroidota bacterium (assembly GCA_005789565.1). Lineage (GTDB taxonomy): Bacteria > Bacteroidota > Bacteroidia > Chitinophagales > Chitinophagaceae > JJ008. The sequence continues at coordinate 50,908 of SXXL01000039.1, read as the reverse complement.
GGAAAATATTGATCGCCGACGACGATCCGGATATCCTGGAGATCCTCCGGTACAACCTGGTGCAAGCAGGCTACGAGGTGATCACGGCCAAGGATGGGGATGAGGCGCTGGACAAAGCTCGTAAGCACCAACCCGACCTGATCGTCTTGGATGTGATGATGCCTCGCAAAACAGGGGTGGAGGTCTGCCAGTGGCTACGTTCCCAAACAACCTTTCAGAAAACCCTGATCGTTTTTCTGACAGCGGTCAGCGATGACCTGGCCCAGATAAAGGGACTGGAAACCGGAGCCGACGATTACCTCGCCAAACCCCTGAGTCCGAAAGTATTTCTGTCCCGCATCCAAGCACTCTTCCGAAGACTGCCCCAACCCACCGCCCACCGCCAACTGCGCTTCGGGAACCTGACGATCGATCTCGAAAAATTCATGGTCAAGATCGACGAAAACGAGATCACGCTCGCCAAAAAAGAATTCGAACTGCTGTATCTACTGGCTCAAAAACCCGGTCGCGTGTTTCTGCGCCAGGAGATCATGAGTCAGGTCTGGGGCGGTGATGTGATCGTAGGCGATCGCACTATCGATGTACACATCCGAAAGATCCGTCAGAAAATGGGCGTGGACTGCATCACTACCGTCAAAGGCGTGGGATATAAGTTCGAGTGGGATTGAGTGCCCCTCCCCTAGCTTTGCAGCATGTTCTCGCTTCGGAATAGCACCCCCCGACAGATCTCCTTACTCACGGCTTTCCTGCTCGCCATCCCCGAATCACTTTTTCTCTGGTGGGTTGAAAAACAAGTGGGCTGGGCGATCCTCTGTTTTGTGACCGTCTTCGGGATCAGTTACCTACTGATCTCCTTCATGCTCGAGCGTTTCGTATATCGGCAGATCAAACTGATCTACAAATTCATTTCTAAGACAAAGGCCACCAAGAAGGAAGAGACCTACTATAAATATCTGATACCGAAAAAAACGATCGAGGAAGTGGGCGTGGATGTGGAAAGCTGGGCCGCCGATAACGAAAAGGAACTGGAACTACTCCGTCACAACGAACAGTTTCGCCGCGAATTCCTTCAAAACCTCTCGCACGAATTCAAGACGCCGGTATTCGCCATTCAAGGTTATATCGATACGCTGTTGGACGGTGCCCTGGCGAACCCGGAAACGGCCAAACGTTTTTTGGAGCGGGCTGCCAAGAATGTGGATCGGCTGTCGCACCTGTTGACCGATCTGGATCAGATCGCCAAATTGGAGCGCGGGGAGATCGTACTGACCAAGGAACCCTTCGTGATCCAGGAGTTGATCCGGGAAGTATATGACAGCAAACAATCCAAAGCCGAGACTCGAGAGATCCGGTGTCAGATCAAAAAAGATTCGGAGTCGCCCGTAACCGTATTTGCGGACCGGGAAAAGATCCAACAAGTTTTGAGTAACCTGATATCCAATGCCATCAAATACGGAAAACAAGGCGGGGAAGTGCTGGCCAGCATCTATCAAACCGATGGCAAACGCATTCTGGTCGAGATCACCGACGATGGTGTAGGTATTCCGGAAGGGGATCTGCCGCGGGTGTTTGAGCGCTTTTTCCGGACGGAAGCAGGGCGAAGCATGGATCTCACGGGCAGCGGACTGGGCCTGGCCATCTGCAAGCATATTTTAGAAGCACACGGACAAAGTATACATGTGCGCAGCACCGAACAAGTGGGCACCACATTCGGATTTACATTGGAGACGAAGCCTGTTTGAATTCCGATGGTAACAAGAAGTTAAGATTTCCGTAGCGTTGCGTTCACATGTGGGATGGAATTTACATTTCATCTTAACCGATGCATTACAGGGACGCAGACATGGTGGTCATATCCGACTTGCACTTGGGCACATACGGGTGTCATGCGCGAGAGATCGTCCAATATCTTCGGCACATTCGCCCCAAATGGCTAATACTGAACGGCGACATCATCGATGGCTGGCAATTCAGTAAACGTTATTTCCCGCCCGCCCATTTACAGGTCATCAAGGAGATCTTGAATTTGACAGAAATGGGTACACGCGTCGTATACATTACCGGCAATCACGATGAAATGCTACGCCGCTACAGTGGATGGCAGCTCAGTCATTTTCAAATAACTGACAAACTGGTATTGGAGATTGATGGACAGATGACCTGGATCTTTCACGGCGATGTGTTCGATGCCACCACCAAGGGTTCCGCTAAGATCATTGCCAAATTAGGAGGGGTTGGATACGACTGGTTGATCCTGCTAAACCGACTCATCAATTGGCTATTGGTCAAACTCAATCGACCCAAAATGAGCTTGAGCAAAAAAGTAAAAAATGGCGTAAAAAAAGCAGTGGCCTGGATCAACAACTTTGAACAAACGGCGGCAGAGCTGGCCATAGAAAAAGGCTATAAATACGTTATCTGTGGCCACATCCATCAGCCGCAGCATCGGGACATCATGACCCCAAAAGGAAAGGTAACTTATTTAAATAGCGGCGATTGGATCGAAAATTTGACCGCCTTGGAGTATGCCGGTGGAAGCTGGAGCCTGTATCACTATCGCGAAGCGGACTATGCAATGGCCCCGTTGATTCCCTTGGTGCTTCGTACACCAGAGGCTGTGGTCATGACCGAAGAAATTTCAATGCACATTCACTCCCTACAACTACCCTCATGAAAATCCTGTATGCTGTCCAAGCTACTGGAAATGGCCATGTGAGCCGGGCCCAAACCCTGCTGCCCTATCTACAACTGTATGGGCAGGTAGACATTTTCCTGAGTGGGTCGAACTGCCATCTGCCGTTTGACGGACCCGTACGGTATCGAAGCCGGGGAGTAAGCTTGTTTTATAACAACCGAGGGGGGCTGAACTACTGGCATCTGATCCGAAAAGTTAAGCTCTCTGAAATTTGGCGGGATGCCGAGCAGCTACCCGTACAGAAATATGACTTGGTGATCAATGATTTTGACTTTGTTACGTCCTTGGCCTGTCGCTTGAAAGATGTACCCTCCGTGCACTTTGGACATCAAGCAAGCTTTCAATATCCTCAAACACCCCGTCCTAAAAATCGCACCTGGCATGGTGAAATGCTACTGCGTCATTTTGTAAAAGCAAGCTGTCACATCGGATTGCATTTCGAAACTTACCATCCGAACGTTTTTATGCCCGTCATAAAGCCGGAAATCATTCGGGCTACCCCCACCCGAGCCGGACACATCACCGTGTACTTACCGGCCTATGAGGACGCATTTCTGGAAAAACTATTTCTAACGCTGCCGGGTACCCGATTCGAGATCTTTTCCAGATCCACCCATAAGGCAAGACGCCAGGGAAATGTCTGGTTCCTGCCCATCCAACGGGAGCGATTTGATGAAAGTTTGATCCATTCCGATGGAATAATTTGTGGGGCTGGCTTTGAAACACCAGCCGAAGCCATCCACCTCGGAAAAAAAATCATTGCCATACCGATACAAGGCCAATACGAACAAGTTTGTAATGCGGCGGCGCTTCAACAAATGGGGGTTCGCTGTTTAGGTAGACTGTCAGAAAAAGAAAGGCCGGTGCTACTGAACTGGCTTACTCAGGGCGAGTGGATACACCGAGATTATTCGGATTGCATCACACCGGTCGTTCGAAAGGTAATGCGGCTGGGGGAAAAAATTAAACAGCGGGATATCGAACGGACATTTCTTCCGATCACTTAGCCTTCGCCACTAATTGCTCGTGGAGGTGATGGATCAGTCCGTCTGCCAAACCGATCTTGGGCACATAGATCTCCTGGATGCCGGCCCATTTCATGAGATGACTGTAGATAAGCAGGGCCGGTACGATCACATCGGCCCGGTCGCGCTTCAGTTTGTATCGGATCATGCGCGCTTCCACCGAGAGATCACTCATTTCCTTGTGCATTTCCCGAACGGTATCGATCGGAATGGGCCGCAACGATTTGCCATTCAGCAGGGATGCCAACTTGTTGATGTTGCCGCCGGAGCCGATGGCGGTCACGGGATCGTATTTCTTGGCAAACTCCCGAAGAAATTGTTTCATTTCCTGCCAAACCGAATCGTCGAGGTGCTCGGTGAGCATTCGGATCGTACCCACATTGAAGGAGCGTTGAAAAACGACTTCCGATCGATGATAAAAGGTCAATTCGGTACTTCCACCCCCCACATCCATATACAGATAACTGTGGCCCGCATCCAGGCCTTCCGCAATGTGGTTCTCGTAGATGATCTCCGCTTCCAGATCCCCGGAGATGATATCAATGCCGATGCCAGTTTGCTGCCGGATCTCCTTTATGATCTCTTTGGCATTTTCCGCATCGCGCATGGCGCTGGTGGCACACGCTATGTAATGATCGACCTCGTGGATTCGGATCAGACGGGCAAACACATCGATGGTTTCGATCAGCATCTTCTTACGGCGAGCACCGATGTGGCCTTTTTCAAAAACATCGAAACCGAGTCGCAGCGGAATGCGAAGAAAATTCAATCGGTCAAAGCGTGATTCTTTTCCCAGCGTGGTTACCTCGCAGATCAGAAGCCGCGCAGCGTTGCTGCCGATGTCGATGGCAGCTAGAATCATTTATCTGGATTTAGCGCGTAAAAAAACATAGGTCTGTTCCTGGGAGCGGTTTTTCTTTTTGGCAGTGGGGGAAACATAACGATTGGATAAACCCGGCTCCAAAATACGTGCCTTTTGATTATCTGCCAACTGAATGCGGATGAGTCCGATCAACTCTTGCTTGATGCGCAGATCATAGACCGGCGTTGCCACCTCGATCCGATGGTCGAGGTTACGGACCATCCAGTCGGCACTGCTGATGTACACGAGCGGGTCGCCGTCCCGGGCAAAAATCATGACGCGAGCATGTTCCAGGTACTGATCTACGATGCTGATCGACTGTACCCGGGCTTCTACTTCCTCGAATTTGAGCCGTTGACAAAATATACCACGAATGATGAGGTGCACCTTCACGCCGGCCTTGGCAGCTTTGTACAAGGCATCTACCAGGGTAAGATCGCTCAGTGAATTCAGTTTCACAATGATCTCCGCCGGTTTCCCTTTACGGGCGAGCCGGATCTCCGCTTGAATATGATCCAGGATCTTTCGACGCATGTTGGTGGGGGCAACCAGTAAGTGACGCATCGTGCGAATCGGACCCAATCCCTTTTTCCAATCGGTCAAGTACTCAAAGACCTTCTCTACCTCGCGCATAAGAGGGGCGGAGGCGGTGAGCAAACAGTGATCGGCATACACTTGTGCCGTCTTCTCGTTGAGGTTACCCGTGCTGATGAAACCATAAGCCACCAGCTCTTTTCCTTTTTTCTTATGAATACAACAGAGCTTGGCATGTACTTTTTTATTGGGCAAGCCTACCAAAACCTGCACCCCTTCCTCTTCCAGAACGGACTTCCATTCCAGATTGGCCTCTTCATCAAATCGTGCCTTCAATTCCAAACAAACCAATACCTTTTTCCCATTGCGAGACGCATTGATCAGCGCGTTGATCACTTTGGAATTGGAAGCCAAGCGGTAGGCCGTTATCTGTATCGACAACACCGCATCGTCCATGGCCGCTTCCCGAAGCAGATCGATCACCGGATCAAAGCTGTGGTACGGGAAATGCAGCATGACATCACGTTCCTGAATGACCTCGGAGACGAGACGGCTTTTCTTCAGGGCAGGATGACGAAACGGAGCCGGACGCGGTGTCTGATTCGGTAGCACCCGTGGAAAATCCATAAAATGGCGGAAATGGTGAATATGCCCACCCGGAATGATGTTACTCTTACGGCTGAGCTGTAACTTATCGATCAGATACTGCAACAATCGGGGATTCATCGTACGCTCATAGATGAACCGAACCGGTTTGCCTTTTCGCCTGCTCTTGAGTCCTTTTTGTAGTTTTTCGACCAAGTTCAATCCAACCTCCTGGTCCATATCGATCTCCGCATCCTTGGTGATCTTGAATACACCGGCCTCGAACTGATTGTATTTCGTATGCGAGAACAACTCTGGCAAATTGAATCGGATCAGATCTTCCAGCAACATAATGGCGTGCGTACCCGGTTTGGTGGGCAGCAAGACGAATCGTCCAACGGAACGTGCTGGAATCTCGATCAAGGAAAATTTCTCCTGATAGGCATCTTTTTTATCCCGCATCACTACGCCCAAGTACAGACTCTTATCGCGCAGGTAGGGAAACTGGGGGATATTCTCGATCATCAGCGGGATGATGTACGGACGAACCACCTCGTCAAAATACGTCCGGACGAATCGGCGTTGTTCGGCGCTAAGTTTTTTCTCGTCCACCAGATACACCCCGGCCTTTCGCAACTCTTTGTACACGTTTTCCCAAATTCGATTGAATTCATTTTGTTGCCGAAGTACAATTCGTTGGATTTCATCCAACACCGATTGTGGCGATTCGATGCGATCGAAGGATGCCTTTTTGCGCAGTTTTGTCCACTCCACCATTCGCTTCAGGGTAGCGACGCGCACCCGAAAGAACTCATCGAGGTTATTGGAGAAAATGCCCATGAAACGGATGCGGTCCTGCAAGGAGACCGTTGGATCGTTGGCCTCCTGCAGCACGCGCGCGTTAAAACTTAACCAACTGATGTCGCGGGCAATGTGTTTGGGCTTCATGATGATGCTTTGTAAAGGTAGAAACAACATCGCCTCCGAATGGAGGCGATGCGTTAATTATTTAAGGAGGAGATCAAAACTTGGTCCATCCCTTCCACCAGCTGGTGAGTGGACCGGCCGGGGCAATGCCCCCGCGGAATACCACCGTTTTATCAAAGAAGGTATCCCCATTGAACTTGGGGTCGGTAAACCCGCCACCCGTATTGATTCGTATGTTACCATTGGATCCGGCAAACGGGGTTGGATCCGGTGCTGAATAGTTGAAGGGCTGTACCAACCGGGCATCTGATACGTTGGTCAGAATATCATTTCCATAGAACGAATTCGTAAACCAACTGGTAAATGCTGCATCGTTGGTAATGGTGGCGCCAGGCGTTCCGGCAAATAAGGTGTTGACGGTATTGCCGGCCAACGTGATGTTGCGCAAGCGCAAGGAGCTATCTTCTACGTTCAAGGCAACGGACGAACCGGTGGTGGCATCCAATTCAATCCCCCGAGGCCAACCCAGGATGATCGAATTGAAAAGAGACATAGCAGAGTTGCGACGAATGTGTGCCGCACCCCGATACAAGGTATTGCCGAGGTTGGTGAGGGTGGCGCGAGGACCGATCACCGTGATGTTGCTAAAGATCGGAGCGGTCTTCGGAGTAGCCGTGGTGCCGCTTGGGTTGTTATCGCTCTCGAAGGCCTCAGAGCGAGAGATATCGGCCAGCAGGGAATCCCGGATCACCAAACCAAATTGAATTTTTCCGGTAAAGCCGTTGTCCGTATCAAAATCATCATCCAGCGTCTTGTACGCAATCAGGAATTTACAATTCACGGTGCCCCCAAACCACTCATAGGCGTCATCCTTGGCATACGAAACCTGAATGTTCTCGATCGTTGTTCCGTTGCCAACAGCGGCCATGGTCAAGCTATTGATCTCTTTATCCGGCTGAAAGGCATACCCGGCATATTCGATCCGTACGTATTTCAGTGAACCGGAATTATCAGCGGCATCGGTACCCCCGGCCAATCCGTCGCCATTCGCATTGTCAATTCCGCCTTCCACCTGGAAGGTACTGGCCGCCCCGTTGAAACTGGTATTTACCGGTGCCTTGCCGCAGATCACGATCCCACCCCAGTCGCCCGATTGGGGATTGGGCGAAGCGGACGTGAATACAATGGGCTCGGTGGCCGTACCTTCAGCCCGTATCTTGGCGCCACGCGTGATGACCAGGGCCGCTACGTCGGTACCACTATACGATCCTTTAATCACCGTGCCGGGTTCGATGGTCATGGTCGCGTTGTTGACCATGTACACCAACCCTTTCAGGATGTAGGTATTTTGCTTTTTCAGCAGGGTGTCTCTGCTGATCCGTCCCTGCAGGGTGATGGTCTGACCTTGGGTAGTACCGCCGCCACCGCCATTGACGACAACGACTTGGATCTCTCCGTCGGATTCGATCTTGCGGCAACCGGTCCAAGCCAATGTGGCCAGTGCGGATAAAAAGAAAAGGGATTTTTTCATAACGGGGGTTTTACAATAAAAAGGTGATTTATAAAGTATAATTGAAGGTTAAACTGAACGTGGTACCGGTCTGACGGGTGAAGCGATAAGCATCCGTATTTTTCTGGAAGCTGAATTTCTCACCCACGTTTTGATAGAAGTATTGGACCGTATTGAAGAGATCCGAAACGTTGAAGCGCAGCTCGCCTTTCTTGTTCAGGACTTTTTTGCTCATCTGAAAATCGACGAGGTGACGGGGGGCTTCGAGGATATCGGGCGAACCGGAACCGGCACTGATATCACCCACCAAATAGATGCGCTCGCCAATGCGGTTGTATAAAAGGGTCGCGGTCAATCCCAATTTCTCAACATCGTATAGCAGTCCCAGGTTGATCATGTAAGGCGACTGCCCCTGCAAGGTCCGGTCTATGCCCAGCGACAGGTCTTTCACCTGGCTCTTGATGAGTGAACCGTTGGCCTGGAACGTAAAGTTTTTCAACCCGTCGACCATATCCAGCTTCTTCCGAAACTCGGCTTCCACACCGTAGACCGTTGCCCGCTTGGCATTTTGGTAGCTGAACGTGCTGGAACCCCCTACCCCTTCATTGAAGAGTTGTTCGATGGGATTTTCAAAGCGTTTGAAAAAAGTACCCAAGGTAAATACCTCGCCGGCGCGGGGATAGATCTCATATCGCAGATCAAGGTTAGCGATCTTGGTGCGAAGCAGGTTTGGGTTTCCTTGCACGGATGCATTCAATTCAAAATCGTAGAGATTCAAAAAGGCGAGTTCGCGTAATTCGGGACGGATAACGGTTTGCGAAGCCGAGAGGCGAATATTGGTTTTAGCCGTCGCTTTGTAGGTAGCGTTCACGCCGGGCAGAAAGTCCAACACTTTAGAATACGTATGCCGGGGATCCCAGGTCTTGACGCTGCCCACCAACTGATCATAGTGCTCCACCCGCAGTCCCCATACCACGCGTAACTTCTTGGTAAATTGATTGTCGAGTTGCAAGAAACCACCATTGAGGATGGTGTTGGCCATGTAGCGAAACGTTCGACCCTTGATGGCATCAAACCCAAACAGATTATCGGTGCCGTTTCCAAAGTGAATTGGATCGAAGACCCGGTCGGCCGGTAAGGAGCGAAGGCCGGGATTGTCGATAGTCAGGTAATTGGCGAAGAGATTGGCATCGTAGAGCCGATCTTTAACCTGTAACATGTACCCCCCCTTCAGCGTTTGCTTCTGTCCCAGCCAATCAAAATTGTAACTGAGATCTCCACCGGCTGTATAGATATAATCGCTGAGGGTCTGGAAGATCCGGCTACCGCTTTGTTGTGAAAGCACATTCGAGATCAGCAAGCGATAGGGATCTTGTGTGCCGGCTATGCGGGAATAGGCGATTCGACGCTGATCCGGAATATAACCATCGAGGATGGTAAAGGAACTGTACCATCGGAGTTTGAGGGGACTTGCCAGGGTATGGTCGCCCGTCAATTGCGTGGTGAAAAAGGTATTCTGCTTAAAGGTCAAGTCGGTGCCATACAATTGCTCATCTCGGTTGAACTCATCGCCTTCCCGTTGCGTTACGGAGTTGCTGTTGTTGACGTTGATGAGCGACTTCACCGAGATACGATGCCGGCTGTTCAACTGCAGGGCCAGGCTTCCAATGGCACCCACCGAGATCTCTTGCTGGTATCGCGTGTCGTTGAAATTGGAGTTGAGCGTGGCAATATTGTTCGAGATCGCATTGGACCGGTTTAGTAAAAACACGCGGCGGTTGGATTTACTGTAGTTCACCCCAACGATGCCGCCCAGGCGTTTGCCGAAAAGGTTGGTCGAGAAGCTTCCGCTGGACTGAAAAGAAACGTTCATCGGTGCCGACCCGGCGATCGGTGCCCAGGCATTGCGCATACTCTTGCCAATGGCGGTCTTGACAGCCTGCGAGGAAGTATCAAAAACCGCTTTGCGGATATAACCGGACGGCAGGCTGCGGGTTCCGTCATCAATGCCCAACCAATCGAGGTTGCCACCCCGATCCCGGTAAAAGGTATTTCCGATGGTTTGAGAGTTGAATCCAGTGCCCACCTGAATATTGAACGAGTTGTTAGAGGGAATGTCTTTGGTGTTGACCTGAATCAGTCCGCCTGCCCATTCACCCGGATATTCCGGCACGAAGGCCTTGTTGATAATCAGGTTGTCGATCATATTGGCCGGGATCAGGTCGAAGGAGAAGGTCTTTCTGTCGGGTTCAGTACTGGTGAGCAGGATCCCGTTGAGCATAGCTTGATTGTAGCGATCGGCCAGTCCGCGGATGACAATGAAACGACCCTCTTGAATACTGGCTCCCGGGGTGCGTTTTAAAACCTCTCCGGTATTTCGGTCGGGAGAACGTCGGATAGACTCGGCCGCGATCACGGAGGCCACCGTGTTGGTATTGCGCTGGAAAGTGATCAGGGCGTTCACGGATTCTTTTCGGGCGGTGGATCCTTTGGATGTGATGGTAACACCTTCTGACACCTTTTCTTTAACCTCCAGGATTAAATTCAATTCGTTGTACTGCCCGGATCTTACCTCAACCTCCTCTATTGTTTTGGGCTCGTAGCCGACGGCCGTAACGGTCAAAATATACTTTTGTCCAACAGCCAAGGTCAGTATGAACCGACCTTCATTGTCTGAGATGGTTCCGGTATTGGTTCCTTGTATCTTCAAGGATACACCATTCAGGGGTTCATTTTTATTGTTGGTGATCTTTCCGGATAAACGCAGGTTTTGGGCGACCGACGTGAACGTACATCCCAGGAAAAAGAGTATCAAAATAGAGCGTACCGCTTTGCACATATCCGTTCGTTTGCGCAAAAGTGAATCTGCCAGGTTATCGACACATTAATCAGCCGTTAAGCTATCATTACCCCATTGTTACGAGAATGTTACCAGGTCGACAGACCCCCTGGGGCATAATGTAGACAATAGCAGAGTGGCTAATAGTTGATTTTCAACAGTTTAATGGTTGAGTTTGGACATTAAGAAATCATTAATTATTCGGAATAGAGTAGCCCAACGTCCTGCACCCGGTACATTTGTTTCAACTAAATAACCATACATGTCCGCCCTTCAATCCATACTCAAGATTTTCTTGCCCAAAAACCTGATTTTTTATGAGCTGTTCGAAAAAGCGGCGGCCAATTTATTGACCATGGGCGGTCAACTAAAACAAGTCGTAGCCGAGCCTGACTTTGACAAGCGAGCCGCGATTATCACACAGGTTGAGAACATGGAACATGCCAACGACGAATTGACCCATCAGCTGTTCACCGAACTGGGCAGAAATTTCATCACGCCGTTCGACCGGGAGGATATTCACTACCTGGCCACGGCCATGGACGATGTGGCCGATTACATCTATTCCTCTGCAAAAAAGATCAATTTCTACCGGGTAAACCCCAACGACATCGGTATTCAAAAATTTGCGGAATTGATCGAGCAGGGATGTCAACAGGTTCACAATGCCGTCATTGAGCTGCGAGACATGAAAAACATGCGCTCCATCACCGAATCACTCGTCAGGATCAACAGCATTGAGAATCAAGCCGACGATGTTTTTGACATGAGCATCGAACGACTGTTTGCGATTGAGGAGGATGCCAAAGAAGTGATCAAAAAGCGTGAAATCTATCAGGTGTTGGAGATTGCGACCGACAAGTGTGAGGACGTTGCCAATGTGATCGAATCCATCATCATCAAATACGCCTAAGCGAAATGACCACTTTGCTGCTTTCGATCATTGCGCTGGCACTGATCTTTGATTATATAAATGGCTTTCACGATGCCGCCAATTCCATCGCAACGGTGGTTTCGACCAAGGTGCTGACCCCCTTCCAGGCAGTTCTTTGGGCAGCGATTTTTAACTCTGTTGCCTTCTTTATTTTCAAGGACCATGGCGTGGCGGATACCGTAGCGAAAACAGTTCATCCCAGTGACATTCCCAAAAATGATATGCTTTGGGTGATTCTCTCCGGCTTGCTGGCGGCCATCGCTTGGAACTTGCTGACCTGGTGGTATGGCATCCCTTCCTCCTCCTCCCATACCCTGATCGGAGGATTTGCGGGGGCAGCGATCGCTGCCGGTGGATGGAATGCCGTCAATTCACCCGTGATTCTCAAAACCGCCAGCTTCATCGTTTTGGCGCCGCTCATCGGTATGATCATGGCTTTTCTCATGTCGCTCTGGTTCCTGAATTCCTTCAAGAAGGATTGGACATCTAAGGTCATACCAATCCTGGTCTTGATTGCCGTCTCTATATTTTTACGAAATAACATTGTATTGGATCGTACCGTGATCAGCCAACGCATCGATTACGACAACTATTGGCTTCAGGTGATTTTCTATTCAAAGAATTTCAAGTGGATTTTACTGGCACTGATCCTGACCATCATGGCCATCTTTTCGCTTTACCTCAACACGCTCAATACCTACAAATCAAATCTTTGGTTTAAAAAACTGCAATTGGTATCCTCTGCCGCTTTTAGTATCGGTCATGGCGGCAACGATGCCCAAAAAGTGATGGGGATCATCACTGCAGCGCTGATCGCCGGTGGCAGTATCCAAGAATTTGATCAAATGCCCAATTGGGTGCCCATTGCTTGTTACTTGGCCATCGGACTCGGTACCATGAGCGGTGGCTGGAAGATCGTGAAGACCATGGGCACGCGCATCACTAAAGTAACCCCTTTCGAAGGGGTAGCAGCTGAAACCGCCGGCGCGTTGACGCTATTTATTACGGAAGCACTCAAAATCCCTGTCTCCACCACCCATACCATCACCGGCTCCATCATGGGCGTGGGCGCCACCAAGCGCTTGTCGGCCGTGCGCTGGGGCGTTACCCTGAACCTGATCTGGGCCTGGATCCTCACCATCCCCATCAGTGCGCTGCTGGCTGGTGGCATTTATTTGCTGGTCCGTTTTCTCTAGCCGGAACAATGAAATTATATCCCGATTTTTGCCGGGATAATTATGAAAAAGATCCTTGTTACCGGTGGCACCGGCTATATTGGTACGCACACCGTCGTTGACCTGATCGAGCAGGGCTATGAGGTGATCTCCGTCGATAACTTCTGCCGTTCCGATGCCCGCATGCTCCAAGGCATCGAGGCCATCACCGGCAAAAAAGTAATTAACTACGCCATCGACCTCTGCTCACTGGCCGATACACGAACCGTGTTTGAAGAACATCCGGACATAACCGGCATCATCCATTTCGCCGCTTACAAGGCTGTGGGCGAATCGGTCGAACAACCCTTGCTGTATTTTGAAAACAACCTGCAATCGCTGATCAACCTCCTGAAATGCGTGCAGGACTACCGCATCCCGAATGTTGTCTTTTCCTCCTCCTGTACCGTGTACGGCGAACCGGAACTGATCCCCGTCACCGAAGAAACCCCGCTTCAACCCGCTACCTCGCCGTACGGACTCACCAAACAGATCGGTGAACAAATGCTGCAATCATTCGTGCAAGCCAATCCGTGCTCCGTACTGTTGCTGCGTTATTTTAATCCCGCCGGCGCCCATCCTTCCGCCCACATCGGCGAACTGCCCATCGGACGCCCCCAGAACCTGGTGCCCGCCATCACCCAAACCGCCATCGGCGTGATCGATCATCTTCAAGTGCACGGCACGGATTATGCCACGCGCGATGGTTCCTGCATCCGTGATTTCATTCACGTATGCGACCTGGCTCGTGCGCATACCCTAGGCATCCAACTACTCGAAAAAGAAGGTCGAACCCATCACGTTGAGGCCATCAACCTGGGCAGTGGTACGGGCATGACCGTGTTGGAATGCATTCACGCATTTGAAAAAGTATCGGGAGAAAAATTGAATTGGTCGGTGGGGCCTCGCCGCCCCGGCGACGTGGTGGCCATCTATGCCAACAACGAAAAAGCGCAATCCCGCTTGGGATGGCAGGCCCGTTTCGGGATCGATGATATCATGGCCACCGCCTGGGAATGGGAGCAACGTTACCGGAGCGGACGAACCGTACTCGGTTCCTGATCGTTTTCCACGGAAAAAGAGACTTTTCCTCATGCGTTTTTTTAGGGGTGGATTGAAACTACTTTTGTTGCAATCTCACAAGCATGCTCCAAAACATTGTATCGACCGGAAACAAAGACACCCGCAGCGGATTTGGCGATGGCATCGTAGCCGCTGCCCGTAAGAATCCGAACATCGTGGCCCTCACGGCCGATTTGGCCGGTTCGCTCAAGCTCAATCAATTCATGAAAGAATTCCCCGAGCGATTCTTTCAGTGCGGCATCGCCGAAGCCAATATGATCGGCGTGGCCGCGGGCATGACCATCGGTGGCAAGATCCCCTTCACCACTACGTTCGCTAACTTTTCGACGGGACGCGTATACGATCAGATCCGTCAATCGGTCGCCTATAGCGGCAAGAACGTGAAGATCTGTGCCTCGCACGCCGGACTCACCCTCGGAGAAGACGGCGCTACCCATCAAATTCTCGAAGACATCGGACTGATGAAAATGCTCCCGGGTATGACCGTGGTCGTTCCCTGCGATTACAATCAAACCAAAGCCGCTACTGAAGCCATTGCCGAAGTAAACGGACCGGTTTACCTGCGATTTGGCCGACCCGCCTGGCCGATCTTCACCCAAGAATCCGATTTCGTACTGGGTAAAGCTCAATATTTTTCGGAAGGGACCGACGTGGCGATCTTCGCCTGTGGTCACCTCGTCTGGAACGCGATCCAAGCCGGGATACAACTGGAATCAGAGGGAATATCTGTGGAGGTTGTGAACCTGCACACCATCAAACCCCTCGATGAAGCATCCATCATCCGCACCTTGAAAAAAACCGGCTGTGCCGTTACCGCGGAAGAACATAACATCATCGGCGGCATGGGCGATGCCGTGGCACAGGTAGCGACCCGCTACCAGCCAACCCCGATCGAATACGTCGGAACCAATGATACGTTTGGAGAGAGTGGCACCCCGGCCCAGCTATTGAAAAAATACGGACTGGATGTGCCCGATATCGTGCAGGCGGCCCAACGAGCCCTCGCCAGAAAAAAGGGATAACGAGCGTTAAACGAGTCGGAAACAATTCCGTCTAACACCAGCATGCCACCGTACTCAGATGCCGAGATCTTATTGGCTTTCGGGGAACCCGGCCAGCGGGAAGCTGCTTTTACCCGGTTGGTCCGTCAGTACCAGGAAAAATTATATTGGCATATCCGGCGGATGGTCGTGGGCCACGAAGATGCGAATGACGTTCTCCAAAATGTTTGGATCCGGGTCTGGAAAGGATTGGAGGGCTTTCGGGCCGACAGCCAACTCTACACCTGGCTCTACCGAATCGCCACCAACGAATGCCTGAGCTACTTGGAACAACAGAAGCGAAAGGGATCGGTTGCACTGGATTCGGAGGGCGGGATAAATTTGTCGGATCGTATACGGGCCGATGCCCATTTCGATGCCGAAAAAGCCGAATGGAAACTGCAACTGGCCATGCAGGAACTTCCTGAAAAACAACGGCTGGTATTCACCCTTCGGTACTACGATGAAATGCCCTACGAAGAAATGAGCCGGGTGCTGGAAACCAGCGAAGGCGCCCTGAAAGCCAGCTACCACCACGCTGTTAAAAAAGTGGAAGACTACCTCCTGAACCGTTAAACCAATCCCCACAGATACTATCTTACTACCGGAAATACAGATGTCAGTCCGCCCAACCATAGAAAACGAGCTCCAAGAACTCAATAGCCGTCTTTTCGCCGGTCTTTCCCAGAATCCCTACACCATTCCGGCCGGATATTTTGAAGGTATGGCCGCACAGGTACTCGCCGAGATCCGCCGTCGGGAAACCCAGGAGGAATTAAACGCCCTCTCGCCCACCCTTTCCGGATTAAGCCGCGAGATCCCCTATACCACGCCCGCGGGTTATTTCGACCGATCTGTACAAACCCCAGGCCCTGCTGAACCAACACCGGTGGTGTCTATTTTTCGCCGGACTTGGATGCGTTACGCCGTGGCCGCTGCCCTGCTCGGAGCCGGTGTATTTATCGGCTTGAAAAACAATAACGAAACACCGCTGACGGCGAATACAGTCCTCTCGGCGGTAGAAAAAGAGATTGATGGGCTGAACGATCAAGAGAAAGAGCGGCTTCAAGATTTTGTAGCGGCGGGTATGACGGGACAAGAAACCGCCCAACTCGATCTTTCCGGCCTGTATGCCGACGGATTGCTGGCAGAAGTATCCGAACAAGAATTAACCGAGTTCCTGGAACAAACGGCACTCATCACCTCCTCGTCAATAACGGATTGATATGCGAAGAAACGTATTGCTTCTTTTCTTTCTTGCCGGTGTCTTGAACGGCTGGGCCCAACCACCCAGCCCGCCCGACGGCGATGGTCCGCCCGACCCCAAACTCCCCGAGCGAATGAGTCAATTCATTCAAACGCGGCTGGAGATGACGGCTACCGAAATAGAGAAGTTCGATCCGGCCTTTAAACAATACATGAGGGATCTGGCCAAGCTTCATCGGGAGCACCGCGGCGATCGTCTCATCATGCAACAACAAATGATCGAACTACGCATCCGTTACCGAAAAGATTTTCGTCAATGGCTGGGGGATGGTCGCGGCAATCGGGTTTTCATGGAAGAAGAACGTTTTCGCCAACAAGTGATGCACCTGATCCGGGAGCGTCGTCAAGGGCGAGGCGGACCACCTTCACCGCCCGGCGGAAAACGTCGGTTTCAATAATGATCTTATCGGGGGAAGGTCCAGTCCGGCTGCCGGATATCGTGATAGAATAAGAACGTCCACCCCGCTTTCTCCCCCTGCGCCCACCACTGCTGACGCAACTGCTGCGCTTTTTTACCATCGTAATCATACTTGGCTATGAATCGATGTTTCATTTGTTGTAATTGGGGTGCTTCGTCGCCGCCAAAAAAGATTACCTGATCATCCTCACGGATTTGAAAGATCTGGTGGTGGGGACAATGACCGCCCGACGGCAACACATCGATATACCCATCGATCGTCGTAGGTTCCGTTATCCATTGAACTTGCGGATGATCGATCAGGATCTTTAATTCTTCGGTCGGATAAGCGGGCATTCCTTTCTCAAAAGCAAAATCCAATTCTTGTTGAGCGATGTAATACGTGGCCCGGGGAAAGGAGAGTTTCCGGTCCGACCCCTCTCCCTGCGCGATCCCGCCGGCATGGTCTTTGTGCAAATGCGAGAGCAATACTTTGGTGACTTGCTCCGGCTCCCGTCCGATCGAACGCAGGTTTCGATGGATCTGCAAACTTCCCTCCACCGAATAGCCCAGACCCGTATCAAGCAGCAGCAGATCGTTTTTGGTTTGAATGGCAAAGGGCTGAATCTCGACCAGCAAGCTGCCGGTGGGTCGTTGGTCGAGCTGATCGGTAACGGGATCAAATGGAACGAAGACCTTGGTATGGTCGATGGTAAAGCTTCCCTCGGATAATGGATAGAAGGTCATGAGCTTTTATCTAAGTACCATTTTTCGATCGGCGTCCAGGCGCATGAGAATGAATATCAATAAAGAGAAAGTGACCAGCGAGGTGCCACCGTAACTGATGAAGGGCAGGGGGATGCCGATCACGGGCATGAGTCCGATGGTCATGCCGATATTCACCACCACGTGAAAGAAGATCACGGCCATGACCCCGTAGGCATAGGCCCGACTGAAGGTGCTTCGTTGACGCTCCGCAATCGTCACCGTTCGCATCAGCAACAACAGATAGAGCCCTAGCAACAGCAAGCTGCCAACAAAACCAAATCCCTCTCCCACCGTACAGAAGATAAAATCGGTACGTTGCTCCGGCACAAAATCGTAGCGAGTTTGCGTGGCGCTCAATAACCCCTTTCCCAGGAAGCGGCCGCTTCCGATGGCGATCTTCGATTGACGAACATTGTAACTGGTACCGGTCTCTTTCTTTTTCTGGTCCACCGCCGCCCGGGCAGAATCAGATGCCTGTCGATACGGATTGTCCTTTCCGAATAGGTCGTAGATGCGCTCGACTTGGTGTTTTTGGAGGACGGACTTGAATAAGAAGGGAACCACGAACCGTTGAACCCCCACCGCGATCACCCAGATCAACACAATGGTGGTGAACAATCCGCGATGACGCTTGAAGGATCTTCGAAGAGCATATAGTACGATAAGTGCCGCCGCGGTCAGTAAAATGGCGAGGAGGTTGGGGGGCACCAAAATCGAGGTGACCACTAAGATCACGGCAGCGATGACGATAACCGGAATGCTGGCCGGCAGGCCCTCCCGATACATCACTAAAAAGAATGACGTATACACGAGGGCCAGTCCCGTTTCACTTTGCAGGATACAAAGCAGGGCCGGGAAGAGGACCAACACCGCCGCCCGCAGTTGAGAACGGGTCTGACGAAAATCCAATTCCGGCAAACTCAGGTATTTGGCCAGGGCCAAGGCCACGAAAATTTTTACGAACTCGGCGGGTTGAAAATTGAAGGCCCCGATCCGAATGATCGATTCCGTTCCCTTGATCCGTGAATGAAAAGGAAAGACCAGGAACAGAAACATAATACCTAAGGCATATCCCAGGTTGGCCGTAGCCGGGAAGAACTTACTGTCGGCCAACAGCACCACAAATCCGATCAGCAAGCTGAAGAGAAAGAAATAAAACTGTTTACTGTAATCCGTTTTGAATCCGATCCAGGAGGCGATGATCGGATCCCCTTCTTTGTACGTGGCGGCAAAGATGGCCAGCAATCCGATGGTGGACAGGGCAAGCAGGATCCAAAAAAGACCCCAGTCCACCCCTTTCGATATCGTGCCTTGTTGCGGTCTCATGCCGGTCGGTCGGCCTCCCAGCCGAATTTTTTACGGGACTCCCCCATCCAAGCGGTCGATCGCCGTTCGGTTGGAACGGGTACCGAACGTCGGGGGGTGGTGGGGTCGGACCGATGGGTGATCCGTTTGAGATAGGAACTGTCGCGTGTGAGCTTGAACCATTGTCGGGCTCGAAGCGAATCTTCTTTTTGCTGCAATCGCTTGAAATAAGCCGGCATCAGGTTGGCCGCGGCGATCCGGGCGGAGTCGGCGCGGCTTCGGGCTGAAAGTGTATCATTCAAATACTTTTCGATCATCATGCGAGAGATCGGTCCCGCCCACGTTGCACCAAACCCTGCATTCTGAACGAATACCGCGATGGCGATCTTGGGTTTTTCTTTGGGTGCAAAGCAAACGAACATGGAGTTGTTGGGTAGTTTGATCCGACGACCATCGAGGATCGTATAGTTCTCTGCGGTGCCGGTCTTGGCACAAACTTCGATACCGGGTATCTGGGCCACGCGGGCCGTTCCCATCTTGACCACATCGCTCATTCCCTCGATCACCGCCCGAAACGCCGTATCGGGAATACCGGTCAGTACTTTGTGCCGCCGCCGGTAGGGATTGATCAGCGCTGTGTCTTGTTCCGACTCCCCTTCGATCTTTTCCACCAAATGAGGGGTATAATAATAGCCTCGGTTACAGATGATGGCCATGGCATTGGCCATTTGCAAGGGGGTGGTGAGCATTTTATCCTGTCCGATCCCAAGCGTCAGGTTGGTACAGGACGTCCACCGATTGTCGTTCTCTCGGTTGTAGACCGAGGTATCCGGAATGTTTCCGGCACTTTCGCCGGGAAGATCCACCCCCAGTTTTACCCCGAGCCCGAAGGCATTCATATAATCCTTCCAATGCAGGTAACCATTTTTAACGCTTCGGTATTTCGACTGATCGACGGTCATTCGATACACATGCGCAAAATATGAGTTGCAGGAATTGGCAATGGCCAGGCGAAGGTTGGCGGCGTGTCCACCGCCGGCATGGGTACACGCGGGTTTGCCGTGGCCGCAGGCATTGTATTGTCCGCCACAAGGGTATCCAAAATTGGCATTGATGACTCCTTCCCCGAGTGCTACCAATCCGCCCAGGGGCTTGAAGGTGGAGCCGGGCTCATATCGACCGGCAATGGCGCGGTTGAGCATGGGACCGGTCACATCCAACACCATTTTGCCGTAGTTGCTGCTGCCACCCGGTCCGGTCAGATCGTTGGGATTATAATTCGGTCCAGATACCATCGCCAAAATACCACCCGTCTGTGGATCCAGCGCTACCAATCCGCCTACCTTATTATTCATCAATTGTTCGGCCAGCTGTTGCAATTCGATGTCGAGATAGGTGCGCAAGCTTCGGCCGGCCAGCGACGCGGTATCAAAATCACCATTCTCGTAGCGGCCCACGAGGCGATTCTTATTGTCTTTGATCATATATTGAACGCCTCGCTGCCCCATCAAAACTTTTTCATAGAACGATTCGAGTCCCGTCTTTCCAATATAATCGCCCTGCCGATAAAAATTTTTCGATCGCTCGATATCCTTCGGATCCACCTCCCGGACATAGCCCAGGATGTGTGCACCGGCCTCATAGGGATAGGCGCGAAGCGGACGTTCCACTAAATTGAAGCCGGGGAATTTCCAGGCATTCTCTTCGAAACGAGCTTGTAATTCCTTGGTGAGCAAACCTCGAAATACGGAGGGGCGAACCGAAGTGTTCTTGACGATCGCATCAACCAGTCGTTTCCGAAACTCACCGGTGTCCATCTCCAGCAGGCGGCAAAGCTCCAGGGTATCGATGCCTCTTACTTCCGCGGGTGTCACCATCAGGTCGTAGGCAATGGTATTGGTGAGGATCGCTCTTCCTTTCCGGTCGTATACGATTCCGCGCTCGGGAAAGATGACTTTGGCGTACACGGCGTTATCCATCGCCAACTGCCGGTAACGGCCATCGATGACCTGCAGATAGAAGAGCCGAAGGATAATGACTAAAAACACCACCAGCAAGAGGAGCTGGATGCTTCGGCTTCGGGCTTGGTGGTAAACGGACATTGGGAGGTAAAGGGATCGCGGTTACAAATTACGGATGCCAAGCGGCCTGCACCAAATCAAAAACACATTAAGCCGTATTGGTTCGGTAAGATTGTTGGCGGGGAAAAAGCAAGTCGGCGGTAAAGATCAACAACAAGCTGATCAACGTGCCCAGGAAGGTCTTTCCCAAAAACGACCAGAACGACCCCACACTGAGCCACTGCAAAAAAGTGAGGTAGAAATGATGGAGGAAGGTCAGCACCAACAGGTACAGCGCATAGGGGGCCCATTGCATGGCGCGCACCGAGGGCTCGGGGTATTGAAAGTCCTGGGTGTCGCGGGGCATGAGCAGGGTAATCAGATAGGGGCGAACGTACGCGATGAGTACACAGGCGGCCGCGTGCAATCCGGGGGTGAGGGTGAAATAGTCGACCGAGATCCCCAATAAAAAAGCGATCAGCAGCAGGGCGGGCCGACTCAGCGAGAAAGGTAACCAGAGCACAAATACAAAATAGAGCGAGGGCACCACCAGCCGATGCAGGTGGGGCACCTTGTTCAGGAGATAGACCTGAACGGCCACCAGCAAGAGTCCCCGCAACAGATATCGGAAAAAACGACTCATGGGCGACGGTTTTTGGGATCCTCAATGCGCTTACGTGCTTCCCGATTCAAACTCACTTGTTCGTCCATTTGCAGATTCTCCACCACGAAAACCTGTTGGAGGTTTCGGAAATTGGCGGCAGGCTGCACTTCGATGATATGAAAGTTGGTGCTTTTATCGGTCGATAAAGAACTCACCCGACCCAATAGCTTGCCGGGCGGGAAATTAAATGAATAGGAGCTCGTCAGCACTGTATCTCCGATTTTGAGAAAAACCCCTTTGGGGATCCCTTTCAACAAAAGCCGGTCGGGGTGTGCGCCATCCCATTCCAGCGTGCCGAACTCACCGGTCTTTTTCAAGGTGGCATTGACTCGTTGTTGTACGTGCAGCAAACTCATGCCTTGGGAAAAATTAGGACTGACCAGCACGATCACCCCCACGGCCGAGCCATCCGCATTCAGTACGGCCATGTTCTCCCGAATGCCTTGATCGGAACCCCGATCGAGCTGAAAATAATTTTTCTCCTCTTGAATGGAATTGTAGATGACAGTAGCCGGACGATACACATACCGGCGCAGTCGTTTGGTACTGTCGGTAGCCCCCTCCTGCCGGAAGTACTGTTGTCTATCGATCACCAGGTCGTTCGCAGGCAACAGATTCAACAGCGAATCATTTAGCTGATGAACCCGTTGATTTTCGGCACGGAGCTGGAAAAAGTCCTCTACCCGGTCGTACCGACGGTTGATGGAACCGGTGATCTCCTGTGCCGTCGTCAGAAAACGGGCCTGATGAAACCGGTTGAAGCTGGCGAGGAACCACCAGGAAACGATCTGCAATAGCAGAAACAAAAAGAAGGTGTGATAACGCCGGATGAAAAGAAATACGTTCCGCATGTAGACTAACGCATCACAAAGGGATACTGGTCATAATTTTTCAGCGCGATCCCGGTGCCGGTCACCACACTCTTCAACGGATCATCGGCGATGTGTACCAGCAATTTGATCTTCGCACTGAGTCGCTTGTCCAATCCGCGCAGCAGGGCCCCACCACCCGTGAGATACAATCCGCGACGATAGATATCGGCGGCCAACTCAGGCGGCGTTTGCTCCAGTGCTTTCAGTATGGCCTCTTCGATCTTGAATACGCTCTTATCCAACGCTTCCGCGATCTCCTGATAACTGACCATGATCTGCTTGGGAATACCGGTGACCAGGTCGCGTCCGTTCACGGCAAAATCCGGTGGCGGATTATCGATCTCCTTCATCGCGGCGCCCACGTGTATCTTGATCTGCTCGGCCGTCCGCTCCCCAATGAGCAAGCTATGATAGCGACGCAGTGCCTCCATGATATCTGCGGTGAATTCATCACCGGCAATACGAATGGATTGATCGCAAACGATTCCTGCCAACGCAATGATGGTAATACCGGTGGTACCGCCCCCGATATCAATGATCATATTCCCCACTGGCTCGCCAACATCAATGCCAATACCCAGCGCGGCCGCCATGGGTTCATGAATGAGATAGACCTCTTTAGCACCGGCTTGCTCGGCACTGTCGCGCACGGCACGCTTCTCCACTTCCGTGATGGAAGAGGGAATACAGATCATCATGCGCCAGCTCGGAGGAAACAACGGCTTCTTCGGATACACGAGTTTGATGAGTTCGCGGATCATGAGCTCGGCCGCATTGAAGTCGGCGATCACACCATCCTTCAACGGACGAACCGTTCTTATACTCTCGTGCGTTTTCTCGTGCATCATCAAGGCTTTGCGACCCACCGCCAACACTTCTTTCGGATTGTTGCGATTGAGTGCCACAATGCTGGGTTCATTCACCACTACCTCGTCGTTGTGAATGATCAAGGTGTTCGCGGTGCCCAGATCGATCGCGATCTCCTGTGTGAACCAATTAAAAATGCCCATGAAAACTACTGTGTATTAATGACGACAAAGGTGTGGTAAATAATCTGAATTGTCAAGGCGGCGAGCAGGATTTCCGAGGGAAAGTTTGGTGTCGCGACGCACGGATTGACTAACTTGGTGTATGCCCTCTTTCACCCGAATCATCTGGGTCCTGGCCTGGGTCAGCCTGCTGACCGACATGGCCAGCGAAATGCTCTACCCCGTCATTCCGCTCTATCTCCAACAGATCGGAATGACGGTGGCGGGCATCGGCTGGCTGGAAGGAACCGTGCAGTTCCTGGCCGGCGTCAGCAAGGGATATTTTGGAAAAAAAAGCGATGAGCTGGGGCGGCGACTACCCTTTATCCAATGGGGCTACACCCTGAGCGCCCTCTCCAAGCCCCTGTTGGGTTGGCTTACCCACCCCCTCTGGATACTCGGAGTGCGAGGCATTGACCGACTGGGCAAAGGCATGCGCACCGCCCCCCGGGATGCCTGGCTGGCACAAGAGGCCGGCACCCGCAAAGCCACCGTTTTCGGTTTTCATCGAAGCATGGACACCTGGGGTGCCGCGATCGGTCCCCTACTCGCCCTGCTCTATTTGCTCTACCGACCCAGCGACTATGCAACCCTTTTCCTGCTGGCATTCGTACCCGGCTTTTTTTCAGTGGTCCTCCTCCTGACCCTTCGGGAAAAACCTGCCCTGGAGAAGTCGGCACCCCGCACCGGATTTTTTGGCTACCTGCACTATTGGAAAGAAGCACCGGAGGTCTTCCGAAAAATGATCCCCGCCCTGCTGCTGTTCGCCCTCTTCAATAGCTCCGACATCTTTTTACTCCTGATGGCCCGGGAAGCGGTGGGGGATACGTCGGTGTTGCTCTGGAACAGATCGATCCCGGCCGATGCCTGGATCATTGGGGCGTACATATTATACAATGCCGTCTATGCCCTCACGGCCTATTCCCTTGGCCGGTGGGCCGAACGGATCGGAACCCGAACCATGATCACGGGGGGATTTATTCTTTTCGCCATAGTATATGCCGGATTTGGCAGTGGCGTGAACAAACAGACCCTGGTCTTATTGTTCTGTTTATACGGGGTCTACGCCGCCGCCACCGAGGGAATGATCAAAGCCTGGATCAGTGAACAGGTGCCCCCTGAGAAAACCGGCACCGCAATCGGATTTTACACGTCCCTGGAAAGTATTTCGATCTGGTTGGCCAGCGGGATCGCGGGGATGTTGTGGACCTTCGGAAACGCCTCGCTCCCCTTTTACCTGAGTGCCGGAGTGGCTACCCTGGTGGCCGCCTACTTAATCTTATTGGGGAAACCGAAATCCCAGTAATTGCTGCGCCTCGGCAGAAAGGACGGGGACCTTCCCGGACTCCACCAAAAAACTGGTCAGCTCCGCCACCTCCCGGAAAATGTAATGCTTATCGGCAGCACCCTTCAAATAATCCCGACCCGTACTGCCCCCCGTACCCATGCGGATGCCGATGACCCGTTGTACCATATTCATGTGCCGATACCGCCACAAACTCAGTTGATCATCGATCTCCAGCAAGGCCTGCAGCAACCGATACGGCAAATGAAGCAATGGATAACCCCGGTGCAACATGATAAATAATGCAGCCCGGCAAGCCCGGGGCGACAAACTGCGCTCGGCAGCCGACTCTTTGAAGATCCCCTCAAAGGCCGCAGCTGCGTTTTTTTCTTCACTCGACAGGCTTCCAAGAAAGACCGAGCGATAGGCCGGCCAAAAATCGGCCGCCTCCCGATCCAAAAACGGCATACGCTCCAACCAGGCATTCAACAATTGCAACAAAGATTGAGCCGACTCGGCCTGGCGAATGACGTCGACCTGATCGGGGCGCAACTGCGATATATAATAATCATGCCCATGCCGGTGCGCAAACTTCAATCCCAGCTTCGCCTCCAACTCCTTGAATTGCCAGCTCTGAAATCCGCTGGCCGGGCGAAGCAGATCCCGAAACTCCAAAAAATCGGAGGCCGTCATCGTTTCCATGACATCGATCTGATGTACCAGCACCTTCAAAATCGTACCACCCCGGTCGAGACGATGAACCAATGTCTGCAATTCGGGGGAATTGTCGTTCAGCGACGGATTTTTCAGCAATAACAGCGCCGAATCGACCTCGGTGTGCAATTGCTTGAACCAAAGTTCGTAGGTCTGGTGTATGACAATGAAAAGCGACTCGTCGTGCGCAGGCTTGCCGGCTTTGACGCTTTCCAGGTCCTGCGCGTTCAGGATCTTGTCGAGTTGTAAATAATCGCTATAGTTCATGAAGGATGAAGGATGAAGGATGAAGGGTGAAGAAGTTTGGAGTTTGGAGTTAGGGGAATTCGTGGCCGATGTCACGGCGAAGATATTTTTGTTCGTAGCGGACCTTAGCTTGTTCTGTTTGTGCACGGGCGACCGCCTGCGCGATCGAGTCGCCGTAGGCTGTAACGGTCAGTACCCGACCACCCTGTGTTTGAAGTTGGCCGTCCTGCAACGTGGTACCCATTTGAAACAAGACACAGGATGGATCCACCTGATCCACCCCCGTGATCGAAAAGCCTTTTTGATAAGCCTCCGGATACCCACCGCTCACCGCCACCACCGTGGCAGCTGCCCGTGTATCCGCGTCGGCCTGCATGTTTTTCAACTCGCCTTTGCCGGTTGCCAATAGTAAGGCTAGCAGATCCGATCGCAGGCGCGGCATCACCACCTCCGTTTCCGGATCACCCATGCGACAGTTGTATTCGATCACGTAAGGCCGGTCGCCGTCGATCATGAGTCCGATGAATACAAAGCCCCGGTAGCGGATGTTCTCTTGGGCGATGCCTTCGATCGTGGGACGAACGATCTTCTCCTCAATGGTCCTTCTCAAGTCGGGCGTCATGAACGGAACGGGACTCACCGCCCCCATCCCGCCGGTATTCAATCCGGTGTCGCCCTCCCCAATACGTTTGTAATCCTTTGCCTCGGGCAGGATCAAATAATCGCTTCCATCCGTCAGCACAAAAACAGACACCTCGATACCCTGTAAAAATTGCTCCACCACCACTTTCGCGCCGGCCGCCCCAAACTTAGCCTCTTGGATCATCTCCCGAAAAGTCTGCTGGGCCGACTCGACATCTTGGGCAATCACCACCCCTTTGCCCGCTGCCAATCCATCGGCCTTCAGGACGATGGGTAAGGTATGTTGACGCAGATAATCTAACCCTTCTTCGAATGTATCGGCCTGAAATTCACGGTAACGGGCGGTGGGAATACCATGCCGGATCATAAAAGACTTGGCGTAAGCCTTACTGCCTTCGAGCTGGGCACCTTCTTTCGAGGGACCAATCACGATCAGGTCCTTGAGCTCATCGACCGTTTCAAGATAATCTGTGAGGCCATTCACGAGCGGATCTTCTGGTCCCACCAGCACCAATCCGATCCGGTGATCGACACAAGCTTTTCGGATGGCCGAAAAATCGGAAAGGGAAACCGGAAGGTTAGTACCCAGAGCGGCCGTTCCCGGATTACCCGGGGCAATAAAAAGATGCTCGCAAAGCGGACTCTGGACAATTTTCCAGGCCAGGGCATGTTCCCGTCCGCCAGAACCAAGGATCAATACATTCATATACATACCGCGCTGGGAGGGGCTAAAGATAATCCTAAAAAAGGCGGATAACCCTTTTTTGGCTATTTTGGGGCAACGGCCTTCGGGCCATTCCTTAACCAATCACCACCACGTATGTCATCCAATCGACACCCCAAAGGACTCTGGGTTCTCTTCGGAACCGAAATGTGGGAGCGCTTCAACTTCTATGGAATGCGCACCTTGCTGACCCTTTTCATCGTAAATGCCCTGATGATGAGCAAAGAGCAATCCTCTTTGATCTATGGGGGATTCCTGGGCCTCTGCTACCTGACCCCCATGCTGGGTGGGTTCATCTCCGACCGTTTTCTGGGCAACCGCTACTGCATCCTGCTGGGCGGTACCCTCATGGCAACCGGTCAGTTGTTGCTTTTCTTCAGCGCCAGCATTTTCAGCCAAAACCTCGACCTGGCGACGACCTTACTATACATAGCCCTGGGGGTGATCATCTTTGGTAACGGATTTTTCAAGCCAAACATCTCCAGCATGGTGAGCAGCTTGTATCCTAAGGCAGAGAAAAACAAACTCGATACGGCCTTCACGATTTTTTACATGGGCATCAACCTGGGCGCCTTTCTGGGACAGTTGATCTGTCCCCTGTTGGGTGACATCACCGATGCCGCCGGTAACCGCGACATCTACGCTTTCAAATGGGGCTATCTGGCCGCCTCTATCGCCATGGTGATCGGAACCATCACCTTCTTCCTGCTGAAAGATAAATATGTGATCACGCCGGAGGGACGGGCCATCGGGGGTCTGCCGAAGGACAATGTTTCCAGCGACTACGAAGAAGGAGAATCCCAAAAAGCCGTCTTCTCCAACACAGCGCTTATTACTACGGGAGTGCTGTTTGCAGTGTTGGGGCTGGCTTTCTTTTATTTATTGGGACAAAACGTGATCTATTCGATCATCTACGCAGCGGGTATATCCCTGGCTCGACTCATCCTCTCCGACAGCTCCATCACCAAGGTCGAACGCGATCGGATCTGGGTCATCTACATCGTCTCCTTCTTCGTGATCTTCTTCTGGGCAGCTTTCGAGCAGGCCGGTTCGTCGCTGACCTTTATCGCCGACAATCAAACCGATCGCAACTTTTTCGGATGGGATATGCCCCCTTCCATGGTGCAGATCTTCAACGGGATCTTCGTTGTGATGTTCGCCGTTCCCTTCAGTATCCTGTGGGACAAACTTCGTGCCAAGGGAAAAGAGCCCATCTCACCCTTTAAGCAAGCGATCGGACTTTTACTCATCGCCGTCAGCTATTTCATCATCGCTCATAATGTAAAGGACCTGGGCAACAGCGGATTGTTGGCCGTCAAATGGCTCATCTTGCTTTACCTGATCCAAACCTTCGGAGAACTCTGCTTGAGTCCGATCGGTCTCTCCCTGGTAGGAAAACTGGCTCCCAAACGATTCTCCTCCCTCTTATACGGAGTGTTCTTCCTGTCCAACGCCTCTGGTTACGCATTGGCCGGAACACTGGGAGCAATCCTCCCCCCCACCAGCGAACAATACATCGCGGCTGAAAAATCAAACATCAACCTAAAAGATATCCTGGACGGTAAAACAGATCCCTCAGGTGAACAACTCTTCCTACTGGCCAAGCTAAAGTCTGCAGAGATCAACGACGACCTGGCAAAGGAAAACGACATAAAATTCACCGACTATTTCAAGGACGAAACCAAACAACTTACCGCTGAACAATACGCCCTGATCAAAGAAAAAAAGATCATCACCGTCGAATACCCCACGTTTGCCGGCTTCACGATCCACAACCTGTTTGAATTCTTCATGGTGTTTGTCATTCTTTGCGGCATCGCTTCGGTCCTGCTATTCGGCCTAACGCCGAAGCTGAAGCAGATGATGCACGGTGTCAACTAGTTCGGAGTTCGGCGTTCAGCGTTCGGAGTCAAATCATAATTTTGGATAGTGAGATCGGTGCGTGCCTTAAAATATGGTCTTCCGTTTCTGCTGTTTCTGGCAGCGGCCTATGCCTTTCAGGTACAGGGATGGCAGGTGTGGATCCCTATGATCCTGGTTTGGATTCTGATTCCCTCCCTGGAACTGCTGATCGCTCCGCGGGCGGAAAATTTGTCGGCCGCCGAGGAAGAAATGGCGCGGCAGGATAAACTCTACGACTACCTGCTCTACCTCTCCGTTCCCGTGCAATATTTCTTGCTCTTTCAATTTCTGATTTCCATGCAAGATCCCGCGCTCACCACCTGGGAAAGAGTGGGTCGCATCGGCGCTATGGGCATTTTGTGCGGCAGCTTCGGCATCAACGTGGCGCACGAGCTCGGACACCGCGTGAACCGTTTCGAACAAACACTGGCGAAAAGTTTGTTGCTCACGTCCCTGTACATGCATTTTTTCACCGAGCACAACAAAGGTCACCATAAACGCGTCGCCACCCCGGAAGATCCCAGCAGCGCCCGCTACAACGAGATCGTTTATCTTTTCTGGTTTCGCACTGTGATCATGAGCTATTTGAGCGCCTGGCACATCGCCAACGACGAATGCCGAAAAAAAGGACGAAGCATCTTCAGTCTGCACAACGAAATGATCCAATTTCAATTGATCCAATGGGGGTTCATTGGTATTATCTACTGGTTCTTTGGCGGTTGGGTGCTCTTATATTTCCTGGCGGCCGCCGGCATGGGAATCTTGCTCCTGGAAACCGTGAATTATATCGAAC
The DNA here is from genome assembly GCA_005789565.1 of Bacteroidota bacterium. GTDB lineage: Bacteria > Bacteroidota > Bacteroidia > Chitinophagales > Chitinophagaceae > JJ008. Next base: position 20,994 of record SXXL01000039.1, on the reverse strand, counting down.
ATTATGGATTGCAGCGCCGGGCTACCGGGGAAGGCAAATACGAACGCGCCATGCCCGAGCACAGCTGGAACAGCGATCACATGATCGGCCGGCTGTTTTTGTTCGAACTTAGCCGCCATTCCGACCACCACTACCTGGCCAGTCGTAAATATCAGGTCCTTCGGCACCACGACGAGGCCCCGCAAATGCCCACCGGATATCCGGGCATGATGTTGTTGAGTTTGCTACCCCCGGCCTGGTTCGCCATCATGAACCAGCGGATCAAAAAAATGGCTGTGGCCTGATCAAGGCAATAGGATGCTACTCATCCCAAAATAGGAGTGCAAGACCTTTGGCAGCCGGATCCCCTCATTCGATTGATTGTTCTCCAGCAAAGCCGCCACGATGCGGGGCAAGGCGAGTGAACTGCCGTTGAGGGTGTGCAGGAGTTGAGATTTGCCGCTGTCGTCTTTGTAGCGGAGTTTCATACGGTTCGACTGAAAGGTTTCGAAATTGCTGACGGAACTGACTTCCAGCCATTTTTCCTGTGCGGCACTGAATACTTCAAAATCATAGGTGAGTGCCGAATTGAAACTCATGTCGCCACCACAGAGCCGTAAAATGCGGTACGGAAGTTCGAGGTCGATCAACAATTTCTCGACATGCGCTACCATCTCATCCAATACGGCATAACTGGTTGCTGGATCCACCAACTGAACGATCTCCACTTTATCGAATTGATGCACGCGGTTCAGGCCGCGTACATCCGCGCCGAAACTCCCTGCCTCCCGACGAAAACAGGGTGTGTAGGCCGTCATCTTCACGGGCAGATCGGCCGACTTGAGAATGGTGTCGCGATAAATATTGGTGACCGGCACCTCGGCGGTGGGGATCAAATAATAATTATCAGCCGTCATGTGATACATCTGCCCTTCTTTGTCGGGCAGTTGTCCGGTCGCATAGGCCGAGGCAGTATTGACCAAATAAGGCGGTATATACTCCACATATCCGGCCTCGGTGTTGTGGTTGAGAAAATACTGGATCAGGGAGCGCTGCAAGCGAGCTCCTTTTCCTTTATATAAAGGGAAACCGCTGCCGGTGAGTTTGGCGCCGGTCTCAAAATCGATCAGGTCGTATTGCTTGATCAGGTCCCAATGCGGAACCTTTTGCGTGAGTGTTGGCATGACGCCGCCTTCCTTAACGACCACATTATCGGCGGCCAACTTCCCTTCGGGCACGATTTCGGCGGGGAGGTTGGGTAGTTTCACCAGCTCATCCTGCAAGGCTTGCTCGACCCCTGACAGTTCGTTTTGTAGGGGCTGCAGTTGCTCTTTCAGGGCGGAAACGGCTTGTTTTTTGGCTTCGGCCTCGTCGCGCTGGCCTTTGGACATGAGCTGACCGATCTCTTTGGACGCGGCGTTTACCTGCGCCAGCAGATTGTCACTATCCAGTTGAAGTTTCTTGCGCTGATCATCCAGACCGATGACCTGATCCACGATCTCCACCGATGAAAAATGCTTTTTTTGGAGTTTTTTCTTGACTGCCTCCGGATCCTGACGCAATAAAGCCAAGGTCAACATGTCCGTTCGATTTGCCGCTAAGGTAACGCATCTATCTTTGCGTCATGCTTGTAAACGACGACCTGCAACAAAGATGGTGGAACCTGGAAGCTTCGCTGGTGGAGCGATTTGGTAAAAAACCCGATCTGGAGGCCATCCTATTCCTGATCGGTATTCAGGAGTTCGGACAGATCCGGGAAACGTTTAGCAAGGAAGAGAAACAGGACCTGATGCATATTGCCGTTTGCAGCCTGCTTTCCAACAGCGGCTATTATGAAATGGAAGGCGTGGATGAAGAGGGCTGGCCCCATTTTCGCCAGCTCAAACCCATGCCGCCGATGAATCCGGTTGAACAGGAAAATTTCATCAAGGACCATGTCCTGCTTTATTTTGAAAAGTAACCCCCCTATGAGAACCGTTCCACTTTTACTATCATTCATCTCATTGACACTGTGTTTGGATCTCACTGCCCAGCCGGATACCACCCTGCGAAAAAAAGACAGAAAAAAAGATGTTCAACTCACCACCACGCAAGGCGTGATGGTGCTTCGACTCTCCGATTCCACGCCCCTGCACCGCGATAATTTCTTGCGGCTGGTAAAATCAGGCTATTACGACAGCACCCTATTTCACCGGGTGATCAAACATTTCATGATCCAAGGGGGCGATCCGAATTCCAAGCAGGCCAAATCCGGACAACCCCTGGGCAATGGTGGTCCGGCCGAACGCATCCCGGCCGAATTTCGCCCAAACTTATTCCATAAAAAGGGCGTGTTGGCTGCGGCGCGAGATAATAACCCGGAAAAAGCCAGCAGCGGTAGTCAATTCTACATCGTGCATGGTAAGATCTTCACGGACGCCGGACTCGATTCAGTGGAAACCTTTCGCCTGCAAGGCCGAAAATTGCCCCTTCAACACCGCGAAGTCTACAAAACACAGGGAGGTGCTCCGCACCTCGACCAGAATTATACAGTGTTTGGAGAGCTGGTCCGCGGAACAGAGGTCTTGGATGCCATTGCCGGCACCCCCACCAGCAAGGGAGCTGACCGAGATCGTCCCCTCGCCGATTGCCGCATCCTAAAAGCCGAACTGATCAAGCGGCGGCGGTAAGTATCTATCCTTATTTTTGTGCCTCAATACAATCACATGAACTTCCCTGAAAATCTCCGCTACACCAAAGACCATGAATGGATCTTGATCGACGGCAACACAGCTACCGTTGGCATCACCGAGTACGCACAACGCGAGTTGGGTGATATCGTATTTGTGGAAGTCGACACCATTGGTAAGCCGCTGGAAAGCGGAGCCGTTTTCGGTACCGTGGAAGCCGTGAAAACGGTGTCCGATCTGTTCCTGCCAATCAGCGGCACCATCACCGAACTGAACCCCGCCCTCAGCGGTGCTCCGGAACTGGTGAATTCCGATCCGTACGGAGAAGGATGGATGGTGAAAATGACATTGAGCGATCCGGAACAACTGGAGGGGCTGATGGATGCCGCGAGCTATGCCTCGCTGGTGGGCTGATGCCATGCGCTCGTTTCTGAATAAATATCGTCCGGGTTACCTGCCGGCCATTATCTGGCTGATTTTTAGCACCTATCTATTCTGCAGCCCCGGATCAGTTGTACCGAAATACGAGTGGCTGATCCAAATAAATTTTGACAAGCTCGTACACTTCGGCATTTTTTCGGTGCAAGTGTTTTTGACCTGCTGGGGTTACCGGGGACGAAACCCGGACACCGTTTCCCCCACAATTCCTTTTTTGCTGTTTACCATGCTGGCCATCGCCTTTGGAGTGGTAATTGAATTTCTGCAGGACGGCTACATCCCCAACCGATCCTTTCAGGTCGGGGATATTGTGGCCGACACCTTGGGCGCTGCAATCGGTTGCTGGATCTCGATCTTGGGTTTCTCCAAAAAATAAACCCCTGTGGAAACAGGGGTCGTAACCAAAACTAACTGCTTATGAGAAAATTCTTGTTTGCTTTTATATACTAACGTGAATCTACGCTTATTTGGTGCCCTTCGTTGTTAAGGAATCCATAATTGCAGGTCCATTCGTAAAAAAAATAAATTCGATCGGGGGAAATACTGACCGTTCAGGGTGAATTAAGCGTTCTTGGTCAGCTTCTCGGCATTTTCCGCAAATTGTAACGCATCGATCAATTCCTGAACCTCGCCATTCAGTACAGCATCCAGGTTGTACAGGGTCATGCCGATCCGGTGGTCGGTCACCCGGCCTTGCGGAAAGTTATAGGTACGGATCTTGGCACTGCGGTCGCCGGAACTAACCAAACTTTTTCGGTGACGGGCGATCTCTTCCTCCTGTTTACGCACCTGTTCCTCGTATAATTTGGTTCGCAGCATCTGCATCGCCTTCTCGCGGTTACCCAATTGGGTGCGTTCGGTCTGACAGATCACGACCATTCCGGTCGGGATATGGGTAAGCATCACCTTGGTTTCTACCTTGTTCACGTTTTGTCCGCCTGCCCCACCGCTTCGGGCCGTTTCCATCTTAACATCGGCCGGGTTCACTTCCACATCCACCTCCTCGGCCTCGGGCATCACCGCCACCGTAGCGGCCGAGGTGTGTACCCTCCCGCTGGCCTCGGTGGCCGGTACCCGTTGCACCCGGTGTACGCCGCTTTCAAATTTCAGGGTGCCATAAACTTCTTCGCCCACCACTTCCAGTTGCACTTCCTTATAACCGCCCACGGTTCCCTCATTTTCACTGAGCACGGCCGTTTTCCAGCCCTTGCTCTCGCAATACCGGGTATACATCCGTAGCAGATCGCCGGCAAACAAACTGGCCTCATCGCCGCCGGTGCCGGCACGGATCTCCAAAATGGCGTTCTTGTCGTCTTGCGGATCTTTGGGGATCAAGAGCTGTCGGATCTGCGCCTCCTGTGTCTCGCGGGAAGTTTCCAACCCGGGCAACTCCATCTTCGCCAACTCCCGCAACTCCTCATCGTCTCCCTGTAAGGCTTCCTTGTACAAGGCCAGGTCGGCCAAGGTTTTTCTATAGGCGTGATAGGCCACGACGATCTTCTCCAGACTTCGGTACTCCTTGCTGGTGGCCGTGAATTGGGCGTTGTTGCCTACGATCTCCGGATTGGTGAGGGCAACTCCGAGTTGATCGAATCGGGCTTGTATGGCTTCTAATCGGTCCAGCATAACGTGGCGGGCAAAACTATGAAGATTACCTTTGCCGTCTACGATGGCTCTACGCAAATTCCAGGCCCAAGAACTATTTGATGGCAAAACCCTTCATGCCAACCAAGTATTGATCACCGATACGGAGGGCAAGGTCCTGGATATCGTTCCTGCCGAACAAGCCGGAGCGGACGTTGAAATGTTCGCGGGCACCTTGATGCCCGGCTTTATCAACGCACATTGTCACCTCGAGCTAAGTCACCTGAAAGACGTGATTCCACCCCACACCGGACTCATCGAATTCCTCTGCTCGGTCGTCACCAAAAGAGGTTTTGATCCTGCTATCATCCAGGAAAAGATCCAACAGGCCGAACAAGAGATGTACCAAAACGGGATCGTGGCCGTGGGCGACATTGGCAATACGGCCGACACCGCCTCCGTCAAAAAACAAAGCCGCATCCACTGGCAAAATTTTACGGAGGTCCTCAGCTTCACCGACGAGAAAGCCGAGGAATCCTGTTTGCATTTCGAAGGAGTGGCCCAGGAATTGAAAAAAGCATTGGCAGATTGCCAACTTCCCCACCGAACCAGCCTGGTCCCACACGCCCCCTACTCCATCTCGCCGCGCAGCTTTGAATGGATCAATCAAGCCACCCCGGGCGAAGTGATCTCCCTGCACAACCAGGAACATCCGGCCGAGGACGATCTCTACCGAACCGGGAAAAGTGAGTACCTGCGACTGTTTAAGATGTTCGGGATCGAGCGATCGCCTTTTCCCGTCACGGGAAAATCGGCCCTTCGTTCCGTCTTGCCCTATTTCAATCAACAACAAACCATCTTACTGGTGCACAACACCAGCACCCCGGAAGAAGACATCGTTTGGGCGGAACAATACGCAAAAGAAACCGGTCTAACCCTGATCTGGTGTCTTTGCATCAATGCTAATCTTTATATTGAAAATAAAGTGCCCCCGATCGAAGCACTGATGAAAAATAGTTGCCGAATCGTCTTGGGAACCGATAGCTACAGCAGCAATTGGCAACTCAGTATCGCGAAAGAATTACAAGCCCTCCGTGATCATTTCCCATCCATCCCCAAAGAAACCCTGCTGCAATGGGCAACCTCCTCCGGGGCGCGGGCTCTGCGGTGGGACGAAACGCTTGGCTCCTTTCAACAAGGAAAAAAACCCGGCATCGTTTTGCTTTCGGAGAACTGGGAGACCAGCACGCGCTTACTCTAATACCGATCGAAGGACCGGCAAGCTGCGCAAGCTGCCAAAATCGGGCTGGTGCAATTGGTAGTATAGCTCCAGCGATTGCAAGAGACGACGACGCGTCTCCCGACCCAAGCGAATCTCGGCCAGTTCGCCAGGCTGACGACCGCGCAACAATTGCAAAATCGATCCGGCATCCGCGGGCGATAAAAACTCCTGGTGCAAGGGTTGTTGGTCAACAAACCGTCCCTCCCGAAGGTCGAGCCAAGCACCTTCCTCTACCCGTTCCTCCATCAACCGAAATCCAAAAAAATAGGAAAGCTGTACGGCGAAGAACAAGGGAAGATTGGCCGCCACGTTATCCGGGCATCTGTCCAACTCCAACAAACAATCTTCTACAAAATGAAACAGATCGGGATTGGGCTCGGGCTGCTTCAGGCAACGATGCAAAAGCTCGATCAAAAACAGGGCCACGCTGTTTTTAGGAACGGACGTGAAGAGTTCCTGATACCAAACACTCCATTGAAATTCCTTGATGCGGTTCAGCGACTTGGAGGGATGATGATACACAACCAGATCCAGCAAGGCCCCGGACTGAAAGAGATTGGCTTGACCGCTTCCTTTCTTGGTCGATTTTCGCACCCCACTCACGATATAAGACTGCAAGCCGAACAGCTCGGTGAAAACCGTCACGACCAAGCTGGTGTCGCCGTACTTCACCGCACGCAGCACCAATCCTTTTGTTTTATGAACGGGGGTGGACATGTTACTCAATAAAAAAGATGCGGCCGTTGGCGATCGGTTTTCCCTTCTCATCCACGACCATTACCAGGTACGCGCCACTGCTCACCCGGCGGCCACTGTAATCCGTACCGTTCCAGGTGGCTTGTCCACCCAGCGAACGGGTTTGGTACACCAACCGTCCGTCGAGTTCGGTGATCTTGACCCAGGACTGATCCCGCAATCCCCGTATCCCGATCGTACCCGTGTATCTCGGCGGTACAGGGTTGGGATAGACCAGCAAACCTTCCCCCGACTCCGCCGCTATCGTAGCATCGGAGCGATAGGAACATATGCCTTTGTCCGTCGCAAAATAAACCTCGCCGTATTTTCCATCGACCACCACTTGTAGAACTTCATTACTGAGTAAGGCACTATTCTCCGCTGTAAACTGTTGCAGCACCGTTTCACCGCGGGCATCAATGAGAAATACGCCGTTGGAAGTTGCTACCCATTTTCGATTGGCACCATCGACCGCGATCTGCTTGATCGTTTGTCCGTTAAAAAGATACCCGGCAAAGGGACCGTTTTTGACAACGGGACGAAAGGCTTCACAACTGGTGGCACTGAAAGGATCATCCAGACAATCGAGCAGCGCGATACCGTTATTGGTGCCGATCCAAATGACGCCGTCCCGATCGATGGCCAGACAATTCACTTGATCGCTGGGCAGATTACCGTTGGCCGCTCCGCTTCGAAAGCGCCGCCACCGGTCATCGGCCGCGGAGGAAACTGAAGTGCCGGCATCATACAAGATCAATCCGCCGCCTTTAGGCGATACGATCCAATTATATCCGAATGGATCGATGCCGATCTGAGCCAAGGCGTTTTCAGGAAGTGGGAACGGGGTGGCGAAACGAAACCATTGGCTGTCGCGCGTGCGTACCACCAGGGGACGATCCGCTCCGTAATTACTGATCCAAAGGTTTTGCTCCGCATCGAAAGCAAGTCCCGCTACGCGATAACTGGTCGGATCACCCACGGCCGGAAGTAACGATCCTTGCTTAAAGATCCGAATGGTGTTGTTCGGTTGAATCTGGACCAATCCGCCTCCGTACGATCCGGCCCAGAGCGAGCCGTTACGTTTGTCGGTGACCACCGAGATCAAGTCCAGCACGGAATCCATTACGGGAAATTCGTAGCGATTGTAATTGATCCATTTCCCCGCTCGTAACGCGAAGAGGCCGTCTCCGTTATACAAATAATTCCAAGCTGCGTTAACGGCTCCGGCGGTGGCGAAAAAATTTCCGTCGGCGGAGAGGAGTTGTCCGGAGGCCACACCTTGCGGGCTATTGATCGAATAGGTTTGATAGGCGCTGCCGGACGAGAATCGGGTGAGGCCTTCGAAACGATCCGCCAACCAGGGTTCACCGTTGATCAGCATGGATTGCACGGGATAGGAGATCGCAGCCAGTTGGGTGAGCAGGCGTTGCGTGGTTCCGTCGGGATTTAGAATGAGTACGCGACTTTCTCCGCTTAATTTTCGCTGACAGAGCAGAAGTTTTCCTTCGGAGACGCGGGCGTTGATGAGGGGCCAGTCAGAAGCGTGTAGGATCGTCCACTGATCATTGCTTCGCCGATATACCGTGTCACGCACAACGGCGATGAGGTCCGAGCCCATTACTTGTGTGTAGGAGCAGGGGCCTGGAGGCAACCTGCCAGTACCACTCAAAAATTGCCAACTATTCGGGTTGGCGGGATTGGTTCCGGTGCGGGCGATGGATTTCAATCCCTCTTCGGTGGCAGCATAGAAGTGCGTAGCATCGAAGGCAAATTGTTTGACGGCGATGGCGCGACCGCCGGCACCCAGAGGCCACGTATCCGGAATGAGTTTTCGGATCGGATCGAGTTGGACGATGCCGAGTCCGGTTGATAGATAATACCGACCGTTGAGGTAACTGATGGCGTGAATGGTCTTGTCGCCTACGCCGGTGGCTTGCTTCAGATCGGGGATATTGAAACGTTCTTCGTCCGTGAGCAGATCGAGGTTGCTGTTTTGGTATGCGAGGAGCAGGGTTTGCGTGGAGGGCTCGAAGTGGATGGCTTGGATACCGGTCTCGGCGAGTCCGTCCACCTTACTAAACCGTTCCACTTTCCCACCGACTTTCTCGACGGAAAAGAGGCTGAAGGGCGTGGCCGCGAACACACGATCGGGGCCATTGGCCAGGTCGATCGCACTTTGATAGGGCAAGTGTTCCCGCCACGTTCCGATGGGTTGGGCGAAAGTCCAGGCCGATAAAAAAAACAGCAGCAGCGTTCCGAGGCATCGCATGAATCAAAAGTAATCGGATTTCTTGCGTTACGCGGTGTGCTTTTCGTTTCTTTGTGCCTCAATTCAAACCTATGTGGAAGGGATTGGGGCAATTCATACTTCGTTATCGGATCATTTTGTTGTTGGCACTGGCCGGGGTGACCGGCTGGATGGGATACGAGGCCAGTCAGGTGCAACTGAGTTATGAATTCACGCGGGCCATACCGACCGACAATCCCAAATACAAAAGCTATCAGGCCTTCAAGGCCAAATTCGGAGAGGACGGAAATCTCTTAGTGGTGGGCATTCAAACCGACCGACTTTTTGTCGATTCGGTATTCAATGCCTATGTCACCTTGTGCCGCGACCTCAAACAACTCCGAGGCGTGGAAGATGTGCTGTCCGTTCCCGGTGCGATCGGCTTGTACCGGGATTCGACTGCCGAAAAATTGAATGCAATACCCTTGTTTCCCGAGCGGATCGCGAACCAGGCCGAGCTGGATAGTCTGAAACAACGGTTTGAACAATTTCCCTTCTATGAGGGATTGCTGTACAACCCGGAAACGAATGCTTACCTCGCAGGCCTTCGCATCAACAAAGATCTGCTGGCCACCAAGGCGCGCGAGCAGGTCATTCAGCAGATCGTGGACCGGGTAGAGGCCTTTGGGAGGGAACAAAAACTGGAAATGCATATTAGCGGACTACCGCTGATCCGTACGCAGATTGCCGTGATGATCCAACAGGAAATGCGATTGTTCCTGATCGCGTCCGTTGTGTTGTCAGCCTTGATCCTGTTACTCTTTTTCCGCTCGGTGAGCGCGATGTTACTGTCGTTGCTGGTGGTGGGGATCGGGGTGATCTGGAGTGTTGGCTTTTTGCATTTGTTGGGATATAAGATCAGCCTGCTGACAGCCCTGATCCCGCCATTGGTGGTAGTGATCGGCATTCCCAACTGTATCTACTTTCTCAACAAATACCATGTTGCCTACAACGAAACCGGTGCGCGCGAAAAGGCCTTGGTGACCATGGTGGAGAAGATGGGCATCGTAACCTTGTTCTGCAACATCACGGCGGCGATCGGCTTTGCGGTATTCGCCCTCACGGAAAGTGCCCTGCTCAAAGAATTCGGCTTGGTGGCGGGTACCAATATCTTCTTGTTATTCTTCATCTCGTTGATCCTGATCCCCGCTGTCTTGAGTTTTCTGCCGGCCCCTAAATCCAGACATACCCGATACCTCAACAATGCCCGAATGAAACGCTGGCTGGATCGGTTGGAGTATTGGGCGCTGAATCACCGTCGGCTGGTATATGCCATTACCGGAGCCATTGTACTCTTCTCGATCGCCGGGATGCTGCAGCTGCGCAGTGAAGGTTTTATCGTGGATGACCTGCCGAAGACCTCGAAAATTTATACCGACCTGAAGTTCTTCGAGAAAAATTTCAAAGGGGTGATGCCCCTCGAGATCGTGGTCGACACCAAAAAGAAGCAAGGGGTGACGAGAAATCTGCGCAACCTGGAGAACATCGACTCGTTATCGCAATACCTGCAATCGATTCCCGACATTGCTCGTCCCCTGAGCATTGCAGAGGGATTGAAGTTTGCGCGGCAGGCCTTTTTCGAAGGCGATCCGGGTAGTTACGCACTTCCCTCCTCCTATGATCTGCCGGCGTTGATGCAATATTTGAATTTTAAAAATGATTCGGCGACGGGAAAGTCATCCCTGGCCAAGCTGGTGGGCAGTTTCATGGACAGCACCCGTTCGCAGGCCCGGATCAGCGTGAACATGGCCGATATCGGCAGCCGGCGGTTACCCGGGCTGCTCGACAGCATCCAGTACCGGGCGGAGGAGTTGTTCAATCGGGATAGTTTGGAAACCCTGGGATCGGACCCGGCCAGCCGGGCCAAGCGTACCCATGCCATTGAATTGACGGGTACCAGTGTGACCTTTTTGGAAGGTAGTAGATTCATTATCAATGGATTAAAAGAAAGTATTTTCTGGGCGTTCTTATTGATCGCGGCCTGTATGTTGTATTTGTTCCGTTCGGGACGGATCCTGCTCGCTTCGCTGATTCCCAACTTGATCCCCCTGCTGATCACGGCCGGGGTAATGGGCTGGGTGGGGGTTCCGTTGAAACCCTCGACGGTGTTGGTTTTCAGTGTGGCACTGGGGATCGCGATCGACGTCACGATCCGGTTTTTGGTCAATTACAAACAGGAATTACCAAACCAGAGGGGCGATCGGTTGCGGACCGTGGTGGAGACCATCCACCACACGGGGATCAGTATTCTGTATACCTCGATGGTGTTGATCGCCGGCTTTATCGTGTTCTGTCTCAGCGAGTTCGGTGGCACCTTGGCCCTGGGATGGCTCACGTCGCTGACCCTGGTTACGGCTACTTTTACGAATCTGGTGTTGCTTCCGGCCATCCTGATCAGCCTGGACCGAAAGCCGGCCAAATAAGCCGATTTCAGGGGGTATTTTTTCCCTTTTTCATAAAGCCCCTTTTCCCAATGAAAAAAACGGCCTTTTTTAGCCGATTTTCCCTCATTACTGACTAATTTCAACCGCCCGTACAAACGGGCTTTTTCGAAATCTACAAAAACTAACATGCACATGAGAAAACTGTATCTGCTCCTATTGGGAGTTGTGTTCGCCATGGCGCCTGCAATGGCCCAACGAACCCTTACCGGTAAGGTGACTGATGACAAAGGCAACCCGGTTGCCAACGCATCCGTGGTGGTGAAAGGAACGTCGTCCGGTACCACGACCAAAACCGATGGAACCTATAGCCTGAACCTACCTGCCAATGCGCAGGTGTTGGTGATCTCCTCGGTCGACATGATCGCGCAGGAGTTCAACATCGGCAACCTGTCCGTCATCAATGCCTCGCTGCAGGGTGAGGAAAAAATGATGGAAGAGGTGGTGGTGGTTGGATACGGTACTCAGCAGAAAAAAGCCTTTACCGGATCCGCCTCCAAGATCGATGCGAAAGAGTTCGCCAACCTGGTTACACCGTCGGTGGACAAGCAATTGGCCGGCCGGGCAACGGGTGTACAGGTGACCAACTCCAGCGGACTGGTGAACCAACCCGCCCGGATCTTCATCCGCGGTATCAACTCGATCAATCAATCTACTGCTCCGCTGTTTGTAGTGGATGGTGTACCCATCATTTCCGGTAACCTCGCCGCTACAACCAACTCCAACGCGTTGGGCGATATCAACCCGGCCGACATTGAAAGCATCGAAGTATTGAAGGATGGTTCGGCCACCGCGATCTTCGGTTCTCGTGCGGCTGCCGGGGTGATCATGATCACCACCAAGAAAGGCTCCAAGGGCCGAGCCAAGGTCTCCTACGACATGACCATGGGTTTCAGCAACACGCTGAAGCGCTTCGACCTGCTGAATGCAGATGAGTTTGTAACCATCACCAACGAGAAGCTGGCGAACCGTGGTCAAGCACCCCGCGCCGGCGTGAATCCCGGTGGCGTGAATACCGATTGGCAGGCCATCGCGCTAATCAACAATGCGCTGGTGCAAACCCATAACCTGAGCTATCAGGGTGGTACAGCCAAGACCAGCTACTTCTTTTCTGCGAACTACTCCAAGCAGCAAGGGGTGATCATCAGCAACTTCAATAAAGCTTTCCGTATACGTACCAACCTGGAGCATGAAGTGAACAGCTTCCTGAAGTTGGGAAATAACCTGACGGTAAGCCGCCAGGATGATGGCGACCAGAACAACGGATCCAATGCACTCAGCGGATCGATCGCTTCTGCGTTGCGTTTGCTGCCGAACGTCAACCCGTACAACGTGAATGGTCCGGGTGGTTTCAACGTCAGCTTCCCCGCTGCCAATGCGATCCCGGTAGGTCCGAACCTGCAAGGGGTGGATGACAACTTCACCAACGTAGCCTTTACGCTCACGCAGAATAAGTACGCGTCCGAGAAGATGCGCATCATCAATAACTCTTTCGCGGAGCTTTCCTTCACCAACCGGTTGAAATTCCGCACCGTGTTGTCGGCCGACTGGTTCAACGACTACAGCTTCCAGAGCCTGGATCCCCGTCACGGCGATGGTTACAGCTCGGGTGGTATTGCCTACAACGCCAACCAGAACATTCTGCGCACCGTTTGGCAGAACTACTTCAACTACAACTTCAAGATCAAAGGTGGTCACACCTTCTACATGACCGCCGGTCATGAAGTACAAAAGCAGACCAACAAATTCATTTCGGTAACCGGACAAACCATCATCGACCTGTTCTTCTTGAAAGAGAACCTGATCTCTGGTACAGCCTCTACTCAACAGATCGGTGGTAGCTACTCTCGTTCCGGTTTCGAGTCGCTCTTTGGTCGTATCAACTACGATTACAAGAATCGCTACTTCCTGCAAGCATCGGTTCGTCGCGACGGACAGAGCTCGCTGGCTAAAGACAAGCGCTATGGTAGCTTCCCCGGTATCTCCGTGGGATGGCGCCCCTCCGAGGAGACCATCTGGAAAAACAGTGCTTTCCTGACCAAGACCTTTACCGATGTTAAATTGAAATATTCGTACGCCAAGGTGGGTAACACCCTCGGTGGTTTCCCCTTCTTGTCGGCCACTTTCGGTCCGGCCCCCTATGGAAACATCAACGGTATCGCCCTCAACTTCATCGGAAACCCCGCCCTCCAGTGGGAGACCAGTTCCAAGTATGATTTCGGCGTGGAGATCGGCATGTTCAAGGGTCGCGTGAACATGACCTTCGACTGGTTCCTCAACGACGTTGATAACCTCGTTCTCGCGGTACCCACACCTCCCAGTGCCGGTATCCCGGGCAACTCCATCTCTCAGAACATCGGTACCCTGCAGAACCGCGGTACGGAGTTCTCGATCGACCTGTCGGTCGTTCGTCAAAAAGATTGGGGATGGGATATGAACTTCAACTACTCGAACGTCAAGAACAAGATCACCAAACTCTACTCAATCAACGGAAATCCGGTTCCGTACATCCAGAACGGCTCCTACAACCTGATCCGGGTGGGTGATCCCATCAACATCATCCACGGTTATCAATACGCCGGCGTGAACACCGCTAACGGTTTCCCGATGTATTACAAGGCCGATGGTAAGTTGGTTACCCACAACGTGGAAAACGGACTTTATTATTTCGTGAACGGACCCAACGACGGAAGTCTGCTTCCGGCCAATGCCACGACCATGGGCTTTGCCGATCGCCAGAACCTGGGACAAGGCATCCCAACGTATTTCGGTGCCTGGACCAACAACTTCCGCTACAAGCAATTCAGTGTTGAGGTGATGCTTCGCTACTCCGGTGGCAACCAGATCATGAACACCACCGCCCAGGAAGCCCTGTTCAGCCAGAGCATCCACAACAACGGCAAGGCTATCCTGCGTCGTTGGACCAAACCCGGTGACGTAACCGATGTTCCGCGCTTGTACTGGGGTCTGAGCAACAACGTGAATCAGAACAGCATAGCCAACTCTCGTTTCGTCGAGAGCGGAAACTACCTCCGTCTGCAGAACCTGGTGATCAACTACACCATGGATCGGGATGTGGTTAGCCGTGTTTCCAAAGGATATATTGAAAGCGTTCGCTTCTTCGTACAGGGACAAAACCTCCATGTATGGTCTAAGTACAGCGGCGCCGATCCGGATAACGTCACCGCGGGTGGTATCGACGCCAGCGTATCCCCCCAGATCCGCACCATCTCCTTTGGCATGAACGTTGGATTCTAATTCTGCAAAACCACTAAACGAATGAATATGAAAAATAAATTGAACTTTCTGGTGATCTCGGTGCTCTCCGTAGCACTGCTCTCCGGATGCAAGAAGGCGCTGGACCTGCAGCCCTACACCTCGGTTGCGGTGGATGTAGCGTTCAGCAATGCGGACAAATGTCTCACCTCCCTGTACGGCGTGTATGATGCCGCCCAGAGCGGAGATTATTTTGGCGCCGTACGCGGATATCCTTTTGGAGCCGCCAACATCGAACAAGGTGATGCACGAGGTGAAGACGTGATCAACATCGCGGCTTTCTACCAGATCACCTACCAAGCTACCTACAACGCCACCTATGCGAACGGGGAAGGCCACTGGAACTCGCTCTATGCCCTGATCAATAAAGCCAACGTATGTATCGATGGGTTCCGGGGTGCCGGCTCTCGCGGTGCCATTTCTACAGCTACTGCCCTGCAGTTCGAAGCTGAGTGCCGCTTCCTGCGCGCCTTCGCACACCACGAACTGATGATCCACTGGGCGCGTCCCTACCGCGATGGAAACGGAACGCAAGTGGGTGTGCCTTACCGTGATTTCGCGGTGAACGTGCCCTCCACCGTAGACCAGGTTCGTAACCTGCCCCGCGCTGTGAGCGATACCGTTTATCGTCGTATGTTGCGCGACCTGGATTTTGCAGAAACCAACATGGCTGCCATCACTACCGGCAACGCCCGCACCGTTCGAGCAACCAAAGCTGCTGCCATCGCATTGAAAATGCGCTTGCACATGCATATGGGCAATTGGGCGGCTGTGAAAACAGAAGGTGACAAGCTCGTTCCTGGTACCGTAAACCCTCTGGCTCCCACCTCAGTGGTTTCTCCGATCGGTTCCTGGGCACTGACCGCCGCGCCGGATGGTCCCTTTGCCAACAACAGTTCTTCTGAAAGCATCTTCTCGGTCAGAAACGATGCGCTGGACAATACCGGTGTGAACGGTGCGTTGCCCGCCATGCTCGGTGCTGCTAACCTGGGGGCCCGCGGACTGGTTGCCATCTCCCCTATTCTTTGGAACAATAGCGGCTGGCGTTGCGACGACCTGCGTCGTACGCTGCTGTATGTAAGTGGTACCAATGCCAACGGAGGCGCCAGCTTCTTCACGAACAAATACCGCGACTATGTCGGTCGCTCTGATTTCGCTCCCCAAGTCCGCTATGCGGAAGTACTGCTGATGCAAGCCGAGGCCGAAGCACGTTTGGCCACGGGCGTATCGCAGCGCGCCATCGATCTGCTGAACACCGTCCGTAACCGCGCGTTGCCAACGCCTGCCACCATGCAGTATCTGGCGACCGACTTTGCAGATAGAATTGCCCTGATCCGCGCCATCTTGCTGGAGCGCCGCATCGAGTTCCTTTGCGAAGGCAAACGCTGGGCTGATATTTCTCGCCTGTCACAAGAAACTGATTTCACCACCGGTGGCATTCCCGCCAAGGCAGTGAACGGTGCACAAGGATTGGCGATGTATGGCTGTGGTCTTCCATACACACCGGGTCAAGCTGGTATCCCCTACGGAGATTATCGCTTCATCTGGCCGATCCCTGCCAACGAGATCATCCAGAACCCGATCGTATCCCAAAACCCCGGGTACTAACACCGAACTCCGAACTCTGAACTCTGAACTAAAACCCCGGCCCACGCCGGGGTTTTTCTTTACTACCTTTACAGAGACATAACTCCGCACCTATGACACGTTTTCTATCCCTCGCCTTGATTGTCCTGCTACTACAAGCCTGCACCTCAGGCAAATCCGGAAACCAGGGCTTTCGTTTAGAGGGATCCCTACAGGACACCACGTTCGAACTGCTGTACTTGGAAGAGGTTCCGATGGAAACCAACCGGCCCACCGTGGTAGATTCGGTTCGTCCGGATAAATCCGGAAAATTCACCCTGCATGCACCGGCGGCGGAAGATAGAATCTACTATGTACGCCCGGCACAACAACCGTATCCGTTGTTCGTAGTCGTCAACGATAGCAAAAAGGTCAACGTAACCGTCAAGTTTGAACGGGTAGACGGACAATTAAATCCCACCTACACTGTCAACGGCTCCACAGCGTCTCAACAAATACGTGATTTCTCCTCTGTCCTAAACGATGGCCTGCGTACCATCATGAATAACCGTATCGGACTGGATACCCTACTGAAGCTGGGTAAACCTGATAGCCTGATCCGTCCCGTTCAAGAGAAGATGCTTGCCCAAGCGAAAGCTTTGTCGGTTCAGACAGACTCCGCCCTCAACCAAGCCAGAACCCCCAGCACGTACATGCTGATCCTGGGATTCTATCAAGGGGCCGCTTCCAATCCGGCATTTGGCATGAATCCCTTCACGCTGGAAGAGATCCAGGAACAACTGGTGAAACTCAGTGCCCGATTCCCCGAGCACAACGGCCTTAACACGTTCCAACGAAAACTGGAGGAAGAGGTTCAAAAAAGTAAAGGATTGATCGGACAATCCGCGCCCGAGTTCACGCTCCCCGATGCGAATGGAAAACCCATCGCCCTGAATTCGTTTCGTGGAAAATGGGTACTGGTCGACTTCTGGGCCAGTTGGTGCCGGCCTTGCCGAATGGAAAACCCGACGGTAGTGGCCGCCTATCAGCGATTCAAGAATAAAAATTTCACCGTACTAGGCGTTTCCCTGGACAGAGAAGATGGAAAACAGGATTGGCTCCAAGCCATTCGAGACGATAAGCTGGAATGGACTCAGGTCAGCGACCTGAAATTCTGGAATAGCGAGGTCGTTTCCCAATACCGGATCGAAGGGATCCCCTACAATGTGCTGGTCGATCCGCAAGGAAAAGTCGTGGCCGAAAACTTACGCGGACCCGAATTGTCCAAAAAACTGCAGGAAGTATTAAAGTAAAACCATCAAAAAGCCCCAACGATGTTGGGGCTTTTATTTTCACCAAAAAACGATCAGAGGTCCGCTCTTTTTAATTCTTTGGGATAGACCAATTCAACATTGATCTCCTTCTTCCCCCTGAATAATTTGATCATCACCGAACGCTTGTTTCGGGTTTCGCCAATGGCCCGTTTTAATTCGTCAACATCATCCGTAAGTCTTTGATCGATCGATACAATTCGGTCATTGACCTGAATACCCGACTTGGCAGCGGCCCCATTCGAAACCACCGTGGTTACCAATACGCCCTTACCCTCCTCGGAATCTTGAACTGACACACCGATTTTAAGTGCTGATCGGTCTTCCCAATATGCACCCTCCAGATTAGGAAGAGGGAATCCCTGTACGATCCGTTCGCCGCCGTGTAGGGATGGCATTCCATTGATCTCGATCCGATTGCCATCCACGTTGACGGTTATGGAATCGGATATTATTACAGTGGTATCTTTCGTCCCATCCGATTTAAGGATCTTGTTCACCGTGACGATACGCTCCACTTTTTTATTGCCAATGGGCAAGGTATCGGTACTGGATCCCGACCGGGTCTTGATGATGATCACACCATTCTTTCCGTCCGAACCATAAAGCGATGTGGCAGCATTCCCTTTCAGAATATCCATACTCAGGATTTGATCGGGACTGAGCGACTGAAGATCCCCGCCCGGCTTACCATCGATGATCACGAAGGGATTCACGCCCTTTCCGGAGGCGTCCCGGATGATCACCCGACCCTCACCGTTTCCCTCGATCGGTTTTTGGGCAGTGCTCATCAACCCTGACACCAGAGCAACAAAAATGAAAATACTGATACGCATAAAGAGTTGGTTTAAAGATTATACGAAACTATGCTACCCAATGAGGTAACATACTATAATAAATGTTAAAGAAGGGGCTAAAGTCCGCGTACCAACTCGATCACTTTCTCCAATCGGGAAACATCCTGACCGCCCGCTGTTGCCAAACCGGGTTGCCCGCCACCCCCGCCTTGTATCAGCGGCGCAACGGTTTCCTTGATGATCTTTCCGGCGTTCAGGCCGGCAGACTTGACCAAAGCATCGCTGATGCCCACGGCGACCGAAGCCTTGCCCTGCACCTTGGCTGTCAACACAACCAAGCGGTCCGCCCCGCGGTTGCGCAATTCGTTGCATAATTTTTTCAACGCATCTGCTGAAGAAACCTCTACCACTGAGCCAATATAAGAACGTCCCTTTTCCTGTAGCAGTGATCGCTCCAGATCCGGCACGAGCGACTGGAGTTGCTTGCTCTCCATCGCCTCCACTTGCTTCCGCAACTGTGTCAGTTCTTCCTGCAATTGCTCGATGGCCTTCACGGGCGGGTTCGGTGTTTTCAATACTTCCTTGATCGAACGCATCGACCGATGTTGCTCCTGCATCCAGTCAAATGCCGTAGCACCGCTCACGGCTTCTACGCGCCGAACGCCAGCGGCCACTGCCGATTCCGACAGGATCTTGAATAATCCCAACTCACCGGTGTAGCCCACATGGGTTCCGCCACAAAGCTCCACTGAATAGCTTGGGTCCATGATCACCACCCGTACCACATCGCCATATTTCTCCCCGAACAATGCCATCGCGCCCAGTTTCATCGCCTCGTCCTTCGGCAGAGATTTTATGACGACCGGAACATTCTCCCGGATCTTTTGATTGACAAGCTGTTCGATCTGCTCTACCTCTGCATCGGTCACTTTGGCAAAATGAGAAAAGTCAAATCGTAATTGATCGGCATTCACCAAAGAGCCTTTCTGGGCCACGTGCGTACCCAAGACCTGACGAAGGGCACTGTGCAACAAGTGCGTAGCCGAATGATGTACGGTGGTGAGCGACCGCAGGTCGGCATTCACCACGGCTTGCATCGGTTGGGAAGGATCAGCGGGTAAAGCGGTCAGAAAGTGAATGATCAGATCATTGTCTTTTTTGGTATCCGTGACGTCATATTTATTATCCCCAACAACAAGCCATCCCTGATCTCCGACCTGTCCCCCACTCTCCGCGTAGAATGGCGTTTGATCCAACACCACCTGATAGGCCGTTTTGCTCTTAGCCGTAACTTTTCGGTATTTCCGGATGCGGGTCTCGGTCATTAACGAGTCATATCCGACAAAAACACTGCCCCCTTCCGTGAGTACCACCCAATCCTCCGCATCAATGGCACCGGCCGCACGGCTTCTGTCTTTTTGCTGTTTCATTTCCTGCTCGAAACCGGACTCATCCACCTGAAGCTGATGCTCCTGTGCGATCAGACGTGTCAGGTCGATCGGAAACCCATAGGTATCGTACAACTCGAAGGCGTCTTTACCAGCCACCATTCCCTTGCGGGCCGAACCCAGGATATCATCCATCCGTCGCAATCCTTTCTCTAAGGTGCGCAGGAAGGATTCCTCCTCCTCGCGAACGACTTTGCTGACAAAATCGACTTGCTGCTGCAACTCGGGGAATACGGACTCGAATTGTTTGGCCAGCACGGGGATCAGTTGATGTAGCAGGGGCTTTTGGTAACTCAAATAGGAATAGTAATACCGAACGGCGCGACGCAAGATCCGACGGATCACATAGCCGGCACCGGTGTTGGCGGGCAGTTGCCCGTCGGCAATGGTAAATCCAATCGCACGAATGTGATCGGCGATCACCCGAAACGCGACCGCCTCCCGAGTATCGCTGCCGTCATAGGTGCGACCGGTGATCCGCTCCGTTGCCTGAATGGTGCCGGAGAATATATCGGTATCGTAATTGGAAGATTTCCCTTGTAATACGCGCACCAACCGTTCGAGTCCCATACCCGTATCGACGTGGGTAGCGGGCAACGGTTCCAGCGATCCGTCTTTCTTCCGATTGAACTGGATGAATACGTTGTTCCAGATCTCGATCACCTGCGGATGGTCTTTGTTCACCAGGTCGCGTCCGGGTATTTTCTTTCTTTCTTCGTCCGGGCGACAATCAACATGGATCTCGCTGCAGGGTCCGCAGGGACCGGTATCGCCCATCTCCCAAAAATTATCTTTCTTATTTCCGTAAACGATCCGATCCTCGGGTAACAGCTGCTTCCATTTAGCCAAAGCGATGGAGGAGGGTGGAAGGCCTTCCTTGGCATCTCCTTCGAACACGGTGGCATATAGCCTATCGGTCGGGATCTTATAGACCTCCGTGAGCAATTCCCAGCTCCAGGCAATGGCCTCGTTCTTGAAATAGTCGCCGAAACTCCAATTGCCGAGCATCTCGAACATGGTGTGGTGGTAGGTATCGACCCCCACCTCCTCGAGGTCGTTGTGTTTGCCGCTGACACGTAAACATTTCTGGGTATCGACTACGCGGCGGTGATCGGGGACACGGTTACCCAGGAAAAAATCCTTGAATTGGTTCATCCCGGC
>SXXL01000038.1 GCA_005789565.1 Bacteroidota bacterium | reverse complement strand
GCTTATTTTCAATCCCAAACAGATCGCAGACAACCTCAAGCAGAGCAATGGGTTCATTCCGGGGGTAAAACCCGGACAGCCCACTGCCGATTACATCGGTTCGATCATGGATAAGATCACCTTGCCCGGTGCCATCTTATTGGCTTTGTTGGGGATCCTGCCCGGAATTGCCCAGCGGCTGGGCGTAACGCAGCAGTTTGCCACTTTCTTTGGCGGCACCTCCCTGCTGATCATGGTGGGTGTCGTGCTGGATACACTGCAGCAGATCGAGACGCAACTCTTGATGCGTCAGTACGACGGAC
The DNA here is from genome assembly GCA_005789565.1 of Bacteroidota bacterium. GTDB lineage: Bacteria > Bacteroidota > Bacteroidia > Chitinophagales > Chitinophagaceae > JJ008. Next base: position 20,200 of record SXXL01000038.1, on the reverse strand, counting down.
TCATGAAAGGCGGACGCATTCAGGGACGTCAAACCTCCTCTGCGGTACAGATGTGATCCTTCCTCAAACTTTTTTCTCGAACCCGGCCCCGGCCGGGTTTGTTTTTTGGATATTTGCCCCAACATGATGTACTGCAAGACCGAGGAGCAGATCGATAAGATGCGGGTCAGCGCCCGGCTGGTCAGCCATACGCTCTCCCTGATCGCTGCCGAGCTGCGTCCGGGTATCACCACCCGCGCCATCGATCAGCAGATCGCGACCATCATTCGTGACCATGGCGCTACGCCATCCTTCCTGAACTATCACGGCTATCCCTTTCATTCCTGTATATCCGTAAACGATGTTGTGGTGCACGGTTTTCCATCCGACCGAGCGCTGCAAGAAAAAGAGGTGGTCTCGATCGACATCGGGGTGATCCGCGATGGCTGGCATGGTGATCATGCCTACACCTTCGTGCTCGGCGATCCGGGTCCCCAGATCATGCAACTCATCCGCATCACCAAGGAGTCGCTCTACAAAGGCATCGAGAAATGCATCGTTGGTAATCGGGTCGGCGATGTTTCGAATGCGATACAAGAGCTGACGGAGAAAAAACATGGATACGGGGTGGTGCGGGAACTGGTCGGACACGGGCTGGGCACCTCCCTGCACGAAGACCCGCAAGTGCCCAACTACGGAAAACGTGGAACCGGTCCCAAATTGAAAGAAGGCTTGGTGCTGGCCATCGAGCCCATGATCAACCTGGGAAAAAAAGAAGTTTTTACGGATTCGGATGGGTGGACGGTGCGCACCAAAGACGGTTCCGTCTCTGCACACTTCGAACACGATGTCTGTGTTCGAAAAAACATGGCAGAGATCCTATCCGATTATGCGCCCATCGAGGCCGCCGAGCGAAAAAATCCGAACCTGTTTACGGCCGATTGAACTTTTCTTAATCTGTTTGTGGCAGCCACATCAGCAACGCACGTACCGAGAACGGTGCGAGTATGCCCAACCCCAGGCCAAGCATACCCACAAGCGTGTATCCGGCATATCCCAGTGCTACCCAATACAACGGTGCCAGCAAGAGGAGGAGTCCGGCTACGATCGAATCAAAATGATCGTTGTACCTCGAAGCTATGGCCACCAGGGCCCGTATCGGAAAGTACAGTGGTGCATGTAAGAGCCAGCCCAACACAGCGGGTAGGAGGGTGATCGCCTTTATGGAAGGTGGGATGGTTCGATGAAATATCTCTTTTCTGCGCGCCGCCTCATTTTTATCGAGTTCGATCACTCCTTCGCGCAGCGCACGCTCCAATTTCTCATTGAAGACCTGATGTCGTTTTCCTTCGGATTCATTCCAGGGGATATCGCTCGATTCGATCACTTCTCCGAACGTAAGGATCAGGTTCTTCCCGTATCGGTAGTACGAGCTGTAGTTCAGGGAAACCGGCAACACCTTCAGCGGCATGCCAGCCCCCCAGCTTTGCATGGCCAGGCGGGCGGTGCCTTTGCGCAAGGGACGAAGCCGCCATTCATTGGTGCATTTGGCTTCGCTGTAGATCGTAACGATCCCCTTTTTGCGAAACAACAGCAAACAAGATTCAAACGTACGGTAATTGATGTGCAGGTTTTCGGGCCCTTCGCTGGTTCGGTATACGGGTAAGATTCGAAGCGCGTGCAGGATCCGGCCTATGAATCGGTTTCGGAATGCATCGCCTCTGGCCAGCGACCAAACGGGCTTGTCAAACAACGTATCCAACAAGATCGAATCCAAAAAAGAATTCGGATGGTTGCAGGCCAAGAGCAGAGGTCCCTCCCAAGCCAATACCTCCGGTTTTTCGATCCGGATGTGTCGAACATACAAGGGAAGCAGGCAGCGCGACCAGATCTTAAGTATCGAGTACAGCAATGGGTTTGGTTGGGTCTTTTAATTTGTTGTATGCCAGATAGTTGCAAAGGGCTGAATCCGACCGATTTTCAGGCTTAAACCACTTGAAAATCAGGCTATTTCACTATCTTTGCATCCCCGAAAATAAAACCCTTTCGGGAAACACACATGTTTCAGCACCTGATTTTCAAACAACTAAACGCTGATGCACAGGAGACCGGCGCGGATACCGCGGCCGCTACAGCGACAACAAAGGCACCTGTGACCCCCACGGCACACGACGATTTCGATTGGAGTGTAGACCGTCGTAACCTCATCTCTTACTCGGATAGCGAGCGGGAGAAGTACGACAAAGTGTACGACAATACGTTCGTGCAACTGAGCGATGGCGAGTTGATCAAAGGACTCGTGGTAGGTCTCACCAAGACCGATGTTGTATTGAACATTGGCTTCAAAAGCGATGGACTGATCTCGCTCAATGAATTTCGCGACCTGCAAGGTCTGGCCATCGGCGACGAAGTAGAGGTCATGATCGTGGAGAAAGAAGACCGCGATGGTCATTTGAATCTTAGCCGCCGTCAGGCCCGCATTACCCGTGCCTGGGAGCGCATCGTGGAAGTACACAAGACCGGCGAAGTGATCACCGGTACCGTTACCTCCAAGACAAAAGGCGGATTGATCGTCGATGTATTCGGCATGGAAACCTTCCTGCCCGGATCTCAGATCGACGTGAAGCCCGTGACCGACTACGATCAATTCGTGGGCAAGACCATGGAGTTCAAAGTGGTGAAGATCAACGAAGCCATCAAGAATGCCGTGGTATCGCACAAGGCCCTGATCGAAAGCGACATCGAAGCCCAGCGCGCCGAGATCATGAGCAAACTCGAAAAAGGACAAGTACTCGAGGGAACCGTCAAGAACATCACCGATATCTCTTGGGGACGCATCGCGCATCCCTCCGAAGTGCTTAAGCTCGACCAGAAGGTTAACGTGGTCGTATTGGATTTCGACGACGAGAAGCGCCGCATCAGCCTCGGCTTGAAGCAACTCACCCCGCATCCGTGGGACGTATTGGGTGCCAACATCGCCGAAGGAAATGTGGTGAAAGGAAAAGTGGTCAACATCGAAGATTACGGGGCCTTCCTCGAGATCCAACCGGGTGTCGAAGGATTGGTGCACGTATCCGAGATTAGCTGGTCCAACTCCCCGATCAACGCCAAAGAATTTTTCAAACTGGGCGATGAATACGAAGCCAAGATCGTTACCCTCGACCGCGACAGCCGCAAGATGAGCCTGTCGATCAAGCAACTCACCGAAGATCCCTGGAACGACATCGAAGTCCGTTTCCCGCAGGAAAGCAAACACAGCGGTTTGGTGAAGAACATCACCAATTACGGCGTGTTCGTGGAGTTGGCCCCCGGCATCGGTGGCATGATCCACATCAGCGACCTCAGCTGGCTGAAGCGATTCAATCACCCGACGGAGTACACGAAAGTGGGACAAACCATCGACGTGATGATCCTGGGTATCGATAAGGAAAATCGCAAGCTCCAACTCGGACACAAGCAATTGGAAGACGATCCCTGGAACACCTTGCAGGAAACTTTCACCATCGGTAGCGTACACGAAGGACACGTTACCCGTCGCGATGACAAAGGCGCGGTGGTGCAGTTGCCGTACGGTCTGGAAGGGTTTGCCCCCAACCGTCACCTCGGTAAGGAAGATGGCAAGAGCATCGCGGCCGACGAAACAGCTCCTTTCATGGTGATCGAGTTCGATCGCAATGAGAAGCGCATCGTTCTGTCGCATACCCGCATCTGGGAGCAAGGAAAGGTGGAAGAAGTTGAAACCGCCAAGAAAGACGCCCGCAACGAAGCAGATAAGACCAAGAAAGCCGTTAAGAACATCCAAAGCAAAGTGGAAAAAGCCACGTTGGGTGACCTGGGCGTATTGGCCGATCTCAAGAAGAAAATGGAAGGTGGGGAGAGCCCGGAAGCTCCTGCCGGCGAATAATTGCTACGGATACTGTAGTGAAAGGCTGTCCACCCGGTCAGCCTTTTTTTTATCTTCTCCCGGATATCAATCTTCTGTACATTTGGAATCTTCCGACTGCGATGGACATACAAACAAGTAAATGGGAGATCCGAAAGCGATTCGTACACCTGGTGATCGGCGTATTGAGCTTCCCCGGATTGGTTTGGTTCAATCGGATGCAGATCCGTGGAATGGAACACCTGGCCAAGCTACCCGGTAAACGGGTCCTTTTTGTCAGCAATCACCAAACCTATTTTTCAGAGGTCATTACGTTCCTGCATATTTTTTCGGCTGTTAAGTGGGGATTTAAAAAGCGGCTGGGATTGCCGTTCTACCTCTTGGCCCCCTTTCTGCGGGTCAACTATGTGGCAGCCGGGGAGACCATGCGAAAGAATTTCCTGAGCCGTCTGTTTCTGTTGGCCGGTGGCATTACGGTGAAGCGAGCCTGGCGGGCGGCGGGTTCGGAGAAGATCCATGGATTAGATATCTCCGACAGTCGAAAAATTCATCGGGCCTTGGAAGAAAATTGGGTGATCAATTTTCCGCAAGGAACCACTTCTCCTTACGCGCCTGGGAGAAAAGGAACGGCTCGCATCATGAAACAGATGCATCCGATCGTGATTCCGGTTGTGATCGATGGATTCTCCCGAGCCTTTAATAAGACGGGTTTAAAAATGAAACGCTGGGGTACACGGCTGACGGTCACCTTCAAAGAGCCGTTGGTCTATGATCCGGAAGCTTCACAGGATGATCTCATGCAGCTGGTGATGGATGCCATTGAGCAGTCCGCCCCATTCTACCCCCGACAGCTTACCCCTGCCAATTAATCTTTGATGAAAAGTGCCTTGAGCTCAGCGGCTTCGTCGGGGTGCATTTTGCCACCCAGGATCAAACGAAGCTGACGGCGACGAAGCGCACCGTCAAATAATTTTTTCTCCTCCGGTGTTTCCGGCGTAACGGCGGAGACCGGACGGGGCTTACGATTCGGGTCCAACGCTACAAAGGTGTAATAGGCCTCGTTGCTTTTGTACTTATACTGCTGGGTTAGGTCCTCTCCCCAAACTTTCAAGTGTATCTCCATCGACGTATGGAAGGCGCGTGTGATCTTGGCCTCGATGTGCACCACGTTACCCAGTTTAATTGGATTTTCGAAGGAGATATTATCGACCGAGGCGGTCACCACCGGCGCGTTACAATGTTTTTGAGCGGAAAGGGCTGCGGCAATATCCATCCAATACATGAGTCGGCCACCCATCAGATTGCCAAACACATTGGTATCGTTGGGGAGCACCAGCTCCGTCATGATGGTCAAGCTTTCTGAGGACGATTTAGCGAGCATGTGAAGGGTTTTCGCAAAGATAACCGTTAGGGAACAGGCTCCGCCACGGGTCTTTTTGAAAAGTAAGCTTTGGCTTGTCGCTCTGCTTGCTTCCAAAAACGGAAGAAGGAGGTATGGTTCACCCGTATGCCGGGAAACATCCAAGTTCGTTCCTGTTTGATGCCGGGATAATGCCGAAAGGCAGGATGCTCCTTGGAAACGATCTGAGGAAAGGATCGAAGACCCGGGATCGACTGTACCTCGCCGGTGTAAACCTGTATGCCTTCAATGTTTTCGGCCAGTGCCAGAATGAATTCGATCACCAGCGGACTGACCGGAAAGCGACGGAAATGGTCCGGCTCCAACAACAGGATCCGGTTCGCTGGTACGTCGCGATCCCAATTCGGATCGAGGTTGTACGCGTTGTAGATGTACAGTGGCTTCGAGGGATCCAGCACCGGCACCGTCGTTTCGGGAAGAATCGTTTGGGCATTGAATTCACCCAGCGTACTCAGTGATTCAGGGATCGGGCGGTTGGGAAGCGAATCGTAGGCGTGATCCAAAAAGGATCCGGGCTGAGCGGTGTGGAAGTACTTATCTATGTTGCCCTGATTGCAATAATATTTGCGTCCGTTAAATGTGCCCGCTACCCATTGCCAACTACACGTGTTGCTGGCCAGGTCGCCATCCAGTAAATGATAATAAAGCCAGGCGGCCGGCTGGGGCCAATGGGAATGTCCGATGTTGCAGGCCAGACTTGCCACGTACATCCGTAAATGATTGTGCATGTACCCGGTTGCCTGCAGCTCTTGAATCCCCTCATCGATGGCCTGTATGCCGGTAGTACCCTCGAGCAGAGACTGGGGCATCTGGCGGTTTTGCACCCCGGATCGGACTTGCAGGATGTCTTCAAACAGATCATCCTCCATCAACTGCCACAGACGTTGATAGAATTCCCGCCAGGCCAGTTCCTGTACGAATTTTTGTGCCGTTGTCCAGGAGAAACCTCTGTCAACCAAAGCTGTAAGCACTTGGCGGGTACTGATCACCCCCCGTGAAATATAAGGTGATAACTGACTCACGGCCCCATCCTTAAAATTGCGGGTACGGGCGTATGCCAGGGGATCAACTTGTTCGATCCGGTTCAAAATGGACTCGATGTCGGTGGGGAAGTGCTTATTCACGGTTCAACAACAACCTATCGGGAAGATAGTTGTGGGGGCGGAGGGCTGATTTTGGGTTGCCGGCGACAACGTTCACTGCAATAGATCACCCGGTCCCAGTCCCTTTCCCATTTTTTTCGCCAGGAAAAAGGTCGATGGCAGACGGGACAGGTCTTTTGGGGCAGTTGATTTTTGGGGATGGCTTTCATGCATCCAATTTTTTCAGGAACTGCTCCGCCTGGTGCAGGTGTGCCTGTTTCTTGGCCGGATCCATATTGTCCCAGCTTCGGATCAACATACCCAGGCGGGGATTTTTGGTAAAGAAGTTGCGGTGCTTGGACATGAATCGCCAAAACAATCCGTCCCAGATCGCCTGCCAGTCACCTTTTTCCCATTTGCCCATTTTCATCACGTAGTTGCTTCCGCTGATATAGGGTTTGGTAGTCATCAGGCCACCGTCGGCAAATTGGGTCATGCCATACACGTTGGGCACCATCACCCAATCATATGCATCGATGTAGAGCGTCATGAACCATTTATACACCTCATCCGGATCGAATTCACAGAGCAGCATGAAATTGCCCAGGATCATCAGTCGCTCGATGTGATGCGAATACCCGGTGCGTAACAATTTCTGAATAACCTGATCCACCGGTACGATGCCGGTCTCTCCGGTCCAGAACGATTCCGGGATCTTGCGGGTGAATTGCCAATAGTTCGTGGTTCGCTGACGGTTCCCCGCTTGTACATACACCAATCGGATGAATTCTCGCCAGCCCGTCACTTGTCGCAGAAACCCTTCCGTCGAGGCCAGAGGTATATTATTCTGTTGGGCAAAAGCCAGGGCTCTTTCAATGATTTCCCCAGGGGTGATCAATCCAACATTCAGCATCGGGGTGAGTCCGCTGTGAAACAACATCACCTCCTCCGGGTGCATGGCATCTTCATACTCTCCGAAGGACGCCAACCGGTTTTCCAGAAAATCATCCAGCCAGCGTAGGGTATCTTTTCTGGTGATCGGAAACAGGGGCATTCGGGCCTCACCATAGTGGTTGGAAAAATTCTTTTCCACGTATTGCCTGGCTTCCGTGAGGTAGGGGGAGGCGGATATTTTTTTCGGAGCCGGGATGGAAATTCCTTTGGGAAGGGGTTTTCGGTTGTCGGCATCGAAGGACCATTGTCCGCCCACCGGCTTCCCATTTTTATCCATCAGCCATCCGAATTTCTTACGCTGCCGCACATAAAAATCCGTTTGAAAATACATTGGCTGTTTTCGACCGGCGATGATCTCGTCGGGTGAGCTGAGAAAATTGGGGGAGGGCAGTAGGGTATATGCCAGGCGCGATTTGGCCGATCCGCTGATCAGCCGCCGCAACAGCCATTCATCCGTCGGGTCGCAGAAACGGATCTCAGTGATGCCTTGTTTTTTCAAAAATGGGATGAGCTTTCGAACATCCGCCATTGCTTGCCGGGCCTCTACATAGTGTACTGGGTATCCTTGCTGCATTAGATCGTTCCGATAGGCCTGCATGCTGGCGCGGTGAAAGACCAATTTGGCTTGGTGAAAGGGATATTGACGGAAGTACAGGAATTCTTCGATCAAATAGACCGGACAACCCTTTTCCAGGGCGGGATGCGACGGATAGAGCTGGTGGGGGAATATCAAACAGGCGGTAGACACAACTTCAGAACAAATGCGCTCCCGGATTGTTGCTTAAAAAACGAATTATGGAATCTGTCAAAGGAAAAAAGGTTTTGCTGGTGGGTGCCACGGGTGGAATTGGTCGGCGTACCGCAGCACTGCTCCGGCAAAGTGGGGCCGATCTGTTTTTGACTGGAAGAAATGCCGACTCGCTTTCAGTATTGGCCTCGGAATTGGGGTTGCCGGCGAACCAGACGGCGGTGGTAGACTTGCAAGATCCGACGAGTCTGGATCAACTTTCTGTTTCATTTTTCGCCGTTTTTCCGCACATCGATGTGATGGTCAATGCCTCCGGTATTGGGATCATCAAACCCCTGGAGCAATTGGAGGAGGAGGATTTTCGTCGTACGTTGGACATCAACCTGACGGCCCCTTTTCGGCTGATGAAAAAGTTTTTGCCGGTCATGAAGCAGGCGGGGAAGGGCTTGGTCATTCACATACCCGGTGTGTTGGGCAAGGTTCCCATGGCCGGAGCAGCCGCATACAGTGCCAGCAAATACGGATTGGTGGGCATGATGCAAAGCTTGCGGGAAGAATGCAAGCGCACACAGGTCCGTTTCACCTTGATCTATCTGGGAGGAGTTGACTCTCCATTTTGGGATGGGATCGATCTGCGGGTGCAGCGCGATAAGATGATCGTTGCGGAGGAGGCTGCCAAGGCCATCTGGTTTCTTTGCCAGCAACCGGCCTCGGGGGTTGTCAGCGAAATGGTGTTGCAGCCCTTCAATCATCAGGCGATTTAGAGGGTTCGTTGCACATTGACTATTTTTGCCGCGAACGATTCGCTGCCCATGCCCATGCCCACTCCTGAGATCCGATTTGACAATACGGAAAATGCTTTTGCTCACCGATCGGACTCGGAGCTGAATAATTCCCTCTTACTTTTTCGATTGATGTCTTTTGCCCCGCTGGTGAAGTTGGGTACGCACCTCACACCTTGGGCCGTGCGCAACCGGTTGCCGGTGTTGTCTCTTTTGCGAAAGACCATTTTTCGTCAATTTGTAGGGGGCGAGACCCTGCCACAAACTCGGAAGGTGTCGGATGCCTTGCACGGATTCGGGGTGGACGTCATCTTGGATTATGGGGTAGAGGGTAAGGAAGGCGAGGAAAATTTTGAGGCGGCCAAAGAGGAATTCATTCGGGTCATTGAGCATGCCGCAACCTGTCCCAATATCCCTTTTATAAGCATCAAGGTAACCGGATTGGCCCGCTTTGCTTTGCTGGAAAAAATTCATGACCTGATTTCCTTGCAGATTGGTGATCTGATCACGCGATATCAGGCAGCTGTCGAAAAATTGAGTCAGGAGGAGTCCGGCGAATGGAAGCGGGTGCTGGCCAGGGTTGAGGCGATCGTTGCCGTTGGGTCGCGCAGCGGGGTAGGTGTTTTGATCGATGCGGAGGAGTCGTGGATACAGGATCCGATCGATGCACTGACCTTGGTGTTGATGGAGCAATTCAACCGTCCGCGGGCCATTGTTTTCAATACCTATCAATTGTATCGACACGATCGGCTGAATTTTCTGATGGATAATTACACGCGAAGTCAACAACGGGGTTTTATACTCGGGGCTAAGTTGGTCAGAGGCGCCTACATGGAAAAGGAGCGTGCCCGGGCCCGGAAAATGGGGTATCGGTCTCCGATTCAAACGGACAAGCAATCCTCCGACCGCGATTATGATGCGGGACTGGCCTTTTGTGTGGAACATCTCGAAGGGATCTTTCTGCTGGTGGCGACGCACAACGAACAAAGCAGTCTCTATGCCGTCAATCTGCTGCGTGAATTGAAACGCCCCATCGATCACCCGCACATCCATTGGAGTCAGTTATATGGTATGAGCGATAACATTACCTTCAACCTGGCCCGGGCCGGTTGCTCGGTCAGCAAGTACCTTCCCTTCGGTCCGATCACTGACGTGGTGCCTTATCTCATGCGCCGGGCACAGGAAAACACGTCTGTACAGGGACAGACCGGCCGGGAATTAAGCCTGCTGTTACAAGAAAAAGCGCGTCGAAACCGATCGGCCCGGTAGTATCCACAGTTTCCCAACATTGTATATCTGATGCTCGCCTTTCAGGGCGAGGATTGGTTATCTTGCCCGCATGGAGGCCTATCACGAACTACTCCGACATATCCTCAAGAACGGGGTGGATAAGTCCGACCGAACCGGCACGGGTACCCGGAGTGTATTCGGCTATCAAATGCGGTTCGACCTGCAAGCCGGTTTTCCGCTGGTCACTACCAAAAAGCTTCATCTCAAAAGCATCATTTACGAGCTCTTGTGGTTTCTCCGCGGCGAGACCAATATAGCCTACCTAAAAGCGCATGGCGTTTCGATCTGGGATGAGTGGGCCAGTGAATCGGGTGAATTGGGCCCCGTGTATGGAAAACAATGGAGAAGCTGGGAAGGAAAAGACGGAAAGGTGGTGGATCAGATCAAGGACCTGATCGAGCAGATCAAAAAGACCCCCGACAGCCGCCGGCTCATCGTGAGTGCCTGGAACGTGGCCGACCTACCGCAAATGGCCCTGATGCCCTGCCATACACTTTTTCAATTCTATGTGGCCAATGGGAAGCTCAGCTGTCAGCTCTATCAACGCAGTGCCGATGTGTTCTTGGGAGTACCGTTCAACATTGCCTCCTATGCGTTGCTGACGCTCATGATTGCCCAGGTCTGTGACCTGCAGCCGGGTGATTTCATTCACACGTTTGGCGACGCACACATTTACAACAACCACGTCGAGCAGGTGAACACCCAACTGGCCCGGGATCATTACCCGCTGCCGACACTGCGGTTGAATCCCGCCGTGAAAGACATCTTCTCTTTTCAATTCGAGGATTTCACGTTGGAGAACTATCAATGCCATCCGGCCATAAAAGCGCCGGTGGCCGTATAAATGGATCGAATGCGCATATCCTTGGTCGTGGCCGCCGCTCGCAACGGCGTGATCGGTTTTAACGGGAAAATGCCCTGGCATTTACCTGCCGACCTGAAACATTTTAAGAATGTGACCTGGGGACTACCCATCGTCATGGGACGAAAAACGTTCGAATCGCTCGGTAAACCCCTGCCCGGCCGACAGAATATCGTCATCACCCGTCAACCCGATTTTCATCCCGAAGGCGTATTCGTCGCCGCCACCCCCGAGCAGGCACAGCTCGTGGCCCGATCGGCTGAGGCAAAAGAGGTCTGTGTCATCGGCGGGGGAGAGATCTATCGGATCTTTTTTCCACTGGCCGATCGTATCTACCTGACCCGCGTACAGGCCGACGTTGAGGGTGATACCTATTTTCCCGCATTCGATACTGCACATTGGGCACTGACCTCCCAGGTGCATCAACCGGCCGATGAAAAAAACAATGTGGATCTGGTCTACGAGCAATGGGACCGAATCGGAACCTCGCCTTCATGATGAACACTCTTCGAACGGCGACAAGCTACCTGAATCATCGAATGCGCTGTGCCAACCGCCAGGGCCATGGGGTCCATTCCCCTTTTTTGTTTGAATTCATCACGCGGGTTTTACCGGATAGCGGACCGCTGGAGATCTTTGAACGACCCGAACGCTATCGAAAGGACTTGCTGCTCGATCGAACAATTTTTTCCCGCATCGATTTGGGAAGCGGCAGTCGACATCCGCGACCCTCGGTCACCGTTCGCTCCCTGGCCCGCCGTGCGCTGCAACCACCCCGAGGGGCACGCCTACTGTATCGATTGATCGAACACTATCATCCTCCAAACATCTTGGAGCTGGGTACCTGTTGGGGCGTTACCACCGAATACATGGCCAGCGCGAATCCCCACCGGCCAGTTTACACGATAGAGGGAGATCCTTTTCTGGCTCAACGAGCGGCCGAGCGGTTTCGGCAGGACGGATTCAACAACATAGAAACCTTCGTTGGAAATTTTGACGAGAAACTGCCGGAGGTGCTATCAAAAATAAATTCGGTCGGATTGGTTTGGCTGGATGGAAATCACCGAAAGGAGCCCACGCTGCGTTATTTTGAACAGCTCTTGCCGCATACCACCGACGAGAGCATACTGGTATTCGATGATATCTACTGGAGTGCGGAGATGGAAGCGGCCTGGCAGATCATTCAGCGTCATCCTCGGGTGGGGGCCACCCTGGATCTGTTTCGGTTCGGAATTGTATTTTTTCGGTCGGCATTCCGGGAGCCCGTTCATCTTCGGCTGCATTATTAATTCCGTACCTTCATCCCACAAATCAATTGCATGTTCACTCTCGGTGTATTGAAAGAACCAGCTGCTGAATCCCGCGTATCCTTGCTCCCGGAGACGGTCGCTGCCCTGATCAAAAAAGGACTGACGATTTGGGTGGAATCGGGCGCGGGGAACAAAGCCTTTGCCTCGGATGAATCGTACCAACAAGCAGGTGCTCGAATTGTCAACCGAGCACAAGTTGTTCAGGAATCCCAACTCATTCTTTCCATCCACACCCCCGCAGAATTGGATGGCGGTACTTTTTCGGGTAAAGCCCTGATCGGCGTTTACCAGCCCTTGTATGTGCGCGATCACGTACAATCCTGGGCCCGGCAAGGGGTGACGTGTTTTTCGCTGGACATGCTTCCCCGAACCACCCGTGCCCAATCGATGGACGTGCTCAGTTCTCAAGCCAACATCGCCGGATATAAAGCCGTGCTGCTGGCCGCCACTGAATACGGACGATATTTTCCCATGTTCATGACAGCTGCCGGAAGCATTGCCCCGGCCAAGATCCTCATCCTGGGTGCCGGGGTAGCGGGATTACAAGCCATTGCCACCGCTCGCCGTTTGGGGGCAGTCGTGGAAGTATTTGACACCCGTCCCGCCGTCAAAGAAGAGGTCATGAGCTTGGGCGGTAAATTCATTGAAGTCGAAGGTGCCGCCGATGCCAGCCAGGCCGGTGGTTATGCTGTAGAACAGTCAGACGATTTCAAACAACGTCAACGCGCCCGCATTGCCGAATCGGCCATCAAATCCGATATCATCATCACCACCGCCCAGATACCGGGTAAGAAAGCGCCTTTGCTGATCACGGAAGACATGATCGATGGGATGCGTTCGGGTTCGATCATCGTGGACCTGGCCGCGGCTACCGGCGGAAATACCCCTTTCACCGAAAATGACCGTACGGTGCAGCGAGGCGGCGTTCGGATCATCGGAAATTCCAACCTGGCAGCCACCATGCCGGCCGATGCCTCGAAACTCTACGGGAAAAACATACAGAACTTCCTTCAGCTGCTGATCGGTGCAGACGGAGGAATGCACCTTAATTGGAACGACGAACTGGTCAGCGGCGCTTGCATCACCCACGACGGAAAAGTGGTACATCCTCGACTGATCGATTAATAATAGCTCTATGCAAACCATTCTGAACTGGATTGAATCCAATCAATCGATCCTCTACATTGTGATCCTGATGATCTTCGTCGGAATCGAAGTGATCGGCCGAGTACCGGCCGTACTCCACACACCCCTCATGAGCGGTGCCAATGCTATTCACGGCGTGGTGATCATCGGGGCGATCATTGTCATGGGACAGGCCGAAGCCGATAATTACTTGGCGCTGGCGTTGGGATTTTTGGCCGTGGTACTGGGCACCCTGAATGTGGTGGGTGGATTTGTGGTGACAGACCGCATGTTGGAAATGTTCAAAAAGAAAAAATAATTCACCGATGTACTCCTCCTTGCTTACATTTTGCTATCTGATCGCGTCGGTGACCTTCATCGTCGGATTAAAAATGCTTTCTCATCCCGCCACGGCCCGCAAAGGCAACCTGGTGGCGGCGGTTGGAATGACCCTGGCGGTGCTTGGTACCATTTTCTTGTATGAAAAGGACGGGCAGCCCCTGGGCAACTACGGATGGATCTTCGCGGGCATCGCCTTCGGCACCATCCTGGGAACCGTGTCCGCCAAAAAAGTCAAGATGACCGCCATGCCCGAAATGGTGAGCCTGTTCAATGGAATGGGAGGGGCCTGCGCCGCCTTGATCAGTTTGGTGGAATTCGATCACCTGATGCACATGCACCCTCTCTTAATATTGGCTATTTCGACGGACGCGGGTGGTGTGGCATCCCTGCAGGGCTTTTTGGTGATCATCGTACTCGGACTCATCATTGGTTCTATTTCCTTTGCCGGAAGTGTGATCGCTTGGGGAAAACTCAACGGATCCATTAAAGATTTTTCGTTTCCCGGTCAGCATATTTTTAATCTCTTGGTTCTAGCTGTCATCATCGGTTTGGCTACCTACCTGATAGCTTATCTCCCTGCCAATCCCCATTGGTTCTTCTACGGTATTTTCGGACTTTCCATTTTATACGGACTCTTTTTTGTGTTCCCCATCGGTGGAGCCGACATGCCCGTGGTCATCTCCCTGCTCAACTCTTTTACCGGCGTAGCCGCCGCTTGCGGCGGATTTTTGTACGACAATAAAGTGATGCTCACCGGGGGTATTCTGGTTGGGGCGGCCGGAACCTTGCTCACCATCTTGATGTGCAAGGCCATGAACCGTTCACTCGCCAATGTACTCATCGGTTCCTTCGGTGGCGGCGCCAAAGCTGCTGCCACGGCTGGTGCGCAGGGTGCTTACAAAGAGATCACGCTCTCCGATACGGCTGTATTGATGAGCTATGCCAATAAAGTTTATATCGTGCCGGGGTACGGACTCGCGGTTGCTCAGGCTCAACATACCTGTCACGAGCTGGAAAAATTATTGGAGAGTAAAGGGGTGGAGGTGAATTATGCGATCCATCCGGTAGCGGGACGAATGCCCGGACATATGAACGTTCTTTTAGCAGAGGCGGATGTTCCGTACGACAAATTAAAGGAGATGGAACAGGCCAACGATGAGTTTGCGACCACCGATGTAGTGCTGGTACTTGGAGCCAACGATGTGGTGAACCCGGCAGCTAAGACAGATACCGCTTCACCCATCTATGGTATGCCAATCTTGGATGTAGAATTATCCAAGCACGTCATTGTAAACAAACGAAGCATGAAGCCCGGTTATGCCGGCATTGAGAACGATCTGTTCTTCCGTCCTAAGACTTCCATGCTCTTTGGGGATGCCAAGAAAGTATTACAAGATCTCATAGCCGAGATCAAATCGCTCTGATCGCCGTGTCTTTTCCCGATACTTTTCTGGATCATCTGGAGGGGTTGCCCGGGTTTTTATCACCGGCTTTTCAGGAGGCGCATCGGTCGGTGCCTCCCACCTCCATTCGTCTCAATACTTTTAAGTCCGCATTGCTTTCGTTTGAACATACGCCCATTCCCTGGAGCCGGAACGGCTATTACTTGTCGCAGCGGCCCTCTTTTACATTCGATCCGCTGTTTCATGCGGGAGCCTATTACGTGCAGGAGGCCAGTAGTCAATTATTGGAGCCGATCCTGTCGGCCTGCACCGATTTGACCCAACCGCTTCGGGTCTTGGATCTTTGTGCCGCCCCGGGCGGGAAGTCTACTCACTTACTATCCCTGCTCTCGGAAAATAGTTTATTGGTCTCCAATGAGGTGATCCGTTCCCGTGCCGGCATCTTGCAGGATAATCTGGATAAATGGGGTTGTGCCAATATGGTCGTAACGCAAGAGGACCCCTCCGTGTTGGGAAAATTGAAAGGTTTCTTTGATATGATCGTGGTGGATGCTCCTTGCAGTGGCAGTGGGTTGTTTCGCAAAGATCCGGATGCGATGTTGCATTGGAGTCCGGCGGCGGTTGATCATTGCGCTGGCCGACAGCAACGGATTTTAAAAGATATTTGGCCGGCCCTGAAAGCGGGCGGATCGCTGATATACAGCACCTGTTCCTATGCTCGGCAAGAGGATGAGGACTTGGTGCAATGGATCTTATCAACGTTTGAGGCCGGTTTGCAATTATCCGATTTTCCCTCGGCGTGGGGGATCACCCGTACCGAACTGGGGTATCGTTGCTGGCCACATCTTATGAAAGGAGAAGGATTTTTCGTGTCGGCCATCCAAAAAAAATCATCGGAAACGCCGCTGACCACAAAGACCCGCTTCTCCATGGGAAAACTTTCGGCTGAGCAGCGAAAAGTACTCGCTGATTGGTGGCAACAGGAAGATGGTGAGTGGCTGGAAGGGAAGGAGGGATGTCGGGCTTTTCCAAGTATGCTTTTACCGGAGCTGTCGATTCTTTCAAAGGTCTGTCCGTCCGTTCATATCGGCACTCGGGTAGGTTCTTGGTCACACAGCGATTTCATCCCCGATCATGCCCTGGCCCTGAGTCGGTTCCGACATCCCAGCCTTCCGCAATTGGAGTTGGACCGAGAGGAATCGATTCGCTACTTGCAGCGGGGAACACTCGAGCGCTCCGGCTTGGAGAAAGGGTGGCTGCTGGCAACCTATCAGGGTCAAGCTTTAGGTTGGATAAAAAGTTTAGGTACTCGCCTTAACAATTACTATCCCACGCATTTGCGGATCTTGAAGCAATCAAAGGGGTAGGCGAAGTCCCCGTAACCAAGTCGCAATATCCATTCTTTTTTTACCGGCGGGTTGAAGTTCCTGTACATGTATCCAGCCGTCGCGTGTGGCAAAGGAGAAGGTCGATCTTCCATCCGATCTCCAGGTACCCGGTTCGAGCTCGTGTGTTGCTATTTCATCGGTGGCCGAAAAGATCTTCAGGGTGGTTTGGTTCCAATCGGTGAAAGCACCGGGGTGCGGACTTAACCCCCGTATCTGATCATAAATGCGTTTGGTTGGATTGTTCCAATCGATTCGACAGGTCTCCGTAAATATTTTGTGAGCCGTGGGCAGTATTTCACCGGGTTTATCTTCCTGCGGGTATTCGACCAGTGATTCGTCTGCAATTCCTTTTATGGTTTGTACGACCACGGCAGCACCCATTTCCATGAGTCTGTCGTGCAGTTCGCCTGCCTGCATGGTGGGGGGGATACTCACTTTTTCCTGCAGCAGGATACCGCCGGTGTCGATTTCGTGTTGGAGTCGGAAGGTGGTGACGCCGGTCTCGGTTTCGCCGTTCAGGATCGCCCAATGGATGGGGGCGGCTCCTCTGTATCGGGGGAGCAAACTCGCATGGAGGTTGATGGACCCCAGGGGTGGAAGATTCCAGACCGATTCGGGAAGCATGCGAAAAGCGACTACCACTTGCAGATCCGGTTTCCAGGCGCGTAGCTTTTCCTGAAACAGTGGATCTTTTAACTTCTCCGGTTGCAGCAGAGGTAATTGGTGGCGGAGGGCTGCTTTTTTGACTTCAGACGATTGTAGTTGCAGTCCGCGACCCGCCGGGCGATCCGGTGCGGTGACCACCCCCACGATGTTCGCTCCGGCCGCTATCAATGCTTCCAGGCTGGCCACCGCAAAAGCGGGGGTGCCCATGAAAACGATCCGCAACTCGGATAAAGGTCGTTTCACGTTATTCGAAGTCGGGGTAAAGGAGATATTTTTTTCGAATGGCTTTGTATTCAGAAAGTTTGGGTTCCCAAGTGGCTCGGATCTGTTCTTCGGTCATTCCCTTTTTGATCTGTTGCCAGAGATCGTTGTTGCCCGATAGTTTCGTGAAAAACGATTCCTGCATGTACCCCGATTTGGGCATCAGGAAGAAGCTGTCTTTTTGCGGGAATAATTTATATGCTTCCAGGAGCCATTTGAGTTGGATGCGGTTGTTGACCAACTTGGAAACTTTTTCCGGGGTGCCGCTGAGGTCCCATCCATAACACTTCTTCCCATAGTGTTTGGAATTTTTTGCACCCTCGTTCGGGTTGGGGGTGAAAGCAAACAGCGTTTTACCAAGTGATGGATGCCCAAAAATCTGGAAGGGTTTGTTGGTGCCACGGCCTTCACTGAGGGCTGTGCCCTCGAAAAGACAAGTGAACGGATACAGGTAGATTGATTGAATATTCGGAAGGTTGGGGGAGGGTTTCACCGGCAGCACGTATTCGGTACGATGATCGTATCCCTCACAGCGGATTACCACCAATTGAAATCCTTTTTCTAGCATTTTCAACTCATCCGATTCCAGATCGCTTTTTCGTTGAGCCACCTCATCTTCGCTGGCGGTTAATGGCGCAGCCAACTGCAGGGGGGCCATGGAGGAGGCCTCCGTTCCTTCCTGGCGGGCTCTTATTTTTCGCGTGCTGATCCAGTCTTCTCCCAAAAGCATCTCGGCATATTCACCCATGGTCAGACCATAGACGATGGGAATGGGTTGTCGGCCAACAAAGGAGCGATAACGTGTGTC
The DNA here is from genome assembly GCA_005789565.1 of Bacteroidota bacterium. Lineage (GTDB taxonomy): Bacteria > Bacteroidota > Bacteroidia > Chitinophagales > Chitinophagaceae > JJ008. The sequence continues at coordinate 1,897 of SXXL01000038.1, read as the reverse complement.
CAACACCGGACCATCCACATAATGACCGTTGGGATTGGGACGATCCAACAGGATCAGGGGTTTTTGAAATTCAATGGCCGAGACGATGTATTCCTCCAGCGAGGAGATGAAGGTGTAAAAGCGGGTGCCCACATCTTGAATATCAAACAGCATGATATCGACTTCGGCCAGATCTTTTTCATCCGGGCGACGTTTGGCGCCGTACAAGGAAATGACCGGGATGCCCGTTTTTTCATCGATCGTATTGCCAACTTTTTCACCGGCATCGGCCTTGCCTCGGAAGCCGTGTTCGGGACCAAAGATCACGCTTACTTTTACCCCACTGGCGATCAGGGTATCCACCAAATGTGTTTGGCCCACCATCGAGGTTTGGTTGGCAAATACACCGACTCGTTTGCCTTCCAGCAAGGGTAAATAACGTTTGAGTCGCTCGGCGCCGGGAATGACCTGAGCGGTGACCGGAAAAGTCAGAAAACCAATGGTGGCAACCATCAGCCAGTTACGAAGGGAGGAGTAGATGATCATGCTTCAAAATTGAGAAAAAAAGCCCGTTTCACCCGCCTTAATTCAGCTACCTTGTGAAAAATTTGATTCTATGTCAACAGCTCAATCCGGTGATACCGTACGCGTGCATTACCATGGCCGGCTACCCTCCGGTGAAACCTTTGATAGCTCGGCCGAACGCGAACCGCTGGAGTTCGAGTTGGGAAGCGGACAAGTCATTGTCGGATTCGATACCGGGGTCACCGGCATGTCGGTCGGTGATAAAAAAACCATTGAGATCCCTTTTGCGGATGCGTATGGTCCCCGCAACGAATCCATGATCATCGAAATGCCCAAGGAGCGTTTCCCGACGGATATGGAAATTGAACTGGGTATGCCACTGATGATGTCGGACGGCCAGGGGCAGCAACTGCAAGTGACCGTCACCTCCATTCAGGAAACTACGGTCACCCTGGATGCCAATCACCCCTTGGCAGGCAAAGACCTGATCTTTGATTTGGAGCTGGTGGAGATCAAGGGAGCTTCCCGCATCATCTTATCTGAATGATCCTTCGCATGTTCGAATCATATTCTTTCTCGGCGGCTGAACGGTTTTGTCGCTACGTGCAATACGATACGCAAAGCGATCCGCACGCAACCGGTTTTCCTTCCACCGAGAAGCAAAAAGATCTAAGCCGGCTGCTCGTGGAAGAGCTGCAGCAGATGGGCATCACCGATGCGCATCTGGATGCCTACGGGTATGTGTACGCCACCATTCCGGCAACGACCTCACGACCCGCACCCGTCATCTGTTTTTGTGCACACGTCGATACCGCGCCCGACTGCAGCGGTACCGGGGTCAAACCCATCATCCATCCGAATTACCAGGGGTCGGATATCCAGCTACCCGATGATCCGTCACAAGTGATCCGACTGACTGATTATCCGTATCTGAAAAATTGTTTTGGGAAGGACATCATCACCGCTTCCGGAAACACCTTGCTTGGATCGGATGATAAGGCCGGCGTGGCGGAGATCATGGACCTGGCCAAGTTTCTGCTGGAGCATCCCGAAGTGGAACATGGTACGGTGAAAATTCTGTTTACGCCCGATGAGGAAGTGGGTAGAGGCGTGAATCACGTCGACCTCGACAAATTAGGCGCCGACTTTGGATACACACTCGATGGGGGCGACCCTGGGATGATCGAAGATGAAAATTTCAGTGCCGATGGGGTGACCATCACTATCCATGGGGTCAGTGCCCATCCGGGAGCTGCCAAAGGAAAATTGATCAATGCGCTCAAATTGGCGGGTGAGGTATTGGCCGCACTGCCCCGGGAGTTGTCGCCTGAAGCCACCGAGGGGCAGGAGGGATTTCTGCATCCGGTGCAAGTTGCCGGGATCGCCGAGAAGT
>SXXL01000001.1 GCA_005789565.1 Bacteroidota bacterium | reverse complement strand
TGTTCATCACCGACACCGATCCAATGCGATTGCAATCACACCTGGGTCCGCTTCATCCCGCCTGGCAGCTTCTCGAGATCGGGAACCGTTCCTAATTCGGTACTTTCGTCCTATGGGAGAATATCGCATCCAAGAGGCCATCCAGGCCTTTTTATCGGATAGTCGTATCGAGAGCAACATGCGGGCCATGCAGATCACCGATGTGTGGGCTGATCTGATGGGTCCCCTGATCGCGGGCTATACCGACCGGATCCAGATCATCGGCGATAAACTTTTTATCTATACCCAAGTGGCCCCGCTGCGTCAGGAGCTCACTTTTCAACGCGATGCCATTCGTCAACGCGTCAACGAAGCCTTAGGCCAAAACATCATTCAGGAAGTGGTGATTCAGTGAGTGCTCCTCAACCGAGGATCCAATCGTGCTTGAAGTGCGTCGGACAACACGTTCACCACCGTGAAAAGAAAAGCGGCGAATAACAGCGATCCCATAACGACCGGGTAATCGAGTTTTTCCAAGCCGTCAACCGTGATCTTCCCGATCCCCTGCCATCCAAAGATGTATTCAATAAAAAAGGCCCCCGCCAATAATTCGGCGAACCATCCGGTAACGGCCGTGATCACCGGGTTGAGTGCATTGGGCAGAGCATGGTGGATGTATACGCGACCGTTGGATAGTCCTTTGGCCCGGGCCGTTCGGATGTAATCCTGTGCCAATACATCCAAAACCGCACTACGGGTCAATTGCACAATGATCGAAAGCGGTCGGATGCCCAGGGTCAACGCCGGCAGGATCAAGTGTTGAAGGGTTAGGACGCGTTGTCCATCGGCCTGGATCCTGTACCAACTTCCGGCAACGGGCAGGCCCGTCCACGCATGCCACAAGAAGCCGAACAAGTAAATCACGATCAATCCCACAAAAAAAGAAGGGGCCGAGATCCCGATCGTACCGAGGAAGAGGGCACTTCGGTCGATCCAGCTGTTTTGACGTATCGCCGCCACCGCCCCCAAGGGTATACCAATCAGGATCGCGATCGCCATGGCCGATACCGCCAAAAGCAAGGTGCCGGGCAGGGCACCGATCAACAAGTCGCTTACGGGACGTTTGGTTTGAAAGGACCGTCGCAGATAGGGCCATTTGATCGCCACTACCGTCTCCCCACCCCAAAAGAATCCGCGGAGTCCTTTTTGAGATATGTCGGACCGTTGATGAACGGCCACCGGCGAGACATCATTGATGTATAGCAGAAATTGTTTCCAGGCCGGAATGACCGCTCCTCCCCCGTCGATCAGATACATCTCTTGTTGGATGGTGCGCAAGGTTTTGGCATCTCCGGATTGTCCCATCGCCATCCGGGCCGGATCGCCCATGCCCTGAAACAACACGAAGCTCAAGGCTGCCACCCCGAGTAGCACCGTGAGGCTGTAAAATATTTTTCGTAGCAGGTATGATGCCATTACAATAAAATCATTTCGCAGGCGGGTTCTCTGCTGTAATGGAACGGACCGTTTTGGGAAAATCCGTCAAGGCCCATTTCCCGACGATCACGCCCTTCTCCAATGCATAGATGGTGGGGTTGACGCGTGCCGCCGTACGAATCGGTGTTCGATCGCTGCTGAGACATTGAACTTGCGGATAGGAAACCGACCAGCGAGCTTTCCAGTCGTCAGGTTGATTACTGACCAATACCACGGGCATATTATTTGATCTTCCGCTTTCGATCAGGTTCAACCATCCCGTGCCCCAGGCAGGCGGACCATCCCCGATGTCTTCACTGAGGAGCAAGAACAGTTTTTCCATTCCCAAAATGGCCTCGGTGCTATCCATGCCAGCGGGAGTCGTCAACACAAACCCCTGGATCTTGGGTTGCGGGATCTCCCCCGTTTCAAAGCGACGAACGAACTGGTAGGTATCGGCTGAAAAATCGGCCGGGAACTGATCGGCCGGAAACACAACCTCCACGCCGTCTTTTTTGTACACGAACATGACCGTCGATTCAGGTGGCGGAGGCGGTTGTTTTCTGGCTTCTAGGATATCGACCCCCACTTGATAGGGTAAACAATCCACGATGGGCAAATGATCGAGCACGTAGAGCTGCAAGCCGAATGCGAAAAGAAAGATCAGTCCCATCAGTATGTTCGATACCCGCTGCGGCAATCCCCGGAGGGTGGAGGGTTTCAATAAGAGCAGGCCAATGGCGATACACAAAAAAACATCCTTGAAAAAAGACGTAGCGGCAGAGATGGGCAGGCAATCGCCGAAACAACCGCAGGTCTTGGGATAGCCGGTGTAGTAGGTATAACCTGTGAGGGCCGTAAAGAACAGGATCAATGCCATTAAAAGCCGAAGATTCCATTTATGCTGCCAACCAATGCAAAGGGCAAAGCCTGCAATGATCTCCAGGGCATTCATGACCACCGACAACGATTTTGTATAAGGGATCAGCCCGAACCATTTCCAGAGCTCAAAGAATTCTTCCATTTTGTAGACCAGACCCATCGGATCGTTGGCTTTGACCAGACCGGAGAAAATGAATAGTCCCCCCACTGCTAACCGCAGGAATTGAACAATCCTTTTCATTCTGCCAGCAGGATTAAGGCGAATACGGCGTAGTTGAGCATGTCGAGGTAATTCGCATCCAGTCCCTCGCTGATCAACGTTTTCCCGTCATTGCTCAGGATCTGACGCATGCGTTGCAATTTCATCAGTATCAGGTCCACGAAACTCTCCTGACTCATCGAGCGCCAGGCCTCCCCGTAGTCGTGGTTTTTATTCTGCATCAATTCTTTGGCTTGCGCCAGTACTTCCAGAAACTGCGGTTGTACTTGATCCAGTGTCAGTTCTTCGGGATCCTCGGGGCGAAGTTTGAGTTGCAGCAGTCCGATCACCGCATAGTTGATGATGCCTTTGAATTCGTCGGCGATGCCATCGCCCACGCGTTGTTCGCCCAATTCCTGGATCGTGCGGATTCGTTGGGCTTTGATGAAGATCTGATCGATGATGGAGATGGGACGGAGCACCCGCCAGGCCGTACCATAGTCCTTGGTTTTCTTGAAAAAGATCTCGGCGGCGGAGTCGACCACTCGGTCGTATTGTTGATTGGTATCGTTCATGTTATCGGTACTAGCTTACCTTCGTCAAAAGTAACAAAAGCGAGCATGTTTTCTTTGTCCGGTGCGGGGAAGGTTTTGGAGCTTCGGCAGCCTGTCGTGATGGGCATCTTGAATTGCACCCCCGACTCGTTTTACCATGTCAGTCGGGTGCAGCAGATCGATCAAGGCCTGCGCTTCGCAGAGGAGCAGCTCCGACAGGGGGCACAGATATTGGATCTGGGAGGGCAAAGCACTCGTCCCGGCAGCGAACCGGTCAGTGCCCCGGAAGAGATCGCCCGGGTCATACCCCTGCTCACCGAGATACGCAAAAAATTCCCCGAGGTATTTCTCTCCATCGATACGTTTCAGGCGGAGGTGGCCAGGGCTGCCGTAGAGGCCGGCGTGAACATGATCAATGACATCAGTGGTGGTCAGCTCGACCCTGCTATCCGCCAGGTAGCGGCGTCGCATCAACTTCCCTATGTACTCATGCACCTTCGCGGAACGCCCAAGACCATGCAGGGAATGACCGACTATGAGAACGTCACCGAAAGTGTCTTGGAATATTTTGGGGAGCAGATCCGGTCCTGTGAGTCGCTTGGGATCCAACAGCTCATCCTCGATCCGGGTATTGGATTTGCCAAGACGATCGAACAAAATTTTCAACTCCTGCGCGAACTGGAACGGCTCACTGTACTACCTTATCCCGTAATGGTGGGATTGTCCCGAAAATCCCTCATCTACAAAACGCTGGACATCGACCCGTTGATGGCGCTGAACGGCACCACGGCCTTGCACATGTCAGCCTTATTGAAAGGGGCCCGGATCTTGCGGGTGCACGATGTACGGCCCGCTTGGGAGACCATTCGGCTTTTTCAATCCCTTCAGGGCAGCTGATCGTATACGTTCGATCAGTTCTGCGGCATCGGATTCTCAGAACCAGCCGGTGCTTTATCCGCCACCGACAGCACTTCGATCTCGAATTTCAGGTGAGCGTAGCCTTTGATGGCGCCGGATCCCATGGGACCATACCCCTGCATCGAGGGAATATACAGGATTCCTTTTCCGCCCGGACGCAGGTAGCGGATCCCTTCGTCGAATCCCGGTATCATTTGACCGGCTCCGACCGTAAAACTCAAGGGTTCCGGGTGCTGAAAACTGGTATCAACATTGCTGTCAAAAACCTTTCCATCAAAGGTGCTGCCGGTGTATTTGACCGAAACATATTTTCCGCTGTCGATCAGGTTTCCGGCTCCGGGTGCGAGGGTTTGAACGAACACGCCATTCTTACTTTGGGTTGTGGTGGCATTGTTCTTTTTAACGAAGGCGGCCACTTCCTCGATCTCCTTCTTTTTGAAAGCCTCAAACTCCTTTTCGGAATCGATCTTGCGCAAGCTGTCGTTTTCAAAAATGGCCAGCACCTTTACACGAGTGATGATCCGGTCTCCTTTTTTGAAGGGTGGCGGGATGCTACCCGGACTTCTTTTCATGAACGTATCGATCATCTGAGTGGCGATCACACTGTCGCCCAACCGGAGTTGTGACCAAACTTCCGATAGGTCGTACGGTGCGGTCTGATTCAGCACCGGGATGTAGTTGGGGATCTTACCTTGATTGGTGAACACCACGCTATCGTTGATCGACTGGGTGATCGCCAGTTTCAGGAAACCGCCCATTTTTACTTGTGGTTTCTTTGCATCGGTAAAAATTTGATAGGGCATGCCGCCGGGGGTCTTTTTCATGGTGCCTTGTTGACAAGACACAAAGAGAATGCTGGCCCATAAAGGGAGCGCGAATAAAAGATTCTTGTTCATGTGGTGGTTTTGTTTAGGTCCTCCCGGTATTGAGGGAGAATATTTTTAAATAGATCAACAGTGCCAGATAGGGAGTCGCTACTTCTTCCGCCGGCGGCATTAAAATGTCCGCCACCCTCGAAGTGTTTACGAGCGAATTGGTTGCAATCGAAGTCTCCTTTGCTTCGGAAACTCCATTTCCGCTCCTCGTCGCGATCGATGCAGAGTGCCACCAACCGGATGCCTTGAATCGAGTGCGGCAGGTTGACCAGTCCGTCAGTATCGCCCGTGCGAATCTGAAAACGCAGCAGGTCTGCTTTGGGGATCGAGATCAGCGCGGTATTGTATTCGTAGAAGATCTCCATTCGGTTGGTCAGCACATGGCCCATGAACCGAAGCCGGTTTTCGAGATAGTTGTCATATAGCCCCTCGTAGACCCGTCCATGCTCCGGCCCTCGTTCCTTCAACTCCGCGACCATCCGGTGCACGGCGGCCGTGGCCGAGTCGAATCGAAACGACCCCGTATCCCCAACCACGCCGGCATAGAGACAAGCGGCGAGATTGGGATCGATGCAGTCCGCATGCCCAGCGGAAACGATCAGGTCATAGACCATCTCGCAGGTGGAACTTTTGCGGGTATCGCTGTTGCCGTATTGAAACGAAGGGACATCGGGTTGTTGATGATGATCGATCAGGATCTTGGTGCAGGTGGCCTCGGCCAGGTGCGGGGACAAATGTTTGGTCCGGTGAAAAATATTGAAGTCCAAACAAAACAGCCAATCCGCTTCCGAAAGCTTTTGTACGACCAGTGGTTTTTGTTGCTCAAAATCGATCACCTGTTTAACGCCGGGCATCCAGTTGACCCAGCCGGCCCAATTGGTTGGGGAGACGGCGGTTACCTCATGTCCAAGTTTTTCCAAGAACAGTTTGAGTGCCAGCATCGACCCCATGGCATCCGCATCGGGTTTTTGGTGGGTGGTAATCACCACCTTCCGGGGCGTAGCGAGCAAGGGATAAAATTCGGACAGGGGTTTCATAAAGAAGTGGCAAAAGTACTCCTTCTACCCTATATCCCCTACCTTTGCGGCGCAAAACAATTACCATGAGCAACCGCACCTTTACCATGATCAAGCCCGATGCTTTCCGCAAGGGCCACACCGGCGCCATTTTGGATCAGATCCAAAAAGCCGGCTTCCAAATCAAAGCCATGAAGATGCTGAAGCTGTCCGGCGAAAAAGCCGGAGAGTTCTACGCCGTACATAAAGCGCGTCCCTTTTACGGTGAATTGGTCGATTTCATGAGTTCCGGTCCCATCGTAGCGGCGATCTTGGAGAAGGACAACGCCGTAGAGGATTTCCGCAAACTCATCGGTGCCACCGATCCCGCCAAGGCCGATGCCGGTACCATCCGCAAGCAATTTGCCTCCTCGGTTGGTGAAAATGCCATTCACGGAAGCGACAGCGATGCGAACGCAAAGATTGAAGGGGACTTCATGTTCAGCGGACTGGAGCAATTCTAATCGCAACACACTGCAGTGAAAGCCCTCTTCCGGAGGGCTTTTTTATTGCCCCATCCGCAGCCGAATCGGCCATTCATTTTTACCCGCTTGTAGGGTCATACGGGCTTTGGAAAATTTAGGCGGACCAAAAGCGCCCATCACGTTGTTGGAGAACCCCAGCGACTCGGTGGGGATGCCTAAGCGACTCATATTCAATTTTCCGTTTCCGTCGGCATCATGAATGATCGATAAGGCGTAGGAACCAATGGGTAGGTCTGCGATCTTGAGCATGATCAGTCGATCCGTCACGGGCACCGATCCCCGACGAAATGCTTTGAATGGTTGGTCCGGAAATCCGTCGGCAGACGAATAAAGGCTGTAGAGGATCTGTCCCTCGGTTCTTTGAATGCCCTCGATGGGTACCAGTAACGTGGCTTGTCCGCCAGCCTCCACCTGCACAAGGACCCCTAACAGCGCCAATAATTGTTTGTATCGTTTGAACAGGAATTTCATTTGGGTTACCTTTGAGCTGTTGATGTATTAATCAACGATCGCTAACGACTGCTGCCTAATATTTTTTAATCACCTAAAATTAGGCATCATGGTACAGAAGACCATCTACAAGACCAAAGATTACGCTAAGGTCAAATTCTCATTGGAGGCCGCAGCGGCCAAATCCGTCGAGTTGCTCGGATTGAACGACAATTGGAAAAAAGGCATCAAGATGAGCCGAAAGAAGGACGGTCTCTTTCAGGCAGAGATCAATCTTCCCAAAAACAGCACGCATGAATTCAAGTACTTGGTCGATAAGGACCAGTGGCTCAGCGATGCTACGGCCGATCGGGAGGTGCCCAATGTTTTTGGCGGTACGAACAGCGTGGTCAGTCTCTGATTACACGCTGATCAATCTTTTTTCTTCGCCATCGGTTTTAGGCTGAACCGTGTCACGTTGATCCGGTTCCCTTTCAGGGTGCCCGTTACCTCGGCTTGGCGGATGGCATTGCAAAATCCATCCTCCTCGTGTGCATCGCCGTGTGCATCCAGGTTGGTGCCATCCACGAAATAGACCTTTCCGTTCATTCGAATCGCCAGGTCACAACCCTGTGGTTCTTTGATCTTGAATTTGCACTGGGCACAGCTGGCTTCTACTGTTTTGTCCTTGATCTCTTTGGTTTTGTTTTGGGCCAGGGAAACCTGGACAAAAAGACCCAAGCCCAGTACAAGTAGCAATGATTTTTTCATTTGAATGTCGTTGTATCTACAAAAATACCGACTTCTCTGCCAATGGGATGCCCGGCGTCATGATCCTTGATCCAGTACGTAACGTCGTTTGATTCTACCGCATAGAGCATCCCGGATCCCTCGTACTGTTTTTTTCGGATGATCCCGATTAGTGAACCGGTACCCGCCTCCACGAGGCGAAACCTTTCGGGGCGAAGGATCACCGGATCCTGACCGGTTTCCAGCGGCAACTCGTTGAACGGGCCCAGGAGTTGCGCCACGTACGCATCGATGGGTCGCTCATAGATCTCAACAGGGTTGCCGGCTTGTACACACACCCCTTTTTTCATCACCAGTATACGATCGGCCCAGCCCAATATTTCAGTGGGATTATGGGAAACGATCACCTGTGTCAGTCCGTTTTGTTCGTGTAGATCATCCAACACCTGACGAAGCGTGCTACGGTGACCCATATCGAGATGCGCGAAGGGCTCATCCAATAATAACAGCTTGGGTTGTTTGGATAATTCGATGGCCAAGGCGATGCGCTGTTTCTCCCCTCCCGAAAGCTGATCGGTCTTTCGGGTCAATAAATGATCCACCCGGCAGAGCCCAGCCAGCTGTTGATCGTTTTCCAATGCTTGGATGCTGTGTCGCTCCAACAGGTCCTCTACCCGGTAATGGTTCCGAAGATCAACGGCTTGGGAGAGGTAACAGATGGAAGGGTGTCCGGGTAATAAAACTTCGCGGGGACCTTTCACGCGCTCACCCTCGAATAGGATCTCACCGCTCTGTAAGTCCAACAACCCTGCCAAACATTTCAGCAACGTTGTCTTCCCCGAGCCGGTTTCGCCGATAATGGCCAACCGCTCACCCGATTCAATCGTCAGGTTCAAAGGAGAAAGAACCGGTTGTGCGGCGTAAGATCGGGTAATGTTGCGGGCGACGACTAGCATGGTGTTGCGTGGCGCGTCAGGATTCCAGTCGCTGATCCAAGTCCAGCCCGTGTTTTCTTCCCTGTTCTTTGGCGATCTCGTATCCGGCATCGGCATGACGGATCACACCCATTCCCGGATCGTTGCGTAGAACCCTTTTCAATCGGGCATCGGCCGAGTCTGTGCCATCCGCCACGATCACCATACCGGCATGGATGCTGTACCCCATCCCTACTCCTCCTCCGTGATGCAGGGAAACCCAGCTGGCCCCACCGGCGGTATTGACCAAGGCGTTCAGGATCGGCCAATCCGCAACCGCATCGCTGCCGTCGAGCATGGCTTCCGTTTCCCGGTTGGGGCTGGCAACGGAACCAGTATCCAGGTGGTCGCGTCCGATCACAATCGGAGCTTTTACTTTTCCGGTGCGGACGAGTTCATTGAAGGCCAGTCCGGCTTTTTCTCTTTCTCCCTGACCCAGCCAACATATCCGCGCGGGCAATCCCTGAAAGGCAATTCGTTCCTGCGCCATTTTGATCCACCGAGCCAACGGCTTGTTGTCGGGGAATAACTTTAGGATCAATTCATCGGTTACGGCGATATCAGCCGGATCGCCACTGAGCGCAGCCCAACGGAATGGTCCTTTTCCCTCACAAAACAACGGGCGAATATAAGCGGGCACGAAACCGGGAAAATCAAACGCATTTTCCAATCCCTGTTCCTGTGCACGGGCCCGGATATTATTTCCGTAATCGAAGGTGATAGCACCTTTTTTCTGCAAGGCCAGCATTAATTCAACATGTTTACGCATGCTGGCATAACTGAGCCGGATGTATTCATCGGGGTTCGACTCCCGTAATATTTGTGCGGCTTCGTTGGTTAGTCCCTGCGGCGTATAACCAATCAACGGGTCGTGCGCCGAGGTTTGGTCGGTCAGCGTATCGGGAATGATTCCTCTTTCAAGCAAACGCTCCAACAGATCGATGGCATTGGCCAATACGCCGAGGCTGATGGCTTTACCCTCTTTTTTATATTGGAGGGCCGCGTCGATGGCCGCATCGATTGTCAGATGTTTTTCATCCAGGTACCGGGTCTCCAGTCGTTTATCGATCCGCCACTCCTCTACTTCGGCGATCAGGGCTACGCCCTCATTCATGGTAATGGCCAGTGGTTGCGCACCACCCATGCCGCCCAATCCGGCGGTCACGTTCAACGTTCCCTTCAAGGAACCGCCGAAATGTTTATCCGCGGCCGACGCATAGGTCTCGTAGGTGCCTTGCACGATCCCTTGTGTGCCAATGTAGATCCAGCTACCGGCCGTCATCTGTCCGTAC
>SXXL01000037.1 GCA_005789565.1 Bacteroidota bacterium | reverse complement strand
GGTTCATCGGGACTCCTGCGTGGGATTGGCACACATTGGTCTGCATCATGGCCGACATGTTTAGCTTATCCTCCGGAAGAAAGGCCCCGACGGCGGTGATGGCAGCGGTTAGGCGTGTCGACATACTGTAAATTAAGCCGGGCAAAAATAGGAAAATGAGGGGGGAGAAATACCTTTTACTATTGGCTAGTAATTGCTTACTTATTCCTCATTTATACCCACGCCAAATACGCTTATCTTGATCGAAAAGAAAATAGGTTCCATTGGCAAACGAAAAATTAAGCGTATTGCGAGTGGCTGTGCCCTTAGGGAGTAATAGTTTTTCTTTTAGGTAACCTGTTTTTAAACTATAGAGTTCGATTCGATCGGTGTAAATATTTAAAACACCCAGCTCTGCACCCATCAATCCTGTATATACCAAGGTTGTGTTGTATTGGTCGTAGAACGTGTATTCGTTCAATACGTCGTTCTCATAGGATCCCTTCCCTTCTTCAATCAAATACTTGAGGCTAAACTGTCTTTGATATTTGGCTGTATTGGCTTCAAAGACCTCCACCATACCCACCTCGTTAAGAAAATAAACCAAGTTTTCTTTATAGTCGTAGGCTCCTGCCGATTGAAGATCTGGTTGATTCATACCAGCCTGCAATTTGTGCACAGAACTGGGTAGTCCCTGTGCATTTAAAAGATATTCGGCCCAGCCAAAATCTTTGTATCCATTCATCTGCAGCTTTTCGGTGGTTGGGTTGTACCATATCCCTCGAACATCGAAAAGTGTTTCTTGCTTATCGGGGGATGTCAGTTTGCCGTTGACATCGTACACGCCCAAGGAGTATGATGTATTTCCCGCAATCGCTGCATAGTATTTTTTTTGGATGGGGTGCCAGGCAACCCCAGCCCCATTGCCTCCCCCTTCGCGGGGCACAATAAGCTGAATGACCTCCCTCAGCTGCTTTTCCATTGCCTGGCTCCGGAGCAACAGGCTGGATAGAATAATCGTAATTAATAGCAAAAATCTTTTCACTGAGTAATAATGCATTCGTTTCAATGAAAGTTAAACAATTTATTTTCAGTGGGGGTGGGTTCATACAAATGGCTGACGTTCAATCATTGCTAAATCGAGCCCAGTAGGTATATTGCGTTATGTTCGCTTTTTTACGCGGTCGTTTCGTGGAGGTTAGTCCCACCAAACTCATCCTCGACGTGGGTGGTGTGGGCTATGAAGTGAACATCAGCTTGCATACCTATACTGGCATTCAGGGCAAAGCGGAAGGATTGGTATACACCCACTTAGTGGTTCGGGAGGATGCCCATATCTTATACGGATTTTCTGAAGTTGCTGAAAAAGAGATGTTTATAAATCTAATTGGGGTCTCGGGCATTGGGGCGGCCACGGCCCGGATGATGCTTTCGTACATGCCTCCCAACGAGCTGGTGCGCTGCCTGGTGCAGGGGGATGTCCGGAGTTTGGAGAAGGTCAAGGGCATCGGAAAAAAGACGGCCGAGCGCCTGGTTTTGGAGCTGCGCGACAAGCTCGGCAAGGGGGCTCCGGAAATAAATATTTCTCCCTTGATTCACAATACTTTGCATCAAGATGCGTTAGAGGCGTTGACCGCCCTCGGCATTCCTAGAAATACGGCCTCTCAGGCCATTGAAAAGGTACGTCAGGCAGAACCCGACATCTCGGTGGAGGCACTGATCAAAAAAGCGCTCCGCGGGGTGTGAGGCGGTTGAACTAACTGACTGTGTTTTGAAGCTTCGGACCGCACATATTTTTTTCATCGGGCCTTTTTTATGGGCCTTCTTCCTCGGGGAGGCAGCCGGACAGATCCGGTCCGATTCCACGCGCCGCGACTCGCTTCGATTTCCCTTATACGATCGCTATGGCGATCCGCTCAGTTTGAGTCGTCGTGCCCATGCCTTTGATTTTCGAGATACCGGGTACTTGCGTCGGCGGATCGAGTTTGATCCGATCAGCGGACAATACCTCCTGAGCGAAAAAGTGGGGAGCCGGGCGTATCGTCCCACCACCTCCCTCAGCGCCGAGGAATATCGTCGTTGGCAGAGTCGAAAGGATGAGATCGATTATTTCCGCCAGCGGGCCGACTTGCTTTTTAGCATGAACCGGCGGCTCGACAAGCCCCAATACCGCATGTCGAACGATTGGTTCAACCGCATCATGGGAACCGGCGCCGACGGAAAAGTGAAGATCGAGATCAAGCCGTCGGGTTATGTCGATTTTCTCGCAGGGTATCAGGGACAGAACATCGCCAATCCCACCCTGCCCGAACGGGCGCGCCGCAACGGCGGGTTCGATTTCAACATGAACTCCCAATTGCAGATGGATGCCCAGATCGGAGAAAAACTCAAACTTCCGATCAATTACAACACCTTGGCCAATTTCAATTTTGAGAATCAACTGAAATTGGATTTCAAGGGAAAGGACGATGACATCATTCGACAATTCCAGGCCGGAAATACCTCCTTTGCGTCGAAGGGAACGCTGATTCCCGGGGCCCAATCGCTGTTCGGGATCAAAACCCAGTTGCAATTCGGAAAATTATTTGTGACCACGGTGCTCGCCAACCAGCAATCGCAACGGCAAAGCCTGGGTTTGCAGGGCGGTACCACGGCCCAGCGGTTCTCGCTCAAAGCAGACGAATACGATGAGAACCGACACTTCCTGCTGGGAGAATATTTCTACAAGAATTACAACGCTGCGATGAAGCAATTGCCCATCGTGAACTCCCGGGTACAGATCCTTCGCGTGGAGGTCTGGGTGACCAACCGAAACGGCAGCACCACCGATACACGGGATGTGGTGGGGTTCATGGATTTGGGTGAGCGCAATCCGTACAGTCCGCTGCTGACCGGCTCGGGCGATGTGCTTCCCCGCAACGATGCCAACAACTTGTATCGGATCCTGACCACGAACCCCAATTACCGGAACTCCTCGCTCACACAAAATGAATTGAATAACCTGGGATTGGCCCCGGTGCAGGATTTCGAAAAAACCTTCGCCCGCAAACTCCAGCCCACCGATTATTATTTCAACAAGCAGATCGGATTCATTTCCCTGAATCAGCCGCTACAGCCCGATGAAGTGTTGGGAGTGGCGTTTCAGTATACGTACAACGGACGCGTCTTTCAGGTCGGTGAGTTTTCACAGGATGTGCCACCGGATACCACCGGTAATTCGCAGCGGATCCTGTTTTTGAAATTATTGAAGGCAACCTCCCAACGCACCAACCTGCCCATCTGGAAACTGATGATGAAGAATGTGTACTCAGTGGGATTTGGTCAACTGGAACGCCAGGACTTCACCCTCGATCTGCTCTACGAGGAACCCAGCTTAGGGGAGAAACGTTATCTGCCGCCGACCGATGTGGTGGATCCGTTCAAGGGACAGCCCATTATTTCGTTGGTAAACCTCGACCGACTCAACAATCAAAACGATCCGCAACCCGACGGGGTCTTTGACTTCATTGAAGGATTCACCGTGATCTCTCAGCAAAGCCGGGTGATCTTTCCGGTATTGGAACCCTTCGGACGAGATCTCGAGTACGTGTACCCCAACGCTACGGTCCGCGATAAATACCTCTACTATCCGCTTTACGATACCATCAAGGCCATCGCACAGACCTATGCGAACCTCAATCGATTCAAGATCGTAGGACGTTCCAAATCTTCGGGTATGGGTGGTGCCGGTGGCATGGGCGGTGCCGGGGGCATGGGTGGCAACGGCGGTACAGCCGAATATCAATTGGGCTTCAATATTCCCCGCGGGTCGGTGACGGTGACGGCCGGGGGACAAGTACTCGTCGAGAACGTAGACTATGAGATCAACTACGACTTGGGTACGCTGCGCGTGATCAACCAGGCTATCATCAGCTCCGGCGTGCCCGTCAACATCAATTACGAGAATAACCAGGCCTTCGGTTTTCAGCAACGCAATTTCCTCGGTCTGCGGTTGGATTATCTGGCCAGCAAGAAACTCACGCTGGGTGGAACGGTGGTGCGACTGGGTGAACGTCCCTTCTTCATCAAACAATTGTATGGCGAAGATCCGATCCGAAATACCATGTACGGATTCGACCTGGATTACAACAGCGAAGTGCCGCGACTGACCAAATTGCTCGATAAACTTCCTTTCTACTCGACCAAGGCCCCCTCCTCGATCACTTCGTATGCGGAGGCGGCAGTCTTGCAACCCGGGCATGCCCGTCAGATCAACGGAACGAATACGGATGGATCCAGGGATCGGTCGGGACAGGTTTACCTCGATGATTTTGAAGGATCGCGTGCCGGCATCGACCTGCGCTTTCCACTGATCAGTTGGACATTGGCCTCCATCCCGCAAAACAATGGTTTGTTCCAGGAGTCGGCCCTGAGCAATGACCTGGGTTCGGGATACAACCGAGCCAAACTGGCCTGGTACAACATCGAGCCCGTATTGCAGGAGCGACGCAACCCGAACAATCCCCTGCAAAACAGTTTGGATGAATTGTCTCGACCCGAAACCCGACAGGTTCTCCAAAAAGAGATCTTCCCTCGAAGAAGTACGCAATTTGGCGAAGGGCTGCTGACTACATTCGACCTGGCCTTTTATCCGAAAGATCGGGGGCCGTATAATTTTGAGACACGCAACGCTCGGGTGGATGCGAATGGCCGGTTGCTGAATCCGCGTCAGGCTTGGGGCGGACTGATGCGCAACATCGATCAGATCGACTTTGAGACGGGCAACATTGAGTATATCGAATTCTGGTTACAGGATCCGTACCTGGCCAATAATGGTAATCCGCTGGGCGGACAATTGTACTTCAACCTCGGTAATATATCCGAGGATATTCTGCGGGATGGAAAACGTCAGTACGAGAACGGATTGCCTACTCCCACCAACAATGCCCGGGTCGACAGCTCCACCAATTGGGGCAAAGTGCCATCCATTCCACTGCAGGTGACCAATGCCTTCAGTACCATTCCCGACGATCGTCAGTATCAGGATGTGGGTTTTGATGGGATGACGGATGCCAATGAGAAGACCAAGTTTCAGTCCTACTTGAACACCCTACAAACAACTTTCGGTGCCGGCTCCCGGATCTATCAGCAAGCCCTGAACGATCCGTCCGGCGACAATTTCAAAGCCTATCGGGATGAGCAGTTCGATCAGTCGCCCGTGGCCGGCATCTTGCAACGCTATAAGAATATCAATAACCCACACGGAAACTCTCCGGTGGCGAATAATAACAGTCAATTCGTCAATGCCTTCACCCAATACCCGGATGCCGAGGAGTTGAACCGCGACAACACCATGAACGAGGTGGAGGAATATTTCCAGTATCGGGTAGACATTCTCCCGAACATGGCCGTGGGATCCAATTTCATCACGGATGTTCGAACGCCAACGGTGACACTGGCCAACGGACAGAGCCGCACCGAGCGGTGGTATCTGTTCCGGATCCCGGTAGAGCAGTATTCCCGAAAAGTGGGCAATATCCCGGATTTCAAGTCGATCCGGTTTATCCGAATGTTCATGACCGGTTTTCAGGATTCGGTGGTGTTACGCTTCGGAAAATTGGAGTTGGTCCGCAACCAATGGAGAAAGTATCGGAACAACATCGATACCTCCGGTAATTTTCTGCCCATCCCCTTGCCGGATCCGGTGAATGTGAACGTGCTGGCTGTGAATGTGGAAGAGAATGATCAGCGTCAACCGATCGTATACCGGATCCCGCCGGGCATCGAACGGCAGCAGCAGCTCAGCAACAATAACGTAGCCCTGTTTTTGAATGAGCAGGCGGTGAGTATGCAGGTATGCGGATTGCCCATGAATGAGTCGCGCGCTATTTTCAAGAATATGAACATCGACATGCGGCAATATGCCCGGCTTTCGATGTTCATGCATGCCGAAAGTGTGCAAGGAGCCCAGCCCATTCAGTTCGGGGAACTGAACGCCGTGGTGCGGATCGGAAATGATTTCTCCGGTAACTATTATGAAGTCAAGATCCCACTCCAGATCACGCCTTTTGGGGAGCGGGACAGTTTGAAGATCTGGCCGGCCGACAACAACTTGGATTTTGACTTGGCGGAGCTGACCGATCTCAAGACGCGGCGAAATAAACTGGGCATTTCGCCTTCCCGTTACTACCGGGAAACAATGCCCAATGGTCGATCGTATGCCATCGTCGGCAATCCGAACCTGGGCGAGGTGCGGGGGATGCTTTTGGGGGTGGAGAACACCACGCAGGAAGCAATGTGTACGGAGGTCTGGTTCAATGAACTTCGCTTGCAACAATTGGATGAGAAAGGGGGGTGGTCGGCGTTGGCCCGAACCGACATCAAGCTGGCCGATCTTGGAACACTATCGTTGTCGGGAACGGCTCGTTCGCGCGGGTTTGGAACCTTGGAGCAACGGGTGAATGAGCGCAGCCGGGAGGACGTGTACACCGTAGACGCTTCCCTGAATCTGGAGTTGGGCAAGTTGTTGCCCAAGCAGGTGGGACTTCAACTGCCCATGTATGCGGCCATCAGCCACCGCAGCAGCACGCCCGAATATGATCCGTACGACCTCGATCTGATCCTGAAGGAAAAGTTGCGTCTGGCAGAGGCGGACAAGCGCGATTCCATTCGCAACGATGCACAGGACATCACCACCATCAAGACCTTGAATTTTACCAATGTCAAGAAGTTGCGGGTGGGCGATAAGAAACCCAAGCTTTGGTCACTCACCAATTTCGATCTCAATTATTCGTATATCCAAACCATCAGCCACAATCCGTTGATCGAGCGCGATGAGATGCGTCGAACCCGCGGTGCCCTCGGATACAGCTTTGCACCGCAGGTGCAACCCGTGGAGCCATTCAAAAAATGGATCAAATCGAATTCTCCCTGGTTGGCCTGGCTGAAGGATTTCAATTTCAACTACGCTCCGTCTCAGATCAGCATCCGGGCGGATGTGTTTCGTCAGTTCGGCGCGACGCGTCCCCGTAACATCGGAGGCGGCCCGTACCGGGTACCGGAGACCTACAATAAATTTTTCACGTTCGATCGCTACTATATTCTTCAGTGGAACCTGACCCGGTCCATTTCCATCGATTTCAATGCCACCAACAATGCGCGCATCGACGAACCGGCCGGGCGCATTGATACAGATGCCAAAAAAGATTCGGTTCGTTCGAATTTCTTCAAAGGCGGGCGCAATACCAATTACGCTCAGGACGTGACGCTGAATTACAATGTGCCGACCAATAAGATCCCGCTGCTCAGTTGGACCTCGTTGCGCGCCAGCTACAACACCAAGTATAATTGGATAACCGCCTCGCTGTTGGCCAAACCCCTTGGCAATACGCTTAGTAACACACAGACTCGAACGCTGAACGGAGAGTTGAAATTTGAGGACCTGTACAACAAGTCACGTTTCCTGCGGGCGGTCTATGCCGGGTCGAGCGAATCATCGAACGAGCCCGATTTTGATCCCACCGGCAGTCAGGATAAGAAAGGCGATAAGTCGGGCGGCGAAAGATCCAATCGCGACAAGGCCGATAAATCGGGTGGACGGCCACAGACTAATTCAGAGATGGGGTCATCAGACGATGGACCGAAATTCCGCTACGATACCATCCGCAATAAAAAAGGAAAGATCGTTCGCATCAAAAAACGTAAGATCAAAAAGCCCCGCATACCCCCGGCCATGAAGCCGTTGCCGGAGGTCGGTGCCGTTCCCAAATTCGTGGCCAAACTGGCCACATCCCTCAAGCGGGTGGGTATTCAATACACCGAAGATTTTGGTACCTCCCTTCCGGGCTATATGGACAGCACGGTATTGTTCGGCACGAACCTTCGAAGCGGACAGCCGGGGCTTGCCTATCTGTTCGGGTATCAGCCCGATACGAGTTGGATCAATCGGTTCGGGGCGAAGGGATTGCTCTCGCGCGACTCGCTGGTCAGTGCCATGATCCAGCAACGCTACAACCAGCGATTGAACCTGACCGCTCAGATTACGCCGCTGCGGGATTTCAACATCGACCTGAACCTGGACAAGACCTTTGATAAACAGTATTCGGAGTTGTACAAAGACACAACAGGTTTTGCGGGACTGGCTCGGCTGAACCCTTATGCGATGGGATCCTTCAACATCAGTTATATCTCCTTCCAAACCCTGTTCGAGCCGTTTGATCCGAATCAGGTCTCCCAAACCTTTAAACAGTTTGAATCCAACCGTCGCCTCATCTCCGGCAAGCTCGCTTCCATCAATCCCTATCAATCCGGAACCGATGCGGATGGCTATTTCAAGGGCTATGGTCGGTACGCACAAGATGTCGTGATCCCGGCCTTCCTGGCAGCATACACCGATCGAGATCCGTTGCGCGTGAAATCAGTTCAGAATAATAATCCTTCCCTTCGATCCAATCCCTTCGCCGGCCTGTTGCCATTGCCCAACTGGAAGTTGACCTATAACGGGTTGTCGCGACTACCCGGATTGGATAAGATCTTCACGAATTTTTCCATCCGACACGGATACAGAAGTTCCTTGAGCATGAACAGCTTCAATACGGCGCTGCTGTTCACCGATCCGTTGCGGGTGGGCTTCCCGTATTTCCGCGACACGCTCACCGGAAACTTCGTGCCGTATTTCCTGGTACCGAACATCACGATTCAGGAAGCGTTTGAACCCTTGATCGAATTGGATATGACCTTCACCAACCAGATCACGACTCGGTTCGAATGGCGCAAGAGCCGGCAACTCAGTTTGAGTTTGATCGACTATCAATTGGCCGAGAATCAGAGTACGGAGTATACGTTCGCCTTCAACTGGCGCAAAAAGGGATTGCCCTTCTTCCAGAATCTCAAGATCGGCAAGAACGGTATGAAGCTCGACAACGACGTAACGATCCGGATGGATTTCAGTTTACGCGACGATGCCACCTCCAACAGCAAATTGGATCAGGGAACCTCTTTTGGTACCGGTGGCCAGCGGGTGATCCGCCTGGCACCTTCGATCGATTATGTATTGAATAACCGGATCAACCTCAAACTCTACTTCGAGCAGAATCGGAACATACCCAAGATCAGCAGCGCCTTCCCGATCACCAACACCCGAGGCGGCGTTCAGGTGCGTATCTCGTTGGCACAATAAAGATCATTTGGTGCGGACAGTAGCCGTAGCATCGGCCAACTTCTTGAACAGCATCACATACCCATTCAGATCTCGTTTTTGCTGTTTGTTGACCTGTACCGGTCGCACCAGGTGGTATTCGGATGATTTGGGGATAAAGGAAAAGGCGATCACGTTTCCATCCACGTCTCCCCATCGTTTCTGAAGAAAAGCAACCTGTTTTTCCTGCCAGTCGTACATGCGTACTTCGTAGAGGCGGGAGGATCGTTCGCCGATGAACACAAATTGATAAAAAGTTCCCTGGGTCAGCGGTAGTACGATGGGGATCTCGTATTCACTTTCCATTTGCAGGGGTGTTTCTTTCAACAGCTGAAAACCATCATTGGCGTAGAGGTTTTTCAGGCTGTCTACTTGCGAACGAATGTGGGGAGTGGCGCGGACTTGTGCCATGGCCGGCAGGGCCAGCGACAAGATCAGCGGGATGGTCAGGTGTGTCAATTTCATAGGATAGGGTAGGATTGACATAAAAATAGGCGTCTGCCTATGCCTATTCCAAAGAAGGGGGCGTCAATCAGCAAAAAAAGATGCCTCAATCGAAAAACTACGAGGGGAAGTTTCGAAAATCAATCCCTTTGAATGTGTATCGAGGAGCCCTGTTGGGTGCAGGTAAGTGTTAGATCGTTGATGCAGACATGGGCGGGTAACCCGGCGCAATAGAATGCCACCGCCGCAATATCCTCTCCCGTAAGGGGTTTGAAACCATTATAAACTTGGTTGGCCGTGTCGGCATCCCCCTTAAAGCGCACGAGCGAGAATTCTGTTTCGGCGGCACCGGGATGGATGGCCGTGACTTTGATGCCGTGGCGCAGCAGGTCGATCCGCATCGCTTTGCTGATGGCATCTACGGCAAATTTGGTGGCGCAGTACACATTTCCTTTCTCATACACTTCTTTCCCGGCGATGGAGCCGATGTTGAGGATGTGTCCGTGTTTTTGTGCCGACATTTTTTTAGCCACCGCTTGTGCCACATAGAGCAGCCCTTTCACGTTGGTATCGATCATCGTATTCCAATCGCTCAGATTGGCCTCCTCGAAGAAGTCGCGACCCAAGGCCAGGCCCGCATTATTGATCAACACATCGATTCGGCTCCACGCAGCGGGCAGCTGCTCGATCTGTTCGGTCACGGCAGTTTGATCGCGCACATCGGCCGCGAGGATCAGGCTTTCGGTTTGATGATCATTTTTCAGCTCCTCGGCCAGGCGTTGCAATCGATCTTTTCGGCGGGCGAGCAGGATCAGGCGGTCGCCGGCAGCGGCAAACTTTTCGGCGCAGGCTTTTCCGAATCCGGAGCTGGCACCGGTGATGAAGATGGTTCTGGCCATGGGGTAGATTATCGGATCAAGGTTACGGTTCCTTTGCCAAAATAGGGTTTTCCGTCGTAGTCCTCGGCACTTACGACCCAAACGAATACGGCCGATCCTTGCGGCTGTCCTCGATAGATCCCATTCCAGCCTTGACGGTCTTGGTTGGTCGTAAACACCAACTCGCCCCAGCGGTTGTAGATGGTGAAGTAGTGGATCTTTCGGATGCCCACACAGATGGGTCGGGCCAGGTCATTGAGTCCGTCGCCATTGGGCGTGAAGGCGGTGGGCACAAAAATGCTGACGGGGGTTCGGTATACGCGAACGGTCATGTAGGCCGAATCGGCACAGCCGGCGGCATCGCGCACCACCAGTTTGTATCGTACGCTGTCGATGTTGGACCCATAAATGCCGATGGGGTTGGATATGGTGGTGCTGTTGAGTCCGATCGCCGGCGACCAGGTATAGTTCACGCCACCACTACCGTTCAGTTGAAGCGGTTGGCCGACGATCACGATCGTATCCCTTCCGGCATTGGCGCGAATGCGGGGTTGAACAGTCACCAGCACCGAATCGATACCGGGTTTGGGACAGCCTTGATTATCGTATGCAAACAATCGATACATCGTCGTGCGGGGCGGGGTGGCCAAGGGATTCAGGATATTCGGATTATTCAAGTAGGCGGTGGGGCTCCATTGGAAACGGTTGCCCGTGATCTGTGCTTGCAATTGTCCCGACGTGTTGAAACAAAGCGTCAGATCGTTTCCGGCGTTGGCTTGCGGGTAGGGGACCGTTCGAATGGTCAGCGTGCGTACATCCCGACAGGTACCGATACTACCCGTTACTTGATACGTGACGCTGGGTGCCAGGGGCGTGGCGATCGGATTGGCAATGCCCGGGTTACTGAGGCCGATCGGGGGCGACCAATTATATGCCGTGGCATTTCCACTGGCTTGGAGTTGGACGGGGTCACCCCGACAGATGGTGGTATCGGAACTGATCGAAAGTTGTACGCCTTGCGTAACGCGAATGCGGACCGAGTCGCGGTTCGCACATCCGTTCTCCGTCAGATTGACATAATACCAGGTGGTGGCGGATGGATATACCCGGGGATTGGGCGAAGTTGGATTTATGATATTGGTGTTGGGTTGCCAGTCGAATGTGCCCGACCCATTGGCTTGCAATTGGATGGTATCCGGCACACAGATCAGGGTGTCTCGGAACGGCAAGTTTAGGATGGGTTTGTCCAATACCACAAAATTCACCTGGGCCGTGTCCTTACAGCCTTTTGAATTGGTAACGATGAGGGTGGCGGTTTTGGGTCCGGGTGCATTGAAGGTCCACTGCGCATTCTGATTCCTGGACGTATCGGCCAGGGTGCTGACGTCTCCAAAATTCCAGGACCAGCTATCGACCACGCCATAATTGGTTCGAGTGGTGTCGGTGAATTGATAGGGGGTGGTGTAACAACTTCCGTTTACCAGAAAACCGGGGAAGAAGCCCGGATACACGCGGATCACTACGTTGGCGGTATCGGCACAGAGTCCGCCTGGCAGCGAGATTCTCAGTTTGGCGATGTACGTGCCGGTATCGGTGTAGGTATGGGTGGGGGCGGGTAAATAGGAGGTATCGCCACTTCCCAGTTGGGGCTGGCCGAAGGACCAAACAAATTCCGCATTCGAGGGATTGGTTGCTTCGTTGCTAAAATTCACCGTGAAACCCTCACAGGTAGTAGTGCGGGGGGAAAGTTGAGCATTGAGGGGTGTACAATCGCCCACTCGGATGTGCAGTTCTTTTCGGGTGGTACTGATCAAGATCCCGTTTCGGTATTCCCGCACACAGACGCATACCACGTATTCACCAGACATACTCGGGGCTGTGCCACTGATGAGTCCGGTCTGGGAATTGATGGTGACCGCCGGCCCCAACGGAAACGCGCCGGAGTAGGCGAAGGAATAGGGAACGGCACCATAGGGAGGATTGGCAGCCGTCGGGGGTGAGTTATTGGTTTGATCACCACCCTGAATCGCATCACATAGTTCGTAGGCCAGCGAATCGCCATTCGGATCGGTGGCCTGGAAGGAGTATTGAAAATAGTTGTTGGCGCAAACGACTGCGGTATCGTTCACCAGAAACTGCGGACTGCTGTTGGTCTCCGCACCCGCAAACACATTCGTTCCGGGGATCTGTATGGAGAATGTGTTACCGACCGCTCCGGAGTTCTGAATATTGTTGATCCCGGCGATCCGACAGCAACGCTGATAGGCGATGATATAGCCGGAGGTGGAAGGGGCCAGTTCGATCACCGGCAAGTCGTAAATGACGATCGTATAATAGCATCCGCTTTGATCACCCGAGATACAGGGTTCATCGCCTGCTTTTCCCAAATTGTACTGGTTGGTGATGGGTACGCTGACGTTCTGGATGAACTGATTGTTGCCGGCGTTGAAGATGCTGAAGTTGATGGGGTTGGATAGTTGTCCGGTGGAAGGACTACAGATCATATACACCGTCAGCGTAATCCGATAACGGAGGTTGGTGCCCTGTCCGGGTCCGAGATATTGGTAGGAAAAAAAACCCCCTTTGATGTGCGCCGCCTCGGCGAACACCAGCGATAGCGACAGCAAAGCGGTGAGCAGGAGTTTCTTCATGGATGCCTTAACAACAAACTTGTTGCGGGATGGATCAGTGAAATTAGGAATTTTCCTTCCTCCGTCGAAACGTCCAGGCCCCGATCCAAATCCCGATACAAAACATTAACGCCGCTTTGGATAGTATGTCGCCGTAGCGGACAAAAAATGTGGCCCGTCCGCCGCCGACGGGAATTTTCTGCGTTACACAGGCAGCCGTGTTATACGGCTGCGCATCGATCCATTTTCCATGGGGATCTATAAACCCACTGATTCCCGTGTTCGCACTGCGCACCACCCAGCAACGGGTTTCGATGGCCCGCAGTCCGGCATAGAGAGCGTGTTGTTTATGGCCGGGGGTGTTTTGCCACCAACCGTCGTTGGTAATGATGGCCAGCAAGTTGGCATCCTGTCGTACATATCGACTAAGGTGTTCCCCGTAAATACTTTCGTAACAAATGGCCGGGGCCAGCCGAAAGCCAACCTGGGCGGGCAGCACCGTTCGATCCGACTGCGGTGTATACCCGCCCGACGTACCCCCGAATTCCTCAAACCAGCCTGCGAGGAATTGCAAGAAACCGGGAAGGGTTTCAACCCCCGGTACCAGTTTGGATTTGTGATAAAAATGGTTTGCCCCGGTCGTATCGAGCAGGGCCGCACCGTTGTAAGACTCTACATACAGCGGCTTCTTCTCTCCAGCCGGGTAAAGCCACTCGGGTGCTTCGATACTATTGGGCGTTTTTTGCGTCGTGACCCCATAGCTCTCCACGCCGGTGAACAGGCTTAGGTTCGGATGACGTCGCAGAAAAGCCCATAGTGAATCAAAGGACCGGCCTTTCTCCCGCAGTTCCCTTTCTCCGATGCCGCCCAACCGATACAAGGCCGTTTCCGGCCAGATCAATAACCTGGTTTGATCGGTGATGCCTGCCTCGCTTTGTCGGATGAGATTTTGCAGCTGTACTTCAAAAGAAGCGTAACTGCTTACTTTTTCATACGGATCTACATTGGGTTGAAGCACCGCCACCTCCGCTCGGGGTACAGCATCCGTTTCCTTACTCGATCGATAATCGATCCAGTTGGAAATACCGATTGGCAAGAAAACAATAACCAGGGCGATCCATCGGTAAGGAAAACGATTGGTTGTCGAGTCCTTTTTAAAGGTATGCCAATGAAGAAAGAGCAATATGTTTACCAAAAGGATCCAAAGGGTTCCGCCGCTGGTGCCGGTGTACTCATACCATTGGATCCAACCGGGTTGTGCAGCCAGACCATTGCCCAGCGTTAGCCAGGGCCAACTCAGTCCCCAATCCTGCAGATGAATATATTCAAAGCTCATCCAGCCGGTGAGGAGGGCTGTTAGTCCCATCGGCTGTCCCATCTTATTCTTGATAAACCGATACCCCCACCAGGGCAGGCACATCAGGAAACTATTGGCCAGGATGGCCGAAACCGCTCCCGGTACCGATGCGTGCCAGATCCACCAGGTTGTTAGGCCATTCCAGACCAGCATGTGCAGATACACCCCTCCGCCATATTGCCACCGGTTGGCAACCCGGGTCTCCATCCATAGCAGGGGAATCCAGGCCACGAAGAGCAGCGGGCTGAAGGAAAGGGTGGGCCAGGCGATCGACAACAGGATCCCTCCAAGCAGGGGAAGTAAGATGGGCGGAAGACGATTCAAATCAGTGGGTTTGGCCGGGAATGACGTTTGAACGAAATTAACATTCTCTAAGCTAGCGAGGGGTTAGCTTTATCTTAAAATCTAGTCAGATGAAACCTTATGTCAAAACGATCTTGATCTGTTTCACGGCCTTGTTGGGTGTGTCGATGCTGGCCGGCGCTTACAAATACAAATTCCGCGCACAGGAAACGATCAGTGTAACGGGACTGGCCGCTACCGATTTCACCAGCGATCAGATCGTTTGGAGCGGCAATTACAGCCGAAAGATGATGGACCTCAAAATGGCCTATGTTCAATTGAAAGCCGATGAACAATCCATTCGTACCTACTTGTTGGAAAAAGGCGTGCAGGAATCCGAGTTGATCTTCTCAGCCGTGGGCATCGAAAAGGAATACAATACACGCTATGATTCAGAGGGTCGTACCCTGGGTACCGATTTCACCGGATATAAGTTGATGCAAAGCGTCACGGTCGATTCCCGCAACATCGATAAGGTGGAAAAGATCTCTCGCGAGATCACCGAGCTGATCCAACGGGGCATTGAATTCAATTCGACCCAGCCTTCTTACTATTACTCGAAACTCTCCGAGCTGAAGATCGATCTGCTGGCCAAGGCCAGTGCCGATGCGAAGGAGCGCGCTCAAACCATTGCTACGAATTCCGGGAGTGATCTGGGGAAGATCAAAAAAGCAACGATGGGGGTATTTCAGATCACGGGACAGAACAGCAACGAGGATTATTCCTACGGTGGTGTATTCAATACCATCTCCCGGAATAAGACCGCTTCGATCACGATCCGGGTCGACTTTGCAGTCGATTAACTCCGGCTGTAATTCGGGGCCTCTTTCGTGATGTCGATGTCGTGCGCATGGCTCTCGCGCATGCCCGCATTGGTAATCCGCACGAACTTAGCGGCTTGAAGGGCGGGAATATTTTTCGCGCCACAGTATCCCATCCCGGCTCGGAGTCCGCCTACAAATTGATAGACCACTTCGCGAAGCAGGCCTTTGTACGCGACACGTCCCTCAATGCCTTCCGGCACGAATTTTTTTACATCGGCCTCACCGTCCTGAAAATATCGGTCGCTGCTGCCGGTGGCCATCGCCCCCAACGAGCCCATGCCCCGGTATTCCTTGAATTTTCTTCCTTCGTAAATGATGGTCTCACCCGGACTCTCCTCCGTCCCCGCAAAAATGCTGCCCATCATCACTGCATTGGCCCCGGCCGCGATGGCTTTCACCATATCGCCCGTGTATCGAATGCCACCATCCGCAATTAAGGTGGTGCGTGATTTTTTCAGCGCGGCGGCCGCTTCCATCACTGCCGTCATCTGCGGCATCCCGGCACCGGCTACGATGCGGGTGGTGCAGATCGAACCCGGACCAATCCCCACTTTCACGGCATCCGCTCCGGCATCGGATAAGGCCTTCGCTCCGGCGGCCGTTCCCACATTACCGGCGATCACCTCTACGCCCCGGAAATTTTTCTTGACCAATTTCAACGCATCGATCACACCCCGGCTGTGTCCGTGTGCACTGTCCAGTGCGATCACATCCACCCCCACGTGTTGCAAGGCAGCCACGCGATCCAAAATGTCTTTGGTGATGCCCACCCCGGCGCCCACCAGCAGACGACCAAACGAATCTTTGACGGCATGCGGGTGACTTTTCAATTTCAGGATATCGCTATACGTAAAAAGTCCGACCAACTTCCCCTTCTTATCGACGATGGGCAGTTTCTCGACCTTGGTCTTTTTGAATAGTTGCTCGGCCTTTCTGAGGTCCGTTCCCTCGGGTGCGGTGTAGAGATTTTCTTTGGTCATCACTTCGCTGACCTTTCGTTTCATGTCGACTTCGAATCGCAGGTCCCGGTTGGTCAGAATACCTACTAAGCGACCTTGCTTATCAATGATGGGAATGCCACCGATCCGGTTTTCGCGCATGAGCCGAAGGGCATCGCCAATGGTGGCATTCGCTTCCAAGGTGACGGGATCGATGATCAGGCCGCTTTCACTTCTTTTCACTTTGCGAACCTGCTCTGCCTGCTTTTCGATGGTCATGTTCTTGTGCAGGATGCCCAGTCCCCCTTCCCGCGCCAGCGCAATGGCCAAGGCCGCTTCGGTGACCGTATCCATGGCCGCCGACAGCAAGGGGATGTTCAGGGTGATCTGGGGGGTCAGTCGGCTGCGGATATCAACCTCCCGGGGCAGTACTTCACTGTAACCGGGCATCAATAAAACATCATCGAAGGTGAGGCCTTCGAGCGCGATTTTATCCGATAAAGACGGGGAAGATTTTTTGGTTGCCATGTGCAAAGATATGGAACCGCCCGAATTCCGACCAAAACCTATCGGATCAACACCACCGTTCCTTTCCGGGTGGTGGGCTGACCGGTATCCCGGTTCGTATAGGAAAGTGCCCACACATACACCCCGCCGGGTTGCGCCAAGCCGTTCCATTTTCCATCCCATTTTTCCTGCCAGTTGCGGGATTGGAAGACGCGCTGCCCCCAGCGATTGAATACCTGAAATTGATAGTTATCGGCTTTCAAAGCATTGTAAGGACCAAAGCGATCGTTACGGCCATCGTTGTTGGGGGTAAATCCCGTAGGTACCGCGATCGAACAAAAATCCAATACCCGCAGGGGCTTACGCAGGCTGTCGCTGCAATTGAGCACGGAATTATATGCCGTGAGCCTTACGGTATAAAAAGCTTCTCGCCCATTGTTCGGCCATTGAAAAGGGGGCGGATCTTTTAGCGTACTGCTGCCCAACACATCGTATTGCCAACGCCAGCTGGTAACAGCCCCCATCGTTGTATTTTTTACCACCAGCGCGTCTTCGGGACAGATCACCGACGCCATGTCGAAGGAGGCCTTCACTTCATTGTTCAGCACGATCCGTTGCGTGCTGGTATCGATACAGGTGCCATTGCTCACGTGCAGGCTGACCGTGTTCTGACTGGTAGCCGGAAAAATATGCGTGTACACCTGTTGATTGCTCTGTACCGTGCCATTGATGATCCAACTCCACTGGTTCACTTGATTCAATCCGTTGTGCGAGAACCGTAGCGTGTCGCGCTGGCAACCCAATCGTTCCGTGTATGTGAAATCGGCGTTGACAGTATCGGCGGTATTGAAATTCAGTTGTTGGTTGGGCGTTTCCTGTCCGCATTCATCGATCAAAACCGATCCGTCCGTACCCGGACGAAGCGTGAGCGTATAGGTTCCACTGGTGTAGATAGGCGCACTGAAACGAACGGTCACATAATCGGTCTTTCCCTGTACGCAATTGCCACCGGCGGCGGTGACGGTTACGGGGGTGGGACCCGTCACCACAAAATCCGATCCGTTCGCGGCTATGCTGGCGCAATTGATCCGCTTGGGAAAATAAACGCGGATCGAATCGGTCTGGCAAGCGGGTTTGCCAATCGAATCGGCATAGATGGGTTGAGGGGATTGATATGTGAAGGGAACTTGTTCATTCACCGGGATGGCCCGCCCGCAATTGTCGAGCAACGTATTGGCATCGATTCCGTTTTGGATCACCAATTGATAATTCCCATTGGGCAAGGTGCCACTGAGCGTGAGTTCGATCTCATCAAAATCAAAGGCGAAACTGCAAGAGTCTGGTTGGGCGCTCACCACGGTTTGTACTGCCGGCAGGATGCTGAATTCATTTCCATTGGCGGTGAGGCTGCGGCAACTAACCTTTTTATTGAGCTTGACTCGAAGCTTGGTGCCATCACAATCGGCCTTTGCATTTAATAAATGCGGTTCGGTAGGGTCGGTGATCACGGCCGTCCCGCCGCTAAACGATAACGTATAACCGCTCTGGGTATTAGTGAAATGACTCACCAACAACAAATATTCGCGGCCTTGGATCAGGTTGGGCATTCTCGCAAATGTGGGGGCGTTGGAAGCGGGATCGGAGGCGCACTGGATACCATTGGTGCCGTTGGCGGAGGCGCCGGTGGGACCATACGTACCGGCCCAGTTGCCGGTGACGAACAAACTGTTTACCGTAAAGATGTCGTCGGGATTTCTTCCCGTGATATCATACAACTGCCAGTCATAATCCTCATTCGGAGCCAGCGGGTTGATCACAAATCCCAGCGAACCCGATGTATAACAAGTGAATCGATAAAAAAATGGATTACGGTTTTCATAGTTCGCACCGGTACCGGAGCAGCCGGGAACAAATAAGCTGTTGGTGGCACAAAGCGGCACACTGGCTTGTGTAAAGGTGGTGCTTCCGCAAACGGGAAAAGCGGTGGCGGGCGTTTGCCCCAGTGTGGTACAGGCCTGCGAGTGGGCGGTGAGCGGAGACATGAATCCTCCGATCCAAAGAAGCAAGAATAGATTTCTGATCATCCTATTTGAAACATCCGGCCTCAACCCGGCAACCGGTACTGTTTGCCCGGCAAAGATAGGACCACCCCTTTCATCTCAAGTTGCAACAGGCAGCTGTTCAGTTGCGAAGAGGACATATTCAGTTCCCATCCGATCTGATCCTGGTGCAGCGTATTTCCTTTTTGTAAATGATCCACGATCTTTTTTTCTTCTTCTGTCAGGTCGGGAAACAAGGTGGGGCTGATTTTTTTCTCCGCGGGTGAATCATCCCATCCCAACCGTTCGAGCAGGTCGGTTGTGGAGAGGAAGATCTCCGATTGATGTTGCCGGATCAATTTCAAACAACCCATGCTTTTTTCATCGCCGATTCGGCCGGGAACGGAAAATACATCCCGGTTGTATTGATTGGCGAGCGAGGCCGTGATGAGGCTTCCGCCTTTTTCTCCCGACTCTATGACGAGCGTGGCATCGGTCATGCCCGCCACCAACCGGTTGCGGGCGGGAAAATGATAGCGATCCGGTTCGGTACCGTGTATAAACTCGGTGAGCAGCCCTCCTGTGCCTTCCATCTCCGCAGCCAGTTTTCGGTGCTGATAGGGATAGATCCGATCCAATCCATGCGCCAACACGCCCACCGTGGTGAGGTGGTGACGAAGCGCGGCTCGGTGTGCGATGGCGTCGATGCCGGCGGCTAGTCCGCTGACGATGGTCACCGAAGCATCTTTCAATTCCTCGAGGATGCGTTCGGTACATCCACGCCCATATTCCGTGGGCAATCGGGTGCCAATGATCGCCAGCATACGAGGGGTGTTGAGGTTGGCTGGTCCTCCGTAATACAACAACACCGGCGGATCATAGCAGTGCAGTAGGCGCTTGGGATAGTCGGGCTCTTCGATCGACAGTGCCCGGATCTTTCGTTTCTCCAGGAATCGGATCTCTTTTTCGGCGCGGCTAAAATCCCGATAGCGAAGAATGGATTGGGCCCTTTCGGTACCGATGCCTTCGATCTGCAACAGCTGATGACGTTTGGCGCGAAAGATCTCTTCCGGCTGAAAATGTTGCAGCAACAGGCGGGCTTGAACGGGACCGATCTGTGGAACAAGGGTCAGGGCGATGCGGTGCAACAGGGAGTCCGACACCCGGCAAATCTATCGGCGCGGGGAGAAGGGTGGGAATTATTTGCGAAGGATTTTCATCTCACTTCGTCTGTTTTTTGCTCGTCCTTCGACGGTGTTATTATCGGCAAGGGGACGCGTCGCGCCGTACCCTTTTGCCTGTAAGCGTTCCGGGGCGATGCCTTGCTCGGTCAGAAAATGTACCACCGATTCGGCGCGGCGTTTACTAAGGGATAGGTTATCCGTGGCATTACCTTGGTTATCGGTGTGGCCGCCGATCTCAACGATCAGGCTGGGGTTTTCTTGTAGCAATTCGACCAGGCTCATGAGTTCGGCCCGGGAGCTGTCGGTCAACTCGGCGCGATTGGTTTGGAAGTAGACGTGATTGAGCACCATCGTGGTATCCTGACTCAGGGGTTGTAATCCCACATTGAGTTGCTGGGGTTTGGCATCCGCTGTCTTTTTCATTTCGAAGACCTCGCTGTGAAAAAAGTAGCCGGGCTGACGGATGGCGAGCAGGTAGGTGTTACCAGCCGGGAGGGTTACCAGATAATTTCCGAGGGAATCCGCTTTTACTTGGGTCACCTCTTTGCCGGATGCTGCTTCTCGCAGATTCAAGACGGCGGAGATGGGTTTGCGGTCGGATCGGTCGAATACTTTTCCCCGGATCCAATAGGTGGGCGTGGGGCGGGCGTGTTGGGGAAGGCTGAATTGATAAAGGTCCATTTCGCCATACGAGTCACTTCGGTTGCTGGCGTAATAGGCCGTGATGCCATCGGCCGCAATGATCAGACTTCCATCCCGGTCGATGGTGTTGATCGGAAAGCCCAGGTTTTGGGGTTTGGACCAGGAGCCATCGGGTTGTTTGCGCGACAGGAACAGATCGTCGTTACCGTAGCCGGGCCAACCCGGACTGGTGAAATACAAGGTTTGATTGTCGGCATGCAGAAACGGACATTGTTCATCTCCGCCCGTGTTGATGTTGGGGCCGAGGTTCACGGGGTCGTCCCAGCGCCCGTTGCGGAGCAAACGCGAAACATAGATGTCGCTGCCGCCCAGTCCCCCCGGCCGTCGGCTGACGAAATACAGAAATTGTTTATCGGGTGAGAGACAGGGTTGTGTTTCCCATTGATCGGAGTTGATCCGCCCGCCGAGATTTTTTCCCGGTGTCCAACCCGAGGGGGTGCGGTAGGAGATATAGAGATCGCATCCGCCATAGCCATCGGGCCGGGAGCAGGCGGTAAACACCATCCATTCGCCATCCTGCGAAATATGCATGGCCCCTTCGTTCATGGGCGTATTGACCTCTCCGGGCAGCGGTTGGGAGAGTCTCCATTGTCCGTTGCTGTCCAATTCCGAGGCAAAGAAATCTTCGTTTCGGCTCCCGCGGTTTCGGGTGAAGGCCAATTGTTTTCCGTCGATCGTGATCGAGGGCAGGTATTCGGGATCGCGGCTGTTGACGAGGGGACCTAAATTCTTCGGTTCAAACCGATAGCCGGTATCGGTGAGATTGGCTTGGTAATTCACGCCGAATAGATAGCGCGTTCTTCTTTTCTCCAGGTACTTTTTCATCGCGGCCGTGCTGCCCAGGGGCGTTCGCATCAGGGAGTCGATCAGCGACAGTGCGGAGGAGAATTCACCGATGCCGGCCCATTCTTCTGCCAGAATAGGAAGGAATGGCTCCATGGAAGCCGGGTCGAGTTGTCTGGCCCGTTGGAAGGCGTACACCGCTTGTGGATGCAGTTTTCGATCGGATTGAACGGCTCCGATGCCGGCCCAGGCACGGGCTAGGGTAGAGTCGATCGAGAGGGCTTCGCGAAAAAGTCCCAAGGCCTGTATGTTCTCTCCTTCTTCCAGGCGCAGAAATCCCTGCTCGCAAAGTTGCCTGGCTTTTTTGGTCTCCGATTTGGATTGTGCGAAAACGATTGCCGGTATCAACAGCATTCCTCCGATCAAACAGCCGATCCAAATACGCAACATGTATCTAAGCTAACGGATTTTTTCTCCCTTGAGAAAGGAGGATATGTTAATTCTAGGGAACGTTCAAGTATTTGTGTACTTGCAGGGTGGCGCGCCAGTGGGGATGAGCCTTCACGTAGTCGACGATGAGCGGGATCATGTTGGCGGCGCGGTCCCACTCCGGTTGTAAATACAACGCCGTGTTGCTACGCATCTTTTCAGCATACTGCTCGGCCCAGGTAAAATCGCTTGGGTGAAAGATCACTACTTTCAATTCATCGGTCTGGGAAAAGATCTCGGGTAGGGGCGCTCGAAACTTTTTGGGAGAGAGACAGATCCAATCCCAGGTACCCGACAGCGGATGTGCTCCGGAGGTTTCCAGATGAGTTTTATATCCGGCTTGTTTCAGCAGGGTAGTGAGTGGATCCAGTTCGTGCATCAAGGGTTCGCCACCGGTGATCACCACGATCTCGGCCGGGGTTTGTTGGATGGCGGCAATCAATCCCTCGAGCGAAATATCGGGATGTTTGGAGCGGTCCCAGCTCTCTTTCACATCACACCAAACGCATCCTACGTCGCATCCGGCCAGACGAATGAAATACGCCGCTTTTCCCTGGTGCAGGCCTTCGCCTTGCAGGGTATAAAAATGTTCCATCACCGGAAGCGAGTGGGGCGTTGACATGGATCAGGTATCTTTCTGCTGACAGGCTTGCAGGGTGTTTTTCAGCAGGGCTGCGATGGTCATGGGTCCCACCCCGCCCGGTACGGGCGTGATCCAGTTGCACAGTGGGGATACGTTGGTGTAATCGACATCGCCCTTCAATTCGAATCCGGATTTTTTAGTGGGATTTTCGACACGCGTGATGCCCACGTCGATCACCACGGCACCGGGTTTGATCATGTTGGCTTGAACGAAGTCGGGTTGGCCCAGTGCGGCCACGACGATGTCGGCTCGACGAATATGGCCCGCGAGATCGGTGGTTTTAGAGTGGCAGAGGGTGACGGTACAATTGCCGACGGGTCCGGGCTGACTGAGTAAAACACTCATAGGTCTACCTACGATATTACTCCGACCAATTACGACCGCTTCCTTGCCGGCGGTTTCGATTTGATAGTGCTGCAACAATAATTGTATGCCATAGGGCGTGGCGGGGATGAACCCGGGTTGTCCCTGCATCAGCAATCCCTGATTGACCGGATGAAATCCGTCTACGTCCTTACTTGGTTCAATCGCATGGATCACCGCTGATTCTCGGATGTGTTTGGGCAGGGGCAGTTGTACCAAGATGCCATCGATGTCGGGGTCGTTGTTCAGGGACTCGATCTTTTCGAGCAGGGTGTGCTCGGGCAGGTCGCTTTCATAATGCAACAGCGTGGAAAGAATGCCGGCTTCTTCGCAAGCTTTGACCTTGGCACCGACGTAGGTGGCGCTGGCTCCGTTGTGGCCGATCAGGATGGCGGCCAGGTGCGGTTGCTTTTTTCCTTCGCTGAGGCGCTGGGCCACTTGCAAGCGGATCTCCTCGCGAATCGCCTGCCCCGCTTTTTTTCCATCCAGTAGTTGCATGCGGCAAAGGTACGGGCTGTGTTTTTCTCCGCTCTTGACAGCAAAATACCCGTCCCCTTTTTTGCATCCCCCTACCGTCGCATTCTATTTTGAGCCAATGTCAAAAAATCTGTTTCTACTCCTGTTTCTGATATGGATCGTGTTTCTTTTTCCGAATCTTTCGGTGAGCGCGCAGCCAGGTTTTTCTCGTCAGGCCGGTCGATTTCATTTTCGACCAGGGTCGGTTGCGGGTGATTCGGGTCGCTGGTTGATCTGGTTGCCGAACTGGTTTTCGGTCGGCTCCCTGCAGGGCTGGTACGGCGGTGCCGTAAATCGATACGGGTTAGGGGCGTTGACGGAGTGGATGGCGGGCGGTCACATTCGTTCAGCTGCGCATGGAATCCGGTGGGATGCGGTGACGGTGGGCGATGCCGTTCATCGTCGCACGAATGGGCAAGTGGGTTTGGTGCGTGCGTTGAGTCGATCGGTTTGGGTGGGCACGGGGTTAGGATTTTCGCTGACACAGGTGCGAGGATATGGAACGAGCGCGTCGCCGACCAGTCATCTTTTTTTGGGCGGGTTGGTCGGTGATCGAACGGTTTGGGGAATGAGTTGGGAGAATCCGCAAGCGTTGCTCACGCAAAAAGGTTGGTATGGAAATAATCCGATGCGCGTGCGGGCGGGAATCGCGTATTCGTTTTCATCGAAGTTGTGTTTGTACGGGGGAGTGGATTGGGAGCGGGTAGCTTCGGCGGCGGCACTGATTCGGGGAACCTATCAACTCAACCGGGAGTGGAGTGTGGAGTTGGGTTGGGGATGGCTGCCTGACCAGTTGCTCGTGGGCGTGCATCGCCGGTTGCGAGGGGGTTTGGTGGGACTAGGCTTTTCGCAGGATCCGGTCTTGGGTCCGGCTTTTTCTTTTTTTTCCACCTGGCATCGGGATAAAAAAAATTGAAACGATGCGCGCGGTAGGGGTTGGATTTTTTTTGGTGTTGCGGCTGATGTTGGCGGCACAGGAGCCGGAATGGGATGATCGGTGGGGGCAATCGAATGAGCAGACGAGTGAAGTCGCGGGTGAATGGGAGGGGTTGCAGTTGCGATTGGATCAGTATCGAAAGCGGCCGTTGGACTTGAACCGTGCCACGGCGGAGGAGCTGGCCGAGTTGGGTTTGCTCACACCGTTGCAGATCGATGGGTGGATTCGATTTCGGGGATTGTTTGGTTCGGCCGACTCCTGGTATGTCTTTCAATCGGTGCCGGGTTGGACGGAATCGTTGGTTTCAAGGATCAAAGTGTATTGCAAATTGGGTTCGGCATCGGTTACCGGTAAAAAAATCTTTTCAGAGCCGGCTGCACATTTTTTATTGTTACGGTTGAGCGGGCAGCGAGCCGATCAGCTTCCTAAAAACGTATTGGGGGGCCGGATGCATCGACTGCTTCGGTATCGGGTGCAGTCAGCTGCCGGTTGGCAGGGAGGAATGTTGATGGAAAGTGATGCGGGGGAGCGGGTGGGCAAAAGGGGGCCCGATTTTGCGAGTGGTTTTTTGCAGTGGCGCGGGCGCATGGAAAAATCATACGGTTTATTGGGTGATTATACGATTCAACTGGGGCAGGGATTGATCGGTTGGCAGGGGATGACTTTTGGGGCGGGGTCGGAGGTGGCGGCGGTGAAGCGACAGGGTTTGGCGGTCAGGCCCTATCAATCGGTGGGTGAGAGTCGTTTCCTACGAGGGGTGGCGATGGGAAAGACGATGGGACGGTGGCGGTGGGATGGGTTTCTGTCGCGTCGCGGGCAATCGGCCGTTGTTTATTCTATTTCGGAAGGTCGTAGTGGGTTTCGGAGTTTGGATATCTCGGGCCATCATCGAACGGCTGCGGAGTGGGAAAAGAAAAATGCCGTGGTGGAGTGGACGGCAGGTGGACGGATCGGCCGGTTGATTCCCGGGGGACGGATCAATGTGAATGCATTGGGTCGGACCTGGTCAGTTCCACGTTTTCAGTTGAGCGATCTGACCAATCGGGATACGGCTTGGTTTCGACAGGTGGCAAATGCAAGTGTGGATTTTTCTTTGACGCGGGGCTCGGCGCATTTTTTCGGCGAGGCGGCGGTTGATATCAAGGGACGGCTGGCATCGGTGGCGGGCTTGGTGGTGGTGTTGGATCGACGCGTGGATGTTTCGATGCAGGCACGCTGGACCCAGAGGGGATTTCGATCGGTAGAGGGGCAGGCCTTTCAGCAATTGGCAACGGGTCGGTCGCAATTGGGCTATTATACGCAGCTGCGCTGGCGCGTGCAGGAGCAACACACGGTGGATGCATTTGTGGATGTTTATCAGACCGACGAGCCCGGTGCTCAGGTGCGGTTACCCTCGGTGGGGTGGATGCGTGGATTTCGGTGGCAGTATCAACCGGATAAAAAAAACAGTTTGTACATCCGTTTTCAATCGGTCCGCCGCGAATTGGATGATACGGGGGATCGAATGCCGGTGATCGATCAGCGCACCACCCGGTCGGTGCGGGTGCATGGGCAGATCGCTCTGCGCGAGAAAGAAGCCTTGAGCTGGCGAGCGGAATGGGTGAGGGTTTTGCAGCGATCGGCGGCACCGCAATACGGGTTCTTATCTTATTTGGAGTGGCGGTGGGAGGTTACGGAGCGGATCGGACTGGACCTGCGCGGGATGTGGGTATCAACGGATGGATGGGAAAGCCGGGTCTATGCCTACGAGCGGGATGTATTATATAAAGTCGGTTTTCCGGCCTTTCAGGGTCAATTAATGCGGGGCTATTTGAACCTTTCGGTCTCTCTGGGCCGGCACCATACCGTCTGGTTTCGAGTTTTTATAGATAAAAATGTTGAATATCAACGTTTTATGAGACTTAGAACGCCCGTTCAACCGGGATTTACGCTTCAATTCAGGCGCCAGTGGGGTGGTGACGGACCCTAATTTTTCCGCCAGCCCAACAGTTTGTTAAAAAAAAGACTAAATTGCCGCAGCAACCCGTTGACATCCCCTGTCTTGCACAGTGGATTGCCAATGGTTTGCTCATTGGTAGTTTTTGATTATCAATGTTCTTGTATACCAAAAAATCAACGTTTATTATGAGAAAAATTGCATCACTGTTCTCGATGCTGGTGCTTTTCACGGCACTTGCGATCGGTCAGAGCCGGGTCATTTCCGGAACCGTGACGGATGAAACGGGGGCTGCGCTTCCCGGTGCCTCCGTTCGAATTGAAGGAACCAAAACGGGTATTGCTGCCGACAACAACGGTCAGTTCCGTATCTCTGCTAAATCCGGCGATGTGCTGGTGGTCAGCGGAGCTGGTTTGGAAACCACCACGGCTACTATAGGTGCCGGTAACACCATTGTCATCGTCGTCAAGCGCTTGGTGATCAGTGGAACCGATGTGGTGATCACGTCACTCGGTGTGGCTCGTCAGGCGAAGGAATTGGGTTACTCCACGGCTAAAGTGAAGGCGACCGAATTAACTCAGGCCAAGACGATCAACCTGCAAAATGGTCTAACCGGAAAAGTTTCCGGCTTGAACATTCAAACCGTAAACAATGGTGTATTTGCTGATACGCGTATCACCCTTCGCGGTATTCGCTCGTTGACTGGTAACAACCAGCCGATGTTGATCTTGGATGGTGTGCCCATTTCCCTGGGATACATCAACTCCATCAACCCCAATGACATCTTGGATGTAACGATCCTTAAGTCGGCTTCTGCGACGGCCATTTATGGTCCCGATGGTGCCAACGGCGCCTTGGTCATCACTACCAAGCGCGGAAATAAGAACAAACCTCAGATCAGCGTGAGCCATACGGTTCAAGTGGAGCGGGTTTCCTACATGCCTGAACTGCAAAATCAATTCGGTTCGGGTTCCTCCGTGGATGCTTTCGGATACGGGGTATATGATCCCGTAGAGAATCAGTGTTACGGAGATGCCTTCGACGGTACCATGCGTCAAATCGGACGGGATGGTCCCAACGGGGAGCAGTACCTTGTAGAGTACAGCGCTCTTCCCAAAGAGAAGTTGCGTTTTTGGAACACCGGTATCACCAACCAAACCGACGTTTCTTTCTCTACGGGTGATTTCTATATGAGTGCGCAAAACGTCCTCATTCAGGGTATCATGCCTAAAGATGTGAACCGTCGTATGTCGGTTCGTATGGCCGGTAACAAGGAGTTCAACAAATTCCGCGCTGGTTTCAACGTAAACTACACACGAGGTAACTACGATGTAACCGCCGGCTCCAGCTTCGGTAACGGCCGTGACTACACCGTGTACTGGAACCTGATCAACACGCCCCAGCAAATTCCCATCACTCGCTTCAAGAACTGGCGCAATGATTTCTGGTCGAATCCCAGCGGATATTTCAATGACTATTATACGAATCCTTATTTCATGATCGATAATTTCCGGAGCGTAGGTCGTACCGATGACCTCTTCGGAAACCTCGAATTCAACTACAAGGCCAACAACTGGCTGTCTTTCACGTATCGCTTGGGTGTGACCATGTCACTCGGACAAGCCAAGAGCCGTGCAGAGGCCTTTACGTATAGCGATTTCGCCAAAGCCTCTGGTAAATCCAACGCTCAATCCGGTGATATCGTTTCTCAGGTCGGAGATGGTATGTCCACTTCCTTCCGCGTCAACTCCGAGTTGTTCGCCAGTGCCCGCAAAACCATCGGCGATTTCAAGCTGGAGGGATTGGTTGGTCAGTCGTTCCGCGAGGACAACTCCAAGAACGTAAACGTATCGAGCAACAACCTCGCGTTCCCGACGTTGTTCAACATCATCGGACGCAAAGGGGAGCCCGGTGCCTCGGAAAGCAATTTCCGCTCTCGTCTGCAGCGCTTCTTCGGTAAGGCTTCGATCGGATATAAGAATTGGGCCTTCGCCGAGGTTACCGCCAGCTATGATATGAACAGCCGCTTGGCCTACTATTATAATTATGATGTTGAGGCCATCAGCTTCTTCTATCCCGGCGCCAGCGTTTCGTTCCTGCTTAGCGAGGCCATTCCTGCCATCAAGAACAGCAAGCAGATCTCCTACTTGAAAC
The DNA here is from genome assembly GCA_005789565.1 of Bacteroidota bacterium. Taxonomy (GTDB): domain Bacteria; phylum Bacteroidota; class Bacteroidia; order Chitinophagales; family Chitinophagaceae; genus JJ008. Next base: position 4,960 of record SXXL01000037.1, on the reverse strand, counting down.
TCCGCGGTGCGCACTCCAAGACCGGTAACGTTAACCTGGGTACACAAGCCCTGGAGAACACCTATGGTCTGGGAGGCGGTTTCCCCTACGGAAGCCTGGTGGGTTACACCTCGGGTAACGTGCTTCGCTTGAATCGCTACACCCCTGAGTTCGTCGTGAACACTGAGGTTGGATTTGAGTTGGGCTTGTTCAAGAATCGGGTGAACCTGGAAGCCACTGCCTATACGCAAGACAACACCGATCAGATCGTACAGGTTGCTTATTCGGGCGCGACCGGATTTACCAGTGCGTTGCTTAACGCAGCTTCTTTCGTTAACAAAGGATTGGAGTTTGACCTGAAATTGACACCGCTCGTGAAGATTCGCAACGTTACGATCGACTTCAAGGCGAACTATACCTATCAGACCAACAAGGTCAGCCGTATCGTAGAGGGTGTAAATCAGCTCGGTATCGGAAACGGTAACTTCGTAATGGTTGGCTACCCTGCTTATACATTCCAGCTTTCTGACTATGTACGCGACGATCAGGGACGTGTGGTGGTGAACCGCACCACTGGTTTGCCGAGCTTGGATCCGGTGATCAAGCCCTTCGGTCACACGCAGCCCAATCATCTGTTGGGTCTGAACTTGAACATCAACTGGAAAAACCTGAGCTTCAGCGCGGTGGCCGATTACCGTGGTGGTGCCCAGATCTACACGGGTAACCTCGGAACCGGTATGGACTTCTCCGGTATCTCCAAGCGTTCTGCTCAGAATGCCCGTCAGGCTTTCATCATGCCGAACTCCTCTTACTGGGATGGAACGAAATATGTGGCGAACACCAACATCTACATGACCGGTGGTTACAACTTCTGGTCTCAGTCGGTGAACACGTCTGCCAACACGAACTACCTGGTCAGCGGTGATTTCTGGAAGATCCGCGAGATGAGCTTGAGCTACAACATTCCGATGAAGTGGTTAGGCTTTGCCAAGAACGCCATCAAAGGCGCTCAGTTCACGGTTTCCGGACGTAACCTCTTCATGTTCCTGCCGAGCACCAACGAGTGGACCGACCCCGAGTTTTCCAATACAACGGGTAACGCACAAGGGGTGAGTGGATTGGATAACACACCGCCGACTCGCATCTTCGGTGCCACCTTGAACCTCAACCTCTAACCCAACTACAAAACCACTAGATATGAAACTGAATAAGCTTATATACGGAACCGCAATGGCAGCGACCCTGCTCATTGCCGCTACGGGTTGTCGGAAGAGTCAGTTCAACATCAACCAAAACGTCAACAGCGTAACCGACTCTACGGTTACCTACGACGTGGTGTTGCCTGCTGCCCTCCATGCTTCCGGTTCGATCGTCGGAACTTCCTGGGGTACCATCCAGAACTGGATGGGATACTGGGCCCGTTCCGGTACCTATGCTCCGAACGTAACGGAGGAGACCTACGACCTGACCACCAACTTTGGTAATGGTATCTGGAACTCCTGCTACGACAATAACTACGACTATCAGATCGTACAAAACAAAGCCGGCGGAGCGGGTGCTACCTTCTATGAAGGAATTGCCCGTATCATGAAGTCACACAACTTCATGATCCTCGTCGATGTTTACGGAAACATCCCCTACAGCCAGGCCCTGAAAGGCGGTGGAAACCCCACCCCGGGCTATGACCAAGGGATCAATGTTTACCGCGACCTGTTCCGTCAACTGGACACCGGAATCAACCTGATCAAAAATGCGGTGGTTAGTACGACCAACGCCAACAAGGGTATTTCGACTAACGACATCATTTTCCAGGGTAACAAAGGCAAATGGATTCGTTTCGCCAACACCCTGAAACTGCGCATGATGATTCATGCCTACGCGGTAGCCGGTATCGACAAGGCTGCTGAAATGGCCCGCATCACCACCGAGGGATCCGGTTTCCTCGGAATCGGTGAGGATGTTATGGTGCAGCCCGGCTACGTAGCCGACAAGCCCAATCCTTTCTACAACGTGTACAAGATCTCGGTTGCCGGTGCTCAAACCGCCAACAACATCTACTACCGTGCCAACAAATGGGGTATCGATTATTATAAGTACAATGGCGACCCCCGGACCACTCGCTTTTACGAAGCTGGTTCGAACGGCTTGGTGGGCGTTGCTTACGGATTGCCTCCGATCACCGACAATGCCGCGGCCAACCTGGCTGGTATCGGCCCTGGTCTGTATAAGACCAACACCGCGCCTCAGACCATTATGACGGCTGCTGAAAGCTTCTTCCTGCAAGCTGAAGCTCGCCAGCGCGGATTCATGACGGCTGGCCCGACCGTGGCCACCCTCACCAACACCGGTATCGCGGAAAGCTTCCGCTACATCGGTGCGGGCGACCCTTCCACCTATTTGGCGAACAATGCCGGATATTCCGATGTTGATGTAACAGCAGTGGCCAACTCGCCTGTTAATCCGGCTGGAACACAGCCCACCGGCGGATTGTACACCATCATCTCTCAAAAGTGGTTTGCCTTGAACGGTATCAATACCTTGGAAGTGTGGACGGATTATCGTCGCATGGGCTACAATGAAGTGGTCACCACTTCTCCGGCCAACGACCGTTTTGTGTACGGTGCCGGTGTAGGTTACGATCCCGGACCGCCCATCTCAGTTTCTCCGCAGAACACCACCACCAAGATCCCTGTTCGTTATATGTATCCGCAGAGCGAATACAACTACAACCCCACCAACGTAGGGGCTCAGGGAACGGTTGATCGCTACACCAAAATCTTCTGGGATCTCAATTAATACACAATCCAATAAATACGCGAATCATGAAAAATATCTTCAACAAAGCGTTTCTGGCACTTGCACTGCTTTCCCTCACCCTGACCGGGTGTTTGAAGGACAAGGGCTTTGAAAACTACCAGTACGGGATCAATGACCCGGATACCCAACCTCCCGGTGTAGGATTCCCTTTTGCGGCTAAGGCCATGAACGGTTATGGATTGGATGTGTCGGGAAGCCCCCAGACGGTTGCCGAACTGACCTTCCTGAACCTGAATGCCGGTAATCCGGCTCCTGCCGACATCACCATCAACCTGGCCATCAAGAGTGCCGAATTGATCGGTGCTTACAATACGGCTAACGGAACCAACATTCAAGTGCTGCCGACCACTCTTTACACCATGCCCACCACCGTTACCATTCCGGCCGGTGCGCGCAACGTGACTGTACCTCTGGTAGTGACCAGCACCCTGACGCTGAATCCTAATATTGCGTACGGTGTGGCCATTCAGATCACCTCTGCCAGCGGTAACTACATCGTGGCCGAGAACCTGAAGAATCTGTTGATCCAGTTCTCCATCAAAAACAAGTACGATGGGGTGTACAACCTGACCGGTTATCACAACCGTGTTCCGTACACTTTCCCCTACCAGACTACCATGCACATGGTCACCTCCGGCCCTGATGCGGTTTACTTCTTCTGGCCCTTGGTGGGTGGAGTAGGTCATCCGATCGGTATCGGGCCTAACAATGCCCTTAGCTGGTATGGACCTATAGTTGCTCCTGTAGTTGTTTTCAATACAAGTACCAACTTGGTGACCCGCGTATTCGGAAGCGATCCGGCTGGTCCTCCCATTACCATGTTCACTGGTGCGGGCAGCCGTACTGGTCGTTGGGATCCGGCCACTCGTAACATTACGGTAGATTGGAACTACAACAACAACCCTTTGCGTGCATTCTTCGACGACCTGCAATACTTGCGCGCTCGCTAAGAGGACACTGACTGATATTTCAAAAGGGATTGTTTAACAATCCCTTTTTTTATTCCCCCCAAACCCCAAATCCATTTGTTTACCTTTGGAAAAACAGATCTATGAAACAGCGTGTACTCGCGATTTTCGTCCTACTGCTGGCTTCCGGGGTGTATGCTCAGGGGCTGATCACGCCCACGGCGGGCTGGGTGGATCCGGTGTTAAATCACAACCGATTGCTGCGCGAGCAGACAGGGGAGGGGATGTATAAGCTGATCGGAACCTATCGGGTGATCGGTACTTCTTATCTGTTTGGGGAGCGCAACAAAGGGAATATTTATTCTTCCGATGCCACTGCGGTGAACATTCAGGTGGGTTACAATACCTATAGCCAGGAAGTGGAGTTCGTTTCGCCTTCCAATCCGGGTCAGCCCTTGGTCAAGGCGCCGGGTGAGGTTGATTCGTTTGTGTTTTTGGTCAACCAGGCGGTGGGACTCACCCAGAACATGCGTTTTGTATTCGGAAAGCATCTGGGATCTTCCGAAAAAGCCTATTTCCAGGAGATGGCTACCGGTCCAAAGGCAGGTGTGTACAAGCGCTACAAAGCCGATGTAGGATATGTGTCCAGCAATTATGTACAATCGGAACTTCGCCAGTTCGATCTGTTGTATGATTATTTCTTGTACAACGCGTCGACCCGCACCCTTAAAAAAGTGAAGAATAACTATAATAGTCTGCTGAAGGAGCTCACCGCATTTGGAAATGTATCGGCGGTATTCACTTCGGATGCGTACAACCTGAATCCCGATCAGGCCCTGGCACAAGCTATTTCCCTTATCAATCAATAATCATGCAAGAGAACAATCCCCCCGCCCCCAATCAGTTGAATATCGAGATCTCCGAGGAGGTCGCCGAAGGACAATATGCCAACCTGGCCATCATCACCCATTCGCATGCCGAGTTCGTGATCGATTTTGTGAATGTGATGCCCGGTACGCCCAAGAGCAAGGTCAAATCCCGCATCATTCTCACCCCGCAGCACGCGAAGCGGCTCATGCGAGCCCTGACCGAGAATATTCAGAAGTTTGAATCTTCGCACGGACCGATACAGGATATTGAGGAGATACAGTTGCCGTTGAATTTTGGAGGACCGACGGCGCAGGCGTAGCCTGCGCCAGTTTGGAGTTCGGAGTTCAGCGTTCGGAGTCAGTTCGGAGTCAGTTCGGAGTTGGGTT